>JBHHTR010000001.1:0-47834 GCA_046753505.1 Thermodesulfobacteriota bacterium
ACCGGCAGGTTTGACCCAAACTCAATCTTCTGTAAGGACCTTAGCAAAGGTGACGCCTGAAAATATGCATCACCTGGTCCGAGACAGCACATGGATGTCTGGTCACGATGATCGTTGACCCTTTGATTGACTAAAAAGAACGAGGAGCAATGCTACGCAATAAAGAGTAGCTATCGGAAAGAAAAACCACCGAAGGCAAGGGAAAGCTCCGTTTTCCGCTTGACTTTACTTATCATGGATGTCCCTAATTTGCTCTCTATTTTTTGTCCCGAATCTGTTAATCCGTATTTATCTGTGGTAATCCGTTTTCTGACTTCCTGCATCACCTTAATCTGGAAGAGAGAGCTCCTCTATATCTCCAGACTCTCCCCCACTTCCAGTATGACACCCTTCGTCGGAGAACCTTCGAGCCCCTCGACAAATTTGTGGGGATCCTGGTTTATAACGTCAAAGGTGTTGTAGTGCATGGGTATTACCGTTTTCGGTTTTAGGAACTCCACCGCCTTCAGCGCGTCCGATATTCCCATGGT
Organism: Thermodesulfobacteriota bacterium; assembly: GCA_046753505.1. GTDB lineage: Bacteria > Desulfobacterota > GWC2-55-46 > S146-70 > JAUXIU01 > JBHHTR01. The sequence continues at coordinate 531 of JBHHTR010000001.1, forward strand.
GAAGTTGTCGCCGATGGGGAGGAGGGCGACGTCGATAGCGTCGAGTTCTCCTATGAGTTTCATGTCTGAAAAAAGTCCTGTGTCGCCTGCATGGTAGATGACTTTTTTATCCATGGTTATGACGAAACCACACGGGTTGCCAACCGCTCCCGACTCGGTTGTGGAGCCGTGATGAGCGATGGTAAGTTTTACTCTGCCGAAGGGGAAGTCGTAGCCGCCGCCGATATGCATGGGGTGACTCTCGGCGCCCTTCTCCTGGAAGTAGTTTGACAACTCAAAGGGGGCGATGATGGTGGCCTTGTTCCGCTTGCTGATGGCTACTGCGTCGCCGACATGATCGAAGTGACCGTGGGTAACGAGGATGGTGTCGACCTCTATCTCATCCGGGGTAATCACTGAAAGGGGGTTGTCGGTTATGAAGGGGTCGATGATAATGCTGTGGTTTGCACTGTTAATCTGAAAACAGGAGTGGCTGTGGTAGGTTATCTTCATTGTGTAAGGCTCCTCTCTTTAGGGAAGGCCTGATCTATTCAGCCCTTATTCGATACAGGGATATTCCTCAATTTACCCCGCTTACCCGGACGCCTGATCTAATTAGGAGCGCCGTTGTGACTCCCACGCCTTTTACAACATCTCCCCCGCCCGATAGGGTTGTAACACCGCACGAAGGGCTCTTCTCCTTCAGGCAAGCTTCACTTATATCAAAAAGACGGACAACCTTCAAGATCTCTGCCGCGCCCCTTGTAAAGTTAGGGGTTACATCACTGCCATCTCCGGAAATCACCCTGGAAGAGCCGTCGAGCACATCGCCGCCATTGCCGTTCTCTATCTCTGCCGCTGCTCTTGGGGTGGGGAGGCCTCCTAGCTGTTCGGGGCATAGGGGGATAAGGCATCGTGTCCGGGCCATATCGAGGATCGTCTCATTCGCGGCATCTGTTCCGTCGTAGCGGCACTTTATGCCGAGAAGACAGGCGCTTACTATCAGGGGGGGCTGTTTCATATCAACCCTTCATAAGGAATGCGGCGTGGAGAGTTGTGTTGGTTGGAGGAAGGCGAATCTGCTATTCAGCAGGGCTCTTTTCAGGTTGAGCTGTCTCTTTCGGCTCTTGCGGGAGAGCTGCTTCTACAGGACTCTCCTGGGCAGGGGCCTTCTCAATACTCTGAACCCCATCCATTACCGACGACCTTCGCTTTGCAGAGGTCATGTAGGTCAGAGATATGGAGGTAATCATGAAGATAATTGCACAGGCAGCCGTTATCTTCCCGAAGAAGGTGGTTGGCCCGGCGCTGCCGAAGATGGTCTGGCTGGAAGCTCCGCCCAGAGAGGCGCCGATACTCGCCCCCTTTCCGGCCTGCAAGAGGACAACTATGACGAGGACGACACTCACAATGATATGTAGAACTACAACAGCTGTAAACATATTACCTCCATAACCCAGCCACTATATAGCAACAGGATGCAATTATCAATATATTTTTACAGGAGTGTACAAAAAAATCAGAGAGGTCTGAATCTGACTATCCTGGTAAAGTCATCTGCCTTGAGGCTTGCCCCTCCGACCAGGGCGCCGTCTATATCAGGCTGAGCCATGAGGGTATCGACATTATCTGCCTTGACGCTTCCACCGTAGAGTATCCTCGTATCCTGAAGAGTCTCACGGTCGTAGGTTTCGAGGAGAAGTTTTCTTACGGCGCTGTGAATCTCCTCCGCCTGATCGGGGGTGGCGGTCTTGCCCGTTCCAATTGCCCACACCGGCTCATAGGCAATGGTGACATCTCTCATCTGAGCCGGAAGGACGCCCTTGAGCCCCTCTGTGACCTGTCGCTTCACAACGGCGAATGCCTCGCCACTCTCCCGCTCGTCGAGGGTTTCACCGATACAGAGTATAGGTTTCAGCCCGCCATGGAGGGCGGCGGCAAGCTTCCTGTTCACCATTTCATCGCTCTCGTTCATGATGTGTCTCCGCTCGGAGTGACCGATGATGACATACTCGCATCCCACATCCTGTAGCATGGCCGGTGATATCTCCCCGGTGAAGGCCCCCTTCTCCTCCCAGTAGAGATCCTGAGCGGCCAGCTTGATGGGTGTGCCCTCAAGAAGTTTCCCTACAAGGTGGAGCAAGGTATAGGGGGGGGCGATGGCAACCTCGGTGGAATTTGTGCCGTCAAGGGCCTCCTTCAGCCCTTCGATGAGACGTTCCGCCTCATCGGTGGTGCCGTTCATCTTCCAGTTTCCGGCGATAAATGATTTTGTCATAGTAGTTTAGACTCCCTGGTAGATTTTCTGTAATGGAGTGTCTTGCGGCAGGTCTGTTTAATTCAGACCTGCCGTGATACATGGACGTTACTTAATCGTGTTTTCGTGCCAGATTTTGTAACCTACGCTTTTTCCCTGCACCGCGTCAGCGCTGCAATCCCGGGCAGCTCCTTGCCCTCAAGGAGTTCAAGAAATGCGCCGCCTCCCGTTGACATGTAGCTCATTCGCCTGTGCTCTCCGGCGCGATGGACGGCTACATCGGTGTCTCCCCCCCCTATGATGGTGAGAGCGTAGGTGTTGGCAACATGGGTCACCATGGCGAAGGTGCCTCGGCTGAAGGCGTCCATCTCGAAGACCCCCATCGGGCCGTTCCAGATGATTGTCTTAGCATTCTGTATGGCCTCTGAAAAGAGGATCACCGAGGCAGGCCCGATATCGAGGGCCATCCACTCCTTGGGTATCTCCTGGGCAGTGACCACCTTAGTCTCCGCCGCCTTGTCAAACTTGTCGGCCACAACGAAATCAACGGGGAGGTAGAGTTTGGTCTTCTGCTTATGTACCCTGGCAATGACCTCCCTGGCTGACTCTAGGGCCTCTTCATCGACGAAGGATGTTCCCACCTCATGGCCAAGGGCCTTAAAGAAGGTTATGGCCATGCTGCCGCCGATGATGAGCTTATCGGCCTTTTCACAGAGGCTGAAGAGAACTCCCACCTTGTCCGACACCTTTTTCCCTCCGATGATAGCGGTCAGGGGGCGCATGGGGTGCTCCATTGCCTGACTGAAGTAGGAGAGCTCCTTCTTCATCAGGAGTCCCGCAGCGCAACTGCTGATGTAGTGGGTGACTGCAACATTCGACGCGTGGGCCCTGTGGGCCGTGGCGAAGGCGTCGTTGATATAGACGTCGGCGCCGTAAGCGAGCTTCTTGCCGAACCCTTCGTCGTTCGCCGCCTCCTCGGAGTGGAATCGCAGGTTTTCGAGCAGCAGGACGCCGCCCTCCTCCATGCCGTCGATCATCTTCTCCGCTTCCGCCCCGATGCAGTCGGGGGCCAGAGGCACCTCCTTTTCGAGGAGCCTGGCAAGTCTCTTGGCAACAGGGGCGAGGCTCAACTCCGGCGCACGTTTTCCCTTGGGTCTTCCCATGTGAGAGGCGAGTATAATCTTAGCACCCTCATCGAGGGCGTAATTGATGGTGGGAAGAACGGCGCGTATACGCATGTCGTCCGTTATGTTGCCGCTCTCGTTGAGGGGGACGTTAAAGTCGGCCCTCATGAGAACGCTCTTACCCTTTATGTCTATCTCATCTATATATGAAAGGTTGTCCATCTCTTACCTCACGTAGTAAGGAACTGGCTGTAGTAATTAGCTACCAAGGAAGGTCTGATTTGTTCAGACCTTCCGCGATACATGGAAGTATCGCTATTTTCAGTGGCGGTAAGCCATTGAAAATGTGAGAAAAATAAAATCGCACTTTTATTTTTCGTCCTCTGAATGATTCAGGGACGAATTATTCAGAGGTTCCCTATAGTCCTTTAGAGATAATATACTTGGCGAGATCCCCCATTCTGCACGAGAAGCCCCACTCGTTGTCGTACCAGGTAAGAACCTTCGCCAGTCTGCCTCCCATGACCTGGGTTGAGAGAGCATCGAAGATGGAGGAGTGGGAGTTTCCCTTGAAGTCGATAGAGACGCACGGCTCCTCACAGTAGCCAAGGATGCCCTTAAGATCGCCCTCCGAGGCCTTCTTCATGGCTGCATTGATCTCCGAGGGTGTGGCGTCCTTCTCAAGTTCTACGGTCAGGTCCACGAGGGAGACGCTCGGCAGCGGCGCTCTTACGGCCATGCCGTCCAGTTTGCCCTTCAACTCAGGGAGAACGAGTGAAACCGCCTTGGCGGCCCCCGTTGTGGTCGGTATGAGGGAGACTCCAGCCGCCCTTGCCCTGCGCAGATCCTTGTGGGGGAGGTCGAGTATCTTCTGGTCGTTTGTATAGGAGTGGATGGTGGTCATCATCCCCTTCACTAGTCCAAAGTTTTCCAGCAGCACCTTTGCCATCGGTGAGAGGCAGTTTGTGGTGCATGAGGCGTTCGATATAATATGGTGTTTGTCGGCCTCGTACTTCTCATGGTTGACCCCCATACAGACGGTGATATCCTCCCCCTTGGCCGGAGCTGAGATTATGACCTTCTTTGCCCCTGCCGCAAGGTGCCCACCAGCTTTATCGCTGCTGGTAAAGAGCCCCGTACACTCCATGACGATATCGATGCCTAGCTCCTTCCACGGTAATTGTGCAGGGTTCCTTTCGGCGGTGATCCTTATCTCTCTGCCGTTGACAGCAATGGCATTTTCCCTTACCTCGACCTCCGCATCGAGGACGCCGAAAACTGAGTCGTATTTCAAGAGGTGGGCAAGGGTTTTCGCGTCGGTAATATCATTGACCGCAACAATCTCAAACTCACTTGCATTAATCGAGGCCCGTAATATGTTCCGTCCTATTCTTCCAAAGCCGTTGATCGCAATTCGTGTTGTCATGGGTGTAACTCCTCCTTTGCTGTTTGCCTATAGCTGGTTTATTTGGTATCTGTGGAGAGCCGCGTGTCAAGATATCTCATGGATGTCGAAACTGCCGGGTAATGTGCCTTCCCACTCAACACTCAGACGTAGTAGCGGGCCAACTCTTTCCTTACAACCTTGAGCGGCAGTTGCCCCGGCGCGGTTGTTTCCCCTATCGGCGCATAGGTCAATAGAGAGCCCAGTTGAGGAAAAAATATTCTTGAAGCCGCCCCTTTCTCCCCCATGGCTATGGTAATTAAATTTTTGTGCTCCATGGTGAGGGAGGCAAGTTTTCTAACATCCCTGTCATTTTTTACCATTGTAGCAATCTTGACGATATCCCCGCCGACACTCCTTCCATTCGTGACAACCTGCTCCAGCCTGCTCTGAGCGGGAGTGGAGCGAAAGTTGTGATGGGATATAATTACCCGCTTTCCCGCACCCTTTGCGATGCCGACCACATCCATGAGTATTCCCTTCGAGCTTAATTCGATATCAACGGCGTCGGTAAGTGGAATAAGCGCCTCGAATAGAGCAACCCTCTCCCCGTCAGGAATATGGCGCTTGCCGCCCTCCTTGACGCTTCTAATGGTGGTAATGATGGGCAGCGTCCTCTTACGAATATCGCCGATAACGTTCGTTAGTGTGGTTGTGTCAGGTGAATCAAGATGGTCTACTCTAATTTCGATGGCATCAATACCGACCTTCAGCGCGCGCCGCAACGCTCTTCTGTCGTTAAAATCTGTCATGACGCCGACAAGAGCCGGGTATCTACCGAGGGCTAGAGTGCCTAATTTCATAAAGAGTTTTCCTGGATCTCACGAAAAGCACCATAAAAATACTTGAACATCCAACAAAAGTCAAGAAATAAGGCAGACGGTGGATTTGTGGATTTGGGTTGACAGGGCGGCTTAAAATGATTTACCTTCTTTTAGTTATGTTTAAGAAGGTATTGGTAGCGAACAGGGGCGAGATTGCCACCAGGGTCATCCGGGCGTGCAAGGAGCTGGATATTGAGACGGTGGCCATCTACTCCGAGGCCGACGCGACGTCGCTCTATGTTAAGAAGGCGGATGAGGCGTACCAGGTTGGACCTGGCCCCATCAACGGCTATCTGAATCTCCACGCCATTGTTGACCTTGCCGACAAGATAGGGGCCGACGCCATACACCCCGGTTATGGCTTCCTTGCCGAGAACCCCCGCTTCCCCAAGGTGTGTGAGCGGCGGGGGATCACATTTATCGGTCCCTCCAGCGCTTCCATCTCGAATATGGGCGATAAGGTGCGGGCCCGGACGATGATGATTAAGGCTGGAGTACCCCTTCTCCCTGGGAGTGAGGGGGCTGTCAAGGATCTCGACGAGGCTTCCAGGGTGGCCGCTGACATAGGGTACCCCGTTATGGTTAAGGCGTCGGCAGGGGGGGGCGGCAGGGGATTGCGGATTGCCAATACCGAGGATGAATTACAAGGCGCCTTTGAGGCGGCCCGGTCGGAGACGAAGGGCGCCTTCGGCTCTACCGATGTCTTTATCGAGAAGTACCTGGTGGGGCCTCACCACATTGAGGTACAGATCCTGGCCGATAACCACGGCAATACCATCTATCTTGGAGAGAGGGACTGTTCGATCCAGAGGAGGCACCAGAAGCTGATAGAGATCGCCCCATCGCTCCTCCTTGACGACACAACCAGGGTGAAGATGGGTGAGGCGGCGGTCAAGGCGGCGCGGGCGGCTGACTATACTAATGCTGGTACGGTCGAATTTCTTGTCGACGAGAAACTCAACTTCTACTTCCTCGAGATGAATACGAGGATTCAGGTTGAGCATACCATCACCGAAGAGGTGACCGGCATTGATATCGTGAAGAAGCAGATCGAGATTGCAGCTGGCAAGGAGCTTGACATATCACAGGAGGATGTGCTGGTCAGGGGGTACTCGATGGAGTGCAGGATCTGCACCGAGGACCCAAAGAACAACTTCCTCCCCAGCACCGGAACGGTGACGGCCTACTACTCTCCCGGCGGGATAGGTGTGCGGATTGACGGCGCCCTCTATAAGGATTATGAGATCCCCGGCTATTACGACTCTATGGTGGTCAAACTGATCCTGACAGGAGGCGACTGGAACGAGGTGGTAGCGCGAATGCACCGCGCTCTCGAGGAGTTTGTCATCCGGGGGGTGAAGACCAACATACCGTATCTGAGAAAGATCATGCACGACGATGAATTCAGAGCAGGAAAGTTTGACACCGGTTATATCGGGAGAAAGCCGGAGCTTCTTGTCTACGACGAGTTCGAGGACCCGACAGATAAGGTGGCCGCCATCTCTGCCGCAATAGCGGCGTTCCATGGCTTTTAACGGAATTTCTCGTCGCCCCTCTGCTCCATAAAAGTTACGGAGAGTATAATGAGTGAGAATAAGAAACCGAGAGTACAGATTACCGACACGGTATTGAGAGACGCCCATCAGTCCCTCCTCGCTACGAGGATGAGGACGGAGGACATGATCGATATCTGTGAGAAGCTCGACAGTGTCGGCTACTTTAGCCTCGAGGTGTGGGGTGGCGCAACTTTTGACGCCTGCCTTCGTTTCCTGAAGGAGGACCCGTGGGAGAGACTGAGAACCCTCCGCAAGGCCCTCCCCACGACGAAGCTGCAAATGCTTCTGAGAGGACAGAACCTTGTCGGTTATCGCCACTACTCGGACGATCTGGTGGAGAAGTTTATCGAACGTTCGGCAAAGAACGGCATCGACATCTTCAGGATCTTTGACGCCCTCAACGATATCAGAAATATGGAGAGCGCCATCAAAACCGTGAAAAGGGTGGGCGGAACCGTAGAGGCTGCAGTCTGCTATACGACTAGCCCCGTCCATACTATTGACGGCTTTGTGGATATGGCGGCACGCCTCGCCGAGATGGGGGCGGACATCATCTGCATCAAGGATATGGCCGGTCTCCTGACCCCCTATGCATCATACGAGCTGGTTAAGGCGGTAAAGGAGAGGGTTGGCCTCCCTATTCACATGCACTCTCACGACACCTCCGGCCTCGCTTCAATGAGCTATATGAAGGCGATTGAAGGGGGGGCCGATATTATCGACACAGCCATGTCGGCCCTTGCATCTGGAACCTCCCAGCCGCCTACAGAGAGCTTTGTCGTGGCCCTCAAGGACTCCCCCTACGATACGGGGCTGGACTTGACACTCCTGGCCGAGATTGCCGAATATTTTAAACAGGTTCGGATAAAGTACAAGCGGTTTGAGACTGGCTACATGGGGGTCAATACGAGGACACTCATCTCCCAGGTGCCGGGCGGGATGATATCCAACCTGGCCCATCAACTGAGGGAGCAGAACGCCCTGGACAAGATGAACGACGTTCTTGAAGAGATACCACGGGTTCGCAAGGATATGGGGTACCCCCCTCTGGTAACGCCGTCGAGCCAGATCGTAGGCACCCAGGCAACGCTGAACGTTCTTACAGGAGACAGGTACAGCGTAATAACGAGTGAGACGCGAAACTACTTCAAGGGACTCTACGGCGCTCCACCGGCTCCTGTTGACGACCAGATCTGTAAGAAGGCTATTGGCGATGAACAGGTCATTACATGTAGGCCGGCAGACCTTCTTGCACCTGAACTTGACCGCCTCACCCGCGAACTTGACGGAAAGGCAAAGGGGATCGAAGACGTTCTCTCCTACGCCCTTTTCCCCAATGTGGCCCTCGAGTATTTTGAGCAGAGGGAGGAGGGAACACTCACTCCTGAACCGATAGAGGAGCCCGAAGAGGTCACCCAGGGAGAGCCCTTACTGCCGTCACTGGCTCCTAGTGAGTTCAATATAACCGTCCACGGCGAGTCGTACAGGATAAAGGTTGCCGGGGCCGGCCACAAGGCGGAGGGGAAGAGACCCTTCTTCCTTAAGATAGACGGCATGCTCGAAGAGGTCATGATCGAGAGCTTGACGGAGGTGCTCCCATCCACCGCCGGTGAGATAGAGGGAAAGCCGATGACCCAGTCAACACTTCCAAAGCCCCGGAAACAGGGCGATATTACGGCGCCGATTCCGGGGAGAATAACCAGGGTGGCCGTTAGCGTTGGTGATGAGGTTCTAGCCGGAGATACCGTCCTCGTTGTGGAGGCCATGAAGATGGAGAACGAGGTACATACCCCCATAGACGGTGTCGTCAAGGAGGTCTACGTCAAGGAGGGTGACGCTGTCAACCCTGATGAGACGCTGGTAGTAGTTGAGTAAGAGCCGTAACGCATAAAGAGGCTTCCCTGGCCTCCTATGGGGGTTCCACTGGCTGACCTGCCTCTTCCCGGACTCTCCGTTTCTCAAGTCCGTCAAACCCTGCCCGTCCTGAAGCTCTATCCTCTCCTCTGCTATTGAGGAGGCCGTCATCGAGAGGGCTCTGAAATAATGCCATTTCTGGAAGTATTTGCCATAGTTTTTCCTGTCTTCTCCATTATCGGCCTCGGCTATCTCTTCGCCGCATATAAAAAGTTCTCCCTCGAACCCCTTGTCGAGACCCTTCTCTACCTCACCATTCCTGCTCTCGTCATCTCATCGCTCATAAAGAATAAGATCCTCCTTTCCGAGTTCGCCGTTGTATCGCTGGCCGCCTTCACCGTCGTGGCCGCAACCGGTCTCATCACCCTCCTCTTTCTCACCCTCACTGGAAGGCGTTCTCTACGGGGCTTTTATCTACCCACCATGTTTATGAACTCGGGCAACATGGCATTCCCCCTCTCCCTTCTTGCATTCGGCGCTGAGGGGCTTACGGTTGCCGTCGTCTACTATGTGGCAATAGGTATGCTTGTTTTTACCCTCGGCATTTACATAGCGGCTGGAAAGGGGGGAGGGATGGAGATAGTGAAGATGCCCCTCCTCTACGCGGCTGTCATAGGGATTGGCATTAATCTATCGGGGATAAAAATGCCGTCATACATCGTCTCGACTGTCGATCTGTTGGGAAGCGCCACCATACCCCTCATGCTGGTGAGCCTTGGCTACCGGCTCTACTCGATCCGGCTTAATACAGTACGGCTCTCCCTCTGGGGCTCACTGATACGAATTGTAGGGGGTGGCGTCGTTGCCTACGGCTTTGTTACGCTATTCGGGATAGAAGGGGTACAACGCAACATCATCATCCTCTCCTCCACCATGCCCTCGGCGGTCATAAACTTTGTCCTGAGCTACCGTTATAAAAGGGACGCCGACCTCGTAGCCTCCACTATCGCACTCAGCACACTCATCAGTATCGTCACCACGCCGGTTGTATTGACACTTCTGCTCTACAATAGATAGTAAGTATACGATCCTGCCGAGTGGCCATCCAAGTGGCAAATATTACCAGACATGATATATTGTGCCCTTGAGTGATGTTACTCCCTCTCCCCGATGGGGAGAGGGTTGGGGTGAGGGGGAGTGATAAATCGTCATCCACTTTCGGTGACTGTAAGTCCTTTAAAGTGTGAGAAAAAGAAAATTGCATTTTTTATTTTCGTCCTCTGGATACTTCAGGGACGAATTATTCAGAGGTTCCTTAGATGAAAAAGATAGAAGAGTATAGCTATGAGATATCTCGGTGTGTACGGTGCGGCGTCTGCCGGAGCGTATGTCCCACCTTCGGCGTCATAAAGAGGGAGGCAGCCAGCGCACGGGGAAAGGTTGCACTTGCCGACGCCTACCTGAAGGGGGAGGTGAAGCTGACCGACACCGTTCTGAAGCATATTACCGAGTGTGTCCTCTGCGGTGCGTGCAGGCAGAGCTGCCCCAACGATGTCCCCGTGCCGGATATCATGATGGCCATGAGGGCGGAGGCTGTAAAGAAGCGGGGGTTGCCCTTCCTACCCTCCCTCATCATGAAAAACCTCCAGAAGCCGGATGCCATGATGGGCAAGGCGCTCAAGGCGGCATCCCTCGTCCAGGGGCTTCTATTCAAGAGAGTGCCGGGGGAGAGCGGTCTTCATCGGCGTTTTCCCCTCCCCCTCATCCAGAGGGAGCGGTTTGTCCCTCCTCTCGCAAAAAAGTTCTTCCTCGACAGTGTGAAGAGAGGGGGTGATGTCGTATCGACAGGTGACCGTGGCATCAGGGTCGGCTTCTTCGCCGGCTGTATGATTAACTACGTCATGCCGAATATCGGCACGGCGTCGCTTAAGGTTCTCAGGAAGAGCGGCGCCACTGTTGTAGTTCCCCAGGGGCAGAGCTGTTGCGGTATGCCCGCCCTAGGCATGGGTGACATCGATGACGCGAAGGCCCTCGCATTGAAGAACCTTGAGGTATTTGAAGAGCACGACCTCGACTTCATCACATCCTCGTGTGCAACGTGCAGCGACGGTTTAAAAAACCGTTTCAGGGAGCTCCTCCAGGATGAGGGGCCGGAGCTCAAGGAACGGGTAGATGATTTCTGCGATAAGGTACGGGACATTACCGAGCTTCTTGTTAATAATCTCGGTCTGACAGATGGCGCTCTGGATCTGAAATCCGCTGAGCCGGTCCCGGTCGTTACCTACCACGACCCGTGCCACCTGCGGAGGGGACAGGGGATCAAGGACGAGCCGAGGGAGTTGATAGAGATGACCGGTGCAAAGCGGAAGGAGATGGGCCACCCGTGCAGGTGCTGCGGGCTAGGCGGAAGCTTCAATATTACCCACTACGACTTCTCCATGGCGATTAACCGTAGCAAGGCCGAGGACATAAAGGAGACCGGCGCCGATGTGGCCGCCACCGCCTGTCCCGGCTGTATCATGCAGCTCCGGGACGGTCTCCACAAGGTAGGGGCAGAGACCGACGTGAGACACGTGGTGGAGCTTCTCGCCGATAGAATCGATATAGAGGATTGACTAAAATAGAAAGGTGAGATCCAAGAAGGCGCCGTGGCGTTCACTCACCGCCTCATTTAATTGAGTGGTAGAAATAGCGCCGCTCGAAGAAAATGTGGTGTCGGTTCCTTTACCTGACTTGATAAACCAGTACCGGTAGCCGGCCTCAATCTCAAAGTTCTTCCAGATACGGTAAGCGAGGGATGCATCAATTTCCACCCCGTACCCGCCGTTTGCCTCATGGGTAAAGCTGGGGTTCTGTTTGAAGTCGGAACGGAGATTCCAGATGCCCTCACCGCTGTAGCTCGTATATGGGATAAAGACGGTGGTTCCCTTTAGATTGACTCCCCCGTAGAGTGGGAGAGAACCCTCCACGCCTATCCTGAAAGACTTCCAATCAAAGGTGTAGTGAGAATTCAACCCGGCGATAGCTCCTGTGCCAACAGTACATGTGGGGGCAACGCAAACCCCCTGAAAACCGTTGGTCATCGTGACCTCTTCATGCCACTGCTGGTACCCTGCGATAAGGCCGAGATATGTTGTTGTTCTCCCCGCCTTTGTCTTTCCGGCGAGGAAGCGGTAGCTGTACTCAGCATTGAAATAGTAGAGGTCATTCCAATCCTTGCCGTCAGCGGCGCCGGTGCTGAGTGAAAAGATATCCTGCCGGTCATTGCTGAGATAGTCACTGTCCCGGTAGATACCGCCCTCCATGTTCCCGTAGCCGAAACGGACGGTCACGGCGGCGGCGCCGCTCCTGAAGCCGCCGTAAATCTCCTCAACCGTGCTGTCGAGATCGAGAAATTCCAGTTCCGAGAGGATATCAGGAGTGCCGCCTATCTGAGCAATACTCCACTCATTGTCACCGGTGCTGATCCACGTTCTCTCGCCAACAAAGAAGGAGAGGGGTGTAGGCGGTTTTTTATTAAATAATCTGTGACGCTTTTCGGCAAAGGCTGGAGAAGCGGCACTGAGGAGTATTACGGCGAGGATCACTGCTGTTACCCTGACAAGCATAGACGTTCTTTCTAATACATTCGTACTACGAAGTCAACGTGTTTTTATTACAACAGATTATTTCTGCAATGTTTATTATAACGGGGAAGCGTTCATGATTTTTCTTAGGAACCTCAGAATAATTCATCCCTGAACTATTCAGAGGACGAAAAATAAAAGTGCGATTTTATTTTTCTCACATTTGCAATGGCTTGCCGCCACTGAAAATGGCGATACTTCCATGTGTCGCGGAAGGTCTGAATTAATCAGACCTTCCTTTATCTCAGCGGATAATCCAGGAGCCACAAATTTCACAAAGAGTCTCATGGCTTATTGCAACCTTTTATCTCTTCTCATCCTTCTCCTAAGGCCCGATATATTTGACGGAAGATGCTAACTTTGTTACTTTCAAGTACGTTTGTTGAAGGGCGGGGAGGTGGAACCTCCACGGTGAAACGAGGGAGAGCTATGGCTAAAGAACACCCATACCTTATAGATGGAGAGTGGCGATCGTCTTCGGAGCGTATTGAGGTGGTCAATCCGTACAACGGGGAGGTCGTAGGCACTACCTTTGGAGCAGATGACGGGGCGGTGGAGGATGCCGTCAGCGCGTCAGTGCGGGCCTTCGAGGAGACAAGGGCGCTCCCGGCCTATCGGCGGGCCGACATACTCGAAGGGGTGGTGCGTGGCATTGGCGAACGGGCGGAGGAGATTGCACGCACTATAACCGCCGAATCGGGGAAACCGATAAACTCCGCCCGTGGAGAGGTAACGCGGGCTCTCTCCACCTTTCAGTTGGCACTGGAAGAGGCGAAGCGCCTCGGTGGGGAGGTGGTTCCCCTCGATAGTGCGGTCGGCTCTGAAAAGCGGACCGGCATCGTGAGGAGGTTCCCCATCGGGCCGATTTTTGCCATAACCCCCTTCAATTTTCCTCTAAACCTGGTTGCCCATAAGGTTGCACCTGCCATGGCATCGGGCAATGCCATCCTCCTGAAGCCGTCGCCGAGTACGCCCATTACCGCTCTTATCCTCGGTGAAATCATCTCCAAAGCTGGCTGGCCTTCGGGGGGGATCAATATCTTTCTCTGTTCAAATAATCAGACAGAGGGGATTGTCAGGGATGAACGGGTCGCCATGGTGACCTTTACCGGCAGCGCCTCGGTCGGATGGCGGATGAAGGGAATGGCCGGACGGAAAAAGGTTGCCCTCGAACTTGGCGGCAACGCTGGCGTCATTGTCCATAGCGACTCCGATATGGATTACGCGGTGAAGCGGTGTGTTACAGGGGCCTTCGCCTTTTCGGGGCAGGTATGCATATCGGTCCAGAGGATCTATGTGCAGCGGGAGGTTTACGCTACCTTTGTCGAACGCTTCCTTGAAGCTGTTGGCGCCCTAGAGATGGGCGACCCGATGGACGAAGATACGGAAATGGGGCCGTTGATCGTTGAGGCGGCGGCGGTAAGGACGGAGGAGTGGGTGAAGGAGGCGGTGGAGGGTGGAGCTAAACTGCTGACGGGCGGGAATCGGCGGGGGAGCTTCTTCGAGCCAACCGTCCTCACTGGCATCCAACCAGGTATGCGCCTCTCCTGTGAGGAGGCATTTGCCCCCATCGTGGTAGTTGAGCCTTACGACGCCTTTGAGGATGCCGTGGATTCAATCAATGACTCACCCTACGGTCTCCAGGCCGGTCTCTTCACCTCAGATATGAAGCGCATCTTCTACGCATTCGACAAACTCAATGTTGGTGGTGTGGTAGCAAACGATGTGCCGACCTACCGGGTTGACAATATGCCATACGGTGGGATCAAGATGAGCGGCTTCGGCAGGGAGGGGGTGCGGTACGCCATGGAGGAGATGACCGAGCCCAAGCTGCTTGTTCTGAACCTCTCATGATTTTCCTCTTGTTTTTAAGAGAGAGCTGCGCTACTATAATCGGCACTTTAGATACGAGGAGGTATACGCTGTAATGTCGCTTAAGATAACTGAAGATTGTGTGGCCTGTGATGTCTGCCGTCCCGAATGCCCTGTCGATGCCATAAGCGAGGGTGAAGATATATACATTATAGACTCGGAGGTGTGCGTTGAGTGCAAGGGATATTTCGATGACCCGAAATGTGCGGATGTTTGTCCCACCGACGCCTGTGTCCCTGAGGATGAGTAGTCATATAGACCGTGTTGCAGGTGTGGCTTCGTTGTCATTATAGGGGAGAGTCTTTTGCCAGGCACCTCGTTGGAGAGCCTTGAATCAACGCGGTAGCGGATCTCGGTTGTACCTTCAAACGATATAGGCCATTTCCATCTCTCAGTAAATCCTGTCTATCCTCATTAACAGTGGGGCGCTCCTTCTTGTGAAGAGATGTGCTGTGGTGGATTTAGCCCCCGGTGTCAGTGAGTGAGGTGGCGGCCCGTTTTTCATAACCCGTTTATTACAACTATAATGGTCTCATAAGAGAAGTCGTGAGGTAGCAATCAGCAGCAACTATGGATCAGATAAAAGATAAAAAGCGTAAGAATGTGGGGTGGGGCATCCCGGCACAGGGTCTCTACGACTCGCAACACGAGCACGATGCCTGCGGGGTTGGCTCTGTCGTCAACATAAAGGGGAAGAGGTCTCACGAGATACTTCGTCAGGGGCTTACCGTCCTTCTCAACCTCCTCCATCGAGGCGCGGTGGGGGCGGAGCCCAACACAGGTGACGGCGCAGGCATCCTCTTTCAACTCCCCCATAGGTTCCTCAAAAAGGTATGCGCCGAGGAGGGGATTGACCTCCCTGAGCATGGGGAGTATGGCGTCGGCATGGTCTTCCTGCCACCGGACCCATCTTCACGGCAGGCCTGCGAGAAGATACTCGAGGATATTGTCAAAGAGGAGGGGCAGCGCCTTCTCGGATGGCGTGACGTGCCGACGGATAACAGCTCTCTGGGGGAGACGGCCAGGCTCTCTGAACCGTTTGTCCGCCAGGTCTTTATAGCCAGAGATCCTCAACTCGGCGACGATCTTGCCTTCGAGCGCAGGCTCTTTCTAATCCGCCGCCGGGCCTACTATGCGATTATCCACTCCGATATCAAGGGGAGCGAGTTCTACTATACACCGAGCTTCTCTCACAAGACGATCGTCTACAAGGGGATGCTCCTGACGGAACAGGTAGACGCCTACTATACCGATCTGGCGGACACAGATATTGAGACGGCCATTGCCCTCGTTCACTCCCGTTTCAGTACGAATACCTTCCCAAGCTGGAACCGGGCCCACCCTAACCGATACATGGTTCACAACGGGGAGATCAATACCCTCAGAGGGAATGTCAACTGGATGCACGCCTGGCAGTCGATGTTCAAGTCCGAACTTTTTGGCGAGGATCTTCCCAAGAGCTTTCCCGTCGTTAACCGTGACGGGAGCGACTCGGCAATGTTTGACAACTGCCTCGAATTCCTCGTCCTCGCCGGCTACTCCCTCCCTCACGCGATCATGATGATGATCCCCGAGCCGTGGCAGAACCACGAGAGGATGAGTGACGAAAAGAGGGCCTTCTACGAGTATCACAGCTGCCTCATGGAGCCGTGGGACGGCCCCGCTTCGATAGCCTTTACGGACGGCACCGTTGTCGGAGCAGTTCTCGACCGGAACGGCCTTCGTCCATCGAGGTACTATATTACAAAGGACGACCTCGTCGTTATGGCCTCCGAGGTCGGCGTCCTCGACATCCCGCCCGACCGTATCCTCCACAAAGGGAGGCTTCGCCCTGGGCGCATGTTCCTCATCGACACAGAGGAGGGACGTATCATTGACGACGGAGAGATAAAAAGCCAGATTGCATCGGAATACCCCTATCGGGAGTGGTTGAATGAGCACCTTGTTTCGATTGATGATCTGCCCGAGGCATCGCCTCTACCCGCGCCGGATCACGAAACGGCAACCCTCCGTCAGCAAGCCTTTGGCTATACGACGGAGAGCCTCGATATTTTATTGGCGCCGATGGCGAAAAACGGTGTCGAACCGATCGGGGCGATGGGGAACGACACCCCCCTTGCGGTCTTCTCCGACAAGCCAAAACTGCTCTACGATTACTTTAAGCAGCTCTTCGCCCAGGTTACCAACCCCCCCATCGATTCCATCAGAGAGGAGATCGTAACGGCGACGGAGATTACCATCGGTCCGAGGTTGAACCTCCTCAAACCGGAGCCAGAGAATTGCCGACAGATCAAGGTAAAGACGCCGATCCTGACAAACGGTGAGATGGCAAAACTACGATCCCTCGACATACCCCATTTCAAGGCGTTGACCCTGCCGATTCTCTTCAACGCGACCGATGGCGGAGAGGGACTGAAGGCCGCAATGGATGAACTCTTCCGGCGGGCGAGCCAGGCAATCTCCGAGGGGGTGAACACCCTGATACTATCCGACCGGGAGATGGACAGCAAGAACGCGCCCATACCGGCCCTCCTCGCGGTAGCCGGTCTCCACCACCACCTCATCCGTGACGGGAAACGAACCCAGGTTGGTCTGGTCCTTGAGTCGGGAGAGCCGAGGGAGGTGCACCACTTTGCCCTCCTCATCGGTTACGGGGCGGGGGCAATCAACCCCTACCTCGCCTTTGAAACACTCGACGACATGATAGGGGAGGGGACTCTCACCGGGATTACATCCGAGGCTGCCGCGAAGAACTACGTCAAGGCCGCCACAAAGGGGGTGCTCAAGACGATATCAAAGATGGGTATATCAACCATCCAGAGCTATCGCGGCGCCCAGATATTCGAAGCCGTAGGTCTGAACAGCGCCGTTATTGCCGACTACTTTACCTGGACCTCGTCCAATATAGAGGGTATCGGTCTCGACGAGATTGCCAGAGAGGTCTTGATGCGCCATAAGAAGGCCTTCCCCGAGCGTCGGAGCGTAGATGGCTCTCTTGACACAGGAGGGTACTACAAGTGGCGCAGCGACGGCGAATACCACCTCCTCAACCCTGAGACGATACATAAGATACAGTACGCCTGCCGCACCAATGACGAGGCTCTCTACAGGGAGTATGCCGAACTGATCAATAACCAGTCAGAGAAGCTATGCACCCTCCGGGGCCTCATGGAGTTCAAGTGCGCCAACGAAGCGATCCCCATAGATGAGGTTGAATCGGTAGAGGACATCTGCAAGCGCTTCAAGACAGGGGCCATGTCGTACGGCTCAATCAGCAGGGAGGCTCATGAGGCGATGGCGATCGCCATGAACCGTATCGGAGGGAAAAGCAATACCGGCGAGGGTGGAGAAGACCCGGCGCGGTATATCCCCGATGCCAATGGAGATTCCAGGAGTAGCGCGACCAAACAGGTGGCGTCGGGACGATTCGGCGTTACGAGCCAGTACCTGGTAAACGCCAAGGAGATCCAGATAAAGATGGCCCAGGGGGCAAAGCCGGGCGAGGGGGGACAACTACCGGGCCGTAAGGTCTATCCGTGGATCGCCCGTGTGCGCCACTCGACGCCTGGAGTGGGCCTCATCTCGCCTCCTCCTCACCACGATATCTACTCGATAGAGGATCTTGCCCAGCTCATGCACGACCTAAAGAATGCCAACCAGCAAGCTAGAATAAACGTGAAGCTAGTCTCCGAGGTTGGCGTGGGAACCATCGCGGCCGGGGTTGCAAAGGGGCACGCCGATGTGGTGCTCATCAGTGGTTATGACGGAGGCACCGGCGCTTCGCCGCACTCGAGCATCAAGAATGCCGGTCTCCCCTGGGAGTTGGGCCTTGCCGATACCCACCAGACCCTTGTCCTTAATAACCTTCGGAGCAGGATTGTCGTGGAGACTGACGGACAGCTCAAGACGGGACGGGACGTTGTAATTGCGGCCCTTCTCGGGGCCGAGGAGTTCGGTTTTGGCACGGTTCCCCTTGTAACCCTTGGCTGCATTATGATGCGAGTATGTCATCTCGATACCTGCTCGGTAGGCGTGGCAACACAGAACCCTGAACTCAGAAAGAGGTTTACGGGCAAGCCCGAATATCTGGTCAACTTCATGCGTTTTGTCGCCCAGGAGGTGAGGGAGATCATGGCCCGCCTCGGCTTCCGTACGATTAACGAGATGGTGGGTAACAGCGACAGACTGGAGATGCGCAAGGCCGTTGGCCACTGGAAGGCAAAGGGAGTCGATTACTCAAAGATACTCTACCGACCGGATGTTTCGCCCGATGTGGGGAGGTACTGTCAGATACCCCAGGATCACGGCCTCGAAAAGTCTCTCGACAACCAGGTGCTTCTCAAGCTCTGCGAGCCAGCCATCGATCTCCGCGAACCGGTGAAGGCGACCCTCCCAATACGAAATATCAACCGCGCTGTCGGCACCATACTGGGGAGCGAGGTCACGAGACATTGCGACGCAGAGGGACTGCCCGACGATACCATCCAGCTTCACTTTCAGGGCTCGGCAGGTCAGAGCCTGGGCGCCTTTGTTCCCCGGGGCATTACGATTACACTTGAAGGGGACGCAAACGACTATGTTGGCAAGGGGCTTTCAGGCGGCAAAATTATCATCTTTCCTCCAGCAACCTCAACCTTTGATCCTGAGCATAATATCATCATTGGCAATGTTGCCTTCTACGGCGCGACCGGCGGTGAGGCGTACATCTACGGTATGGCCGGGGAGCGTTTCTGTGTGCGTAACAGCGGACTTCACGCCGTTGTTGAGTCGGTAGGGGATCACGGTTGTGAGTATATGACCGGAGGGCGGGTCGTTATCCTCGGTCCAACGGGTCGTAACTTTGCCGCCGGTATGTCCGGTGGGGTGGCGTACGTATTCGACGAGGGCGGTGATTTCTCTCACCGGTGCAACAGGGAGATGGTGGATCTGGAGAGTATCGAGGATAGTGAAGAGCTTGAAGAGGTGAAGGGGATGATCCAGCGCCACTTCGACTATACGAAGAGTCGCCGTGGCCGGAAAATCCTTGACCGGTGGGGAGAGATGGCGCCGAAGTTTGTCAAGGTCATACCGAGGGACTACAAGCGTGTCCTCAATGCTCTGAAGAGGGTGGAGGAGAGCGGCGTGAGTGGTGAGGAGGCGGTTATGGCGGCCTTTGAGGCGAACATGAGTGATACGGCCCGTGTGAGCGGAAACTGAGAAGACTTGAAAATTGATAGTTGAGAATTAGCTACGACGCAGTAGATCGGACTTTTTACGACGCCATCAAATGCTGAATTATAAATGGAGATGTAATGGGTAAGCCAACCGGATTTTTAGAGTACGACCGTGAACTCCCGGCAGACCGTCAACCTGCTGAGAGGGTTAAGGAGTGGGGGGAGTTCCATCTCCCTATGGACGATGAGAAACTCCGCAACCAGGGGGCGCGGTGCATGGATTGCGGTACACCCTTCTGTCACAGCGGGATCATCCTTGGAGGAATGACGTCGGGGTGTCCCATAAATAACATTATCCCTGAGTGGAACGACCTCGTCTATCGCGGCCTATGGCGTGAAGCGCTGAGCCGCCTCCACAAGACCAATAATTTTCCGGAGTTTACTGGGAGGGTCTGCCCGGCTCCGTGTGAAGGCTCCTGTGTCTTGGGGATCAATGCCCTTCCGGTGACGATCAAGAATATCGAGTACTCCATCATCGAGAGGGGTTTTGAAGAGGGGTGGGTTGCAACGCCAACGCCTCCTCACCGTACCGGCAAGAGGGTTGCCGTCGTGGGCTCCGGCCCTGCGGGGCTCGCCTGTGCCGCCCAACTCAACAGCGCGGGGCACCAGGTGACGGTCTATGAACGGGCCGACCGTGTTGGCGGTCTGCTCATGTACGGTATTCCCAACATGAAGCTGGACAAGGGAGTCATCCAGCGCCGGATTGACAACATGAAAGATGGCGGCATTGACTTTGTTACTAATACCGAGGTTGGCAGAGATCTTGCCGCAAAGAGCCTTGTCGATGATTTCGACGCGGTCGTCCTCTGCATGGGGGCCACCAAACCGCGCAATCTGCCAGTTGAGGGCCGTGACCTCAAGGGGATACACTTTGCGATGGACTTTCTTGCAGGGAACACGAAGAGCATTCTCGATGACAAGGGATCGGCTGTTCCGCCTGTCTCTGCAGAGGGCAGGGATGTCATAGTTATAGGGGGAGGGGATACCGGCACCGACTGCGTCGGCACCTCCCTGCGCCACGGTTGCAGGAGTGTTACCCAACTCGAAATCCTGCCCAAGCCTCCCCTTGAACGGCAGCCCGATAACCCGTGGCCCCATTGGCCTAAGACCTACAAACTCGACTACGGTCAGGAGGAGGCCGCTGCCATCTATGGCCGCGACCCCCGTGAGTACTGCATCATGACTAAAAGGTTTGTCGGCGATGATGAAGGGCGCGTAAAGGAGCTTCATACGGTCAGTATCGAGTGGAAGAGAGATGACAAGGGCCGTTTCGCCCCTGTAGAGATCGCCGGAACGGAGAAAGTCTGGCCTGCACAACTGGTTTTGTTGGCGATGGGCTTCCTCGGGCCAGAAGAGGGCCTCATAAACCAGCTTGGCGTCGAGTGTGATGAGCGCACCAATGTCAAGGCTGAATACGGCTCCTTTGTCACCACTATCAAGGGAATCTTCGCCGCAGGCGACATGCGCAGAGGACAGAGTCTTGTGGTGTGGGCGATAAATGAGGGACGCAGCGCCGCTCGTGAGTGTGACCGCTACCTTATGGGCTCGACAACCCTCCCGTAGTAGCCCCCTATAGACAGCTCCGCCCTTTTTTTGCTCATCCCTTCGCCCAACCTTCAATGAACCTCTTAATAATACGGGTCAGTATTGTCATCACTGTCATTCAAGAGCAGTTCATGGGTGAAGGTTGCGACCTGCCCCTTTTACTGTATTTTTCATCCTCTCCACTGTCCTCAAAGGCGGAAAAATCGTTGTGGCAACAGAGCGTCCAGCGCTATTTTTTGTGGCTTGACTTTGCTGGATAAAAACCCTATTATGGTTACGGTTAAAAGGTGCTATGGAATCGATAAAGTTCGACATATTGGAAGAGAAGGTTCTCCGCCTGATTGAGTCCCATGTCGGGCTTATGAAGGAGAATGAGCGTTTAAAGGAAGAGCTTGCACAGGTGGAAGGTGAAAAGGGCCATATCAAGGAGAGGGTAGAGATTCTTATCCAGAAGTTGGATGGTTTCATAAGCGAGGCGTAACCAGTGGTAAAGAGGGGGGTCGAGGTCAATATTCTTGAGCAGAGACTCTATGTTAAGAGCGATGAGGATGAGGAGTATATCAGAAGGGTAGAGAGTTACCTGAACAGGAAGGTAGAAGAGGTAAAGAAAAATACAAAAGCGGTATCGACACTTGATGTGGCCTTACTTACGGTTCTCAATGTAGCTGGCGACTATCTGAAATCCATCGAGCAGTTCGGAGAGGTGGAGGATAGATCAACAAAACTTACGGAGCTTATAGAAAGGAGACTAACCTGAATTTTCAGTTTCTCCCCTGCTGTGCTTGTGCTGGCTTTTATATTTTAGAACCAATATTCTGAAATAGGGAGCCTTCCCTGGTTGTTTGACGACAGGCCCCCCTCTGCGGAGGCCAGGGGAAGTCGGAAGGCAGCTATAACAGGCGCCCACCTATCAATGATAGGTTCAAAATTGACGTTGGCACGGCACCAGGCGGGGGAGGAAGTAACTTAATTCGGGGAGCAGGAAGGTAAAGGGAGAGCAATAGGATATAAGGATATGTTGATAGATAAGATTGTGACGATTGTTAATGACACGACATGGCTGATAAAAAGTACGATATATAGGGTAAAAACAGAGTTGTTTGTCCTTAGAATGTTAAATAACTTGCAATAGAGAGGTGTGCGGCGTTGTATGTCGCCTGCCGGTAAAGAAGTAACGGAACATATCACTATCCTTTTCAGCACAACCTTCCTGAGCGCTCCCCTATCTGCTGGGGGTAATGCCGCTGTCCAGTAACAAGGCACAGATCAGAAAAGATATGCTTGAGATGCGTCTCGGGCTATCCCGCGAGAGCATCTGCCGCCAGAGTCTCGCTGTAGAGAGGCGGTTCCTCCTCCTTGATGTGTTTAAGAGGGCGGGAAGAGTTGCCCTCTACAGGAGCTTCAGGGGTGAGGTCTTGACCGATGATATCCTGGCTGCTGGGCTCAGTAAGGGGAAAGATCTCTATTTCCCAAAGGTTGGGTGCGGAGAGATGGGACTTGACTTCATAAGGGTGGCTGGTGAGGACGATTTCTCGACGGGTGCCTTTAATATTGACGAGCCTGATGGTGACAATGCTCTGGACGACCTCTCGATGCTTGATCTGATTGTTGTGCCGGGTGTCGCTTTTGATGTGACGGGGAATCGGCTGGGGTACGGAAAGGGGTACTACGACATGACTCTCAGACGGGTCAATTGCTCTATCGTTGCCCTTGCTTATGATTTTCAGGTAGTAGAGCCCATATTTTCAGAACCACATGACGTAGGCGTTCATAAGATTGTGACGGAGAAGAGGATCATCGAAGTGGCCCGTTGAGGCTGCAATCCTGCTGCTCGGATATATGGCGCTGAATAAAATATAAGGGGGTGAAGGATGGATGTTTCGATTGTTCTGACGATTACGGCTGCTGTGATACTTGCGATATTTATCGGTGTCGGCATTGGCTTTTTCCTGAAAAAGAAACTCTCCGCAGGTAGTCTTGAAGCCGAAAAGAAGATTGCCGACTCTATTGTTGCCGAGGCTAAAAAAGAGGCGGAGAATATAACGAAAGAGGCAGAAAACATAATGAAGGGGGCGTCGCTCCAGGCAAAGGATATACTCTATCAGGGGAAGCTGGAGGTTGACAGGGAGGCGAAGGAGAGGCGTAAGGAGTTTCAGAGTGTCGAGAAGAGACTGGCCCAGAAAGAGGAGAGTCTTGATAAGAAGGTCGAAGCGGCAGGGAAGAGGGAGAGCGATCTTGCCAGGAGGGACAGGAACCTCATTCAGCAGGAGAGAAAGTTACAGGATATGGAGAGGAACCTCAACACCCTCGTAGAGGCAGAGAAGGCAAAGCTTGAGAGTGTCTCCGGCATGACCTCCGAAGAGGCTAAGCGTTCGATTATAGATATGATGGAGAACGAGGCCAGACTGGAGGGGGCAAAAACCGTCAAGAGGGTAGAGGAGGAGATACAGGAGACAGCGGATAACAAGGCCAAGGAGATTATCAGTCTCGCCATTCAGCGCTATGCCGGTGAATATGTGGCAGAGAAGACCGTCTCCGTTGTCCACCTTCCCAACGATGAGATGAAGGGGAGGATCATCGGAAGAGAGGGGAGAAATATAAGGGCCATCGAGGCAGCTACAGGGGTAGAGGTTCTCATTGATGACACCCCGGAGGCGGTCCTCCTATCGGCCCACAACCCTGTCCGGCGGGAGATCGCAAAGCAGGCTATGGAGCGTCTCGTTTCTGATGGCAGGATTCATCCGGCGAGAATAGAGGAGATAGTGGGAAAGGTTGAAAAGGAGGTGGAGCAGTCGATTCGCGAGGCGGGTGAGAGGGCGGTCTTTGATACCGGGATTCACCGGGTTCACCCTGAACTTGTCAAGCTTGTCGGGAGGTTCAAATTCCGGTCTAGCTATTCCCAGAACGTCTATCTTCACTCTCTGGAAGTTGCCTTTATCTGCGGGATCATGGCTGCCGAGTTGGGCATTTCCACGAAGGTTGCCAGACGGGCTGGTCTGCTCCACGACCTGGGGAAAGCAGTCGATCATGAGATAGAGGGGCCCCATGCCGAGATCGGGGCTGATCTCGCTAAGAAGTATGGCGAATCGAACAAGATTGTTGTCGCAATCAGGGGGCATCACAATGACAATCCCGGTTCGGTTCTTGGTGTCTTGGTCCAGGCTGCCGACGCCCTCTCTGCGGCGCGTCCAGGTGTGCGGAAGGAGATGTACGAGCGGTACATACAGCGTCTGGAGGATCTTGAAAAGGTTGCCACTGGGTTCCAGGGGGTTGAGAAGACCTACGCGATCCAGGCAGGGCGGGAGATCAGGGTAATGGTGGAGAACAAGTCGGTGACCGATGAAGGGGCCGTTCTCCTTTCAAAGGATATTGCGAAAAAGATCGAGACGGAGATGACCTATCCCGGCCAGGTGAAGGTTGTTGTCATACGGGAGACGAGGTCGGTGGACTATGCGCGGTAGTAGCTGCCAAGGCTGACAATGGCAGAGCACGTTAAGATACTATTTATCGGCGACATCGTCGGAAGCCCCGGACGGAAAGCGGTAAAGCTGGTCATCCCGGAGATTGTTGCGCATCACGGCATCGATTTTGTCATCGCAAACGGTGAGAACGCGGCGGCTGGTTTCGGCATCACGCCTGCCATTGCCGACGAGCTCTTTTTGCGTGATATTGATGTCATTACCTCCGGTAATCATATCTGGGACAAGAAGGAGATCATGGGGTATATCGATGAGACCTCGAACCTCCTGCGGCCCGCGAACTACCCTTCCGGCGTCCCCGGCGCAGGACACTGCTCCTCCGATACGGCATCGGGCGTTACCATCGGCGTGATGAACCTCTGCGGCAGGGTCTTCATGGGGAATCACGACTGCCCCTTCAGAACGGGCGAGAGGGGCGCGGAGGCCATGAGGGAGTCGTCGCCGATTATTATCGTCGATATCCACGGAGAGACGACATCCGAAAAGAGCGCCCTTGCCTGGTTCCTCGACGGAAGAGTAAGCGCCGTCATTGGAACCCACACACACGTCCAGACGGCTGATGAGAGGATTCTGCCCCAGGGGACGGCCTTCATCACCGACGCCGGCATGACCGGCTCAATAGACTCAGTCATAGGGATGGAGAGGGAGATATCGCTCCATCGCTTCCTTACCGGCATGCCCCAACGGTTTGAGGTGGCGAAGGGGAGTGTTGAGTTCCAGGGTGTTGTTGTCACCATCGAGATTGCGAGCGGCAGAGCTGTTGCCATTGAGAGAGTTAAGAGGGCGGTATGAAGAGTCTCGAAGATCAACTGGCTCTCCTCACGAGGGGGGTCGAAGAGGTCATCCCGGCGGGAGGGCTGGAGGCAAAGCTGAAGAGCGCCATTGCTAGCGGCAAGCCTCTCGTGGTGAAGGCCGGTTTTGATCCTACTGCGCCGGATCTTCACCTCGGCCATACCGTCCTGATCCACAAGCTGCGCCACTTTCAGGAGCTTGGCCACAGGGTCCTCTTCCTCATAGGGGATTTTACCGGCACCATTGGAGACCCGTCGGGGAAGTCGGAGATCAGGAAAAGCCTCTCACGTGAAGAGGTGGAGCAGAACGCCGAGACCTACAGGAGACAGATATTTAAGATCCTCGATGAGGAGAAGACCGAGGTTGTCTTCAACAGCGAATGGATGGGCAGGCTTTCCGCCTCCGACCTCATAGGGCTTGCCGGCAAGTATACGGTGGCTAGGATGCTCGAACGGGACGACTTCAAGAAGCGGTACGGGAGCGGTCGGCCGATCGCCATCCACGAGTTCCTCTATCCAATCATCCAGGGGTACGATTCTGTCGTTCTCAAGGCCGACATCGAGCTGGGCGGTACGGATCAGAAATTCAACCTCCTCGTTGGCCGTGAGCTCCAGCGAGAGTTTGGTCAGGAGCCCCAGATTGTGATGACCATGCCCCTCCTCGAGGGGACCGATGGTATACAGAAGATGAGCAAATCGCTGGGAAACTATATCGGCATCGACGAGGCGCCCGGTGAGATGTTTGGCAAGATCATGTCCATTGGGGACGAGCTGATGTTCCGGTATTACGACCTCCTCAGTGACACAACCACTGCAGAGAGAGCGAGAATAAGGGGTGGAGAGGTTCATCCGAGGGATGCCAAGGCCGCCCTGGGACGTGAGGTGGTCGAGCGATATTACGATACAGAGACGGCGCGGAAGGCCGAAGAGGCGTTTAGCGCCCTCTTTAAGAAGAGGGCTGTGCCCGATGATATAGAGGAGATGACCATCCCATGCGAAGGGGAGTCGCTCTGGCTTCCAAGGCTTATCGCTGTGGCAGGGCTGGCCAAGAGCAATTCGGAAGCCCGGCGGCTCATCACGCAGGGCGGCGTCTCCGTGGACGGCGTAAAGGAGCGCGACCCGGCGAAGGAGCTTCCTGTGGGCAACGAGTTTCTCCTGAAGGTGGGGAAGAGGTTCTTCAAGCGGGTCTCTCTTGTGAAGCAGTAGCGTTGCCGCTTTAGTGAGATGTTTAAAAAAAGTTGTGGGATGGCTAAGAAAACATTCGATATACAAGAAGTAGTGGTTTTTCAGGTGCGAAGGCATACCTGTGGCACGTCGAGTGTCTGAAAAATTGCTCGGCCCAGTAGATCAGACTTTTTATGACACCATCTTCAGTGGCTGCCATCAAATCTATTGACATGATTTCACCTAATCCGATATACTTACGGGCTCTTGTGGGATAAATGAGATTAAGCATCGAAGATATCCCGGAGGAGGGGCTCAGCCTCGAACTGACGAAAGAGAGCCTGACGATTGAGGGCGACGTTGCCAGCTCGGAGTTTTCGCTTGCATCTCCGCTGAAGGCGCGCCTCGATATCCATCGCGGCGGCAGTGATATTTTTATTGTCGGGAGTATGACTGGTGAAGTTCTCCTCGTCTGCTCCAGGTGCCTTGGCGAGTTCTGTTATAGTGTGGAGTCAGCTATCGATTCAATGGTCCAGAGCTGGCGCGGCGACTTCCCTCAGGAGAGTGAGTTGCACAGGGGCGAACTCAGCGTCAGTTTCAGTGAAGATGGGATAGTCGATACAGATGCCATACTGTGTGAGCAGCTCTTTCTCGAAATACCGATTCAGCCGCTCTGCTCACTGGACTGTCGAGGGCTCTGTCCTGACTGCGGCGCGCTCCTCAGGGAGAACGTCTGTAGTTGTGCTGATAATGTCAAGATAGATCCCCGGCTCGCGGTGTTGAAGGGGCTGAAGGTAGATAAAAAGTAATCTCAGGAACCTCTGAATAGTTCAGACCTTCCCTGATTTAATAAAAGGAGTAGTGTTATGCCAAATCCGATGAAGAAGCACACCAGGTCGCGCAGGAACAGTCGCAGGAGTCACGATGGACTGTCGAGACCTGCCGCATCAACCTGTCCCAACTGTCATGAGGTTAAGCGACCCCACGTGATATGTCCGAGCTGTGGGTTCTATAGAGGCAGAGAGTTCGTGAAGGTTGAAGACATCTAAGCTGGTCAGCAAAGTCTACTGATCTGAAAAGAGATTGAGCTTATCAACCATCACCACTGTGCTCTCCATTCCAACCATCTCATAGATATGAAAATAGCCGTTGACGCAATGGGTGGCGACTACGCCCCCGCAGCCATAGTAGAAGGGGCGGTGTGGGCTGCGCGGGATATGAATATCCCCGCTATCCTTGTTGGCGACCGCGCCAGAATAGAGTCCGAGCTTAAACGGCAGAAGGCGGAGGGGTTGCCTATCAATGTTGTTCACGCCTCCGAGGTGGTCGGCATGGGTGACTCTCCTGCCAAGGCCATACGCAACAAAAAGGACTCATCAATCCGTGTCTGTCTCAACCTTGTCAAGAGGGGAGAGGCCGACGCCGTTGTCAGCGCCGGAAATTCAGGGGCGGCGATGGCGGCTGCTGTCTTTGTCCTCAAGAGGCTCAAGGGGGTGGAGCGGCCCGCCATCAGTGTCTGTCTTCCTACGATGAAGGAGTTGACCGTCCTCCTTGACGCCGGTGGCAATGTGGATTGTAAGCCGTCCCACCTCTATCAGTTTGCCGTGATGGGCGATGTCTATGCCAGGGATATACTCAAGAGGCGTTCTCCCCGGATTGGACTCCTATCTAACGGAGAGGAGGAGGGGAAGGGCAACGAGTTGACGCGAGAGACCAACGGCCTCCTTAGAAAGGGCGGTCTCAACTATATCGGTTACATGGAGGGTCGGGATATCTATACAGGAGAGGTCGATGTTGTTGTCTGTGACGGATTTGTCGGCAATGTTGTTTTGAAGACCTCCGAGGGGGTGGCCGATGCAATCGTTACAATGCTGAAGGCAGAGGTCAGGAAGAGCCTCACCGCTAAGATTGGCTGTCTCATTGCCAAGGGGGTTTTCAGGGGTGTAAAACTGAAGATAGATTACTCGGAGTATGGCGGCGCTCCTCTTCTCGGCATCAACGGAACCTGTATCATCAGCCACGGCGGCTCTACGGCCAAGGCGATAAGGAACGCGATCATGAGGGCAAATGAATATGCCTCCCGCCACGTGAACACCCATATGGCGGAGAGTCTTGAGAGGGAGACAGCCCTCTGCTTGGCCGACAGTGATGTGGCTGGCGCTACAGACGGTGGGGAGAGGCGAAGGAGATCATGAAGGCGCAAATAATCGGAACCGGTTCGTCTGTCCCCTCTAAGGTGCTTACCAATGCCGACCTTGAGTCGATGGTGGATACCTCAGACGAATGGATCACCAGCCGGTCGGGGATCAGGGAGAGAAGGATCGCTGTCCAGGAGAGCGCATCCGGTATGGCGACGGAGTCTGCCAGACGCGCCCTTGAAAGGGGCAACGTCTCGCCAGACGAGGTCGATCTCATCGTTGTCGCAACGGTTACTCCCGACAGGTACTTTCCCTCTACAGCATGTCTTGTACAGTCCAACCTCGGGATAAAGAGGGGTGCAATGGCCTTCGATCTTTCGGCTGCATGTTCCGGTTTCCTCTACGCTCTCGATGTGGCCAATCGGTATCTCAACTCCGGCGCGTCGAAGAAGGCCCTCGTTATCGGCGTCGATATCTTCTCAAAGATCATCGACTGGAGTGACCGGAGCACCTGTGTACTCTTTGGCGACGGCGCAGGCGCCGTTATCCTGTCGGCCACAGAGGGGGATCGCGGAGTCCTATCGACCCACAGCCACTCCGATGGCAAGCTATGGGAGATGCTCTACACTCCGTCTGTCGTCGCGTCGTGTGGTGCCTCCGGTGAAAACGTTGAAGCCCCTTACCTCAAGATGCAGGGGGGTGAGCTCTTTAAGGCTGCTGTGAGAACAATGAGAGAGGCCTGCGAGGAGGCGCTTAGCCACAACAAGATTTCAGCTGCAGATATCGCCCTCCTTATCCCCCACCAGGCAAACAAACGGATTATCAGGGCGACACAGGAGAGGCTTGGTCTTACCGATGAGCAGGTCTTTTTGAACCTTGACCGGTACGGGAATACATCGGCAGGGTCGATCCCACTGGCTCTCGATGAAGCGGTGCGAAGCGGCAGGATTAAAGAGGGCGACCTCGTCCTCTTTGTAGCCTTTGGCGGCGGCCTTACGTGGGCGTCGGCGCTGGTGCGGTGGTAAGAGAGGCCCTTTGGCCTGATAATTTCTGAATGGTAGAGGAGTAGGATTATATGTCTAACAGTATGGGGAGCAACGGTTCCCTCGCCATTATCTTCCCCGGTCAAGGCTCACAGTTCTCTGGCATGGGGAAGAACTTTTACGATGATTTTGCAACGGCCCGCCATACCTTTGAGGAGGCCAATGATCTCCTGGGCTATAACCTGACAAAACTCTGTTTTGAGGGGCCTGTTGATAAACTCAACTCTACCGAGAATACCCAACCGGCCATCCTGACGGTGAGCACGGCAATCTACAGGGTGGTCACAGAGGAGGTTGAACTATCTCCCCGTTTCATGGCTGGTCACAGCCTCGGCGAGTATTCGGCCCTGGTTGCCGCAGGGGTTCTCAAGTTCGGCGATGCCGTAAAACTGGTCTCTCTACGTGGACAGTTCATGCAGGATGCCGTTCCAGACGGAGTGGGGGGTATGGCGGCGATTCTGGGGCTGCCTCTGGATGATATTACAACCCTCTGCGCGGAGTCGTCGCAAGAGGATTCAGTCGTTGTGCCGGCAAACATAAACAGCCCGGAGCAGGTTGTCATCTCCGGCAACAGCGAGGCAGTCGAGAGGGCGTGCGCCCTTGCGAAGGAGGGCGGGGCGAAGCGTGTTGTTCCGCTGCCGGTGAGTGTGCCGTCTCACTCTCCCTTGATGCGAGGGGCCTCCGAGAGACTTGCCGGGGCAATGGAAAATGTGCCGTTCGGTGAGCCTACGGTGCCGGTCATCACCAATGTTGAGGCGGAACCCCTCCCCACCGGAGGTGATGCGCGGGGACTCCTTCTGCGCCAGCTCTACAGCCCGGTCCAGTGGGTTGCCTCCATAAGGAGGATGGCGGCTGACGATGTAGACGCCGTTGCAGAGGTAGGGCCGGGGAAGGTGCTGACAGGTCTGGTAAGGCGGATAGAGCGGGGTCTCAAGACCCTTGTTGTCGATAGCCCCGAGGGCTTGAAGGCGCTGGCGTAACTATTGAACGTCGTCTATGACACCTGGAGACGGCGCTATATTGCAGCAACAGGGAGGGAAAGATTATGCTGAAGGATAAGGTAGCTGTCATTACGGGGGCGGGGCAGGGGATAGGGCTGGCCATAGCTGAGAAGCTGGCCGCCAACGGCGCCGACGTGATTATTGCCGATATGAACCTGGAGAAAGCGGAAGAGGCCGCCTCGTCGATTGCATCGAGTACGGGCAGAAAGAGCCTCGCTCTGAAGAGCAATGTGGCGAGTATGGACGATGCAGAGGCGATGGTCGCCGCTGCGGTCAGCGAGATGGGTGGACTTCATATTCTGGTCAACAATGCCGGTATTACGAAGGACGCCCTCCTAATGAGGATGAAAGAGGATGATTGGGACGCAGTTTTGAATGTTAACCTCAAGGGGGTCTTTAATTGCACAAAGGCGGCTGTCAGGCACATGAGCAAACAGCGGTGGGGAAGGATCGTGAACATTGCCTCCATCGTCGGTCAGATGGGGAATGCCGGTCAGGCCAACTATGCGGCCAGCAAGGCGGGAGTCATAGGGTTAACCAAGACGGTAGCCAGGGAGCTTGCAAAGCGGGGCGTCACCTGTAACGCCATTGCTCCCGGCTTCATTGAGACGGCAATGACCCAGATCCTCTCCGACGAGGTGAGGAGTGATCTTACCGGACAGATCCCGATGGGACGCCTCGGCGCACCTGACGATATTGCCGAGAGTGTGCTCTTTCTTGTCTCCCATGCCGCCGGGTACATTACCGGACAGGTTCTGGGGGTGAACGGCGGCATGTATATGTGATTTTTTTGGTTTTGACAAGGTTATGGGGAGATGTTATAAGGGGCGGAGTTTTTTTAAGTCAATCAATTAACCAGGAGGTATGGGATGTCTGTAGAAGTCAAGGTAAAGAAGATTGTTGTCGATCAACTCGGCGTAACTGAGGAGGAGGTAAAGGACGGCGCCTCTTTTGTAGATGACCTGGGCGCTGACTCTCTCGATACCGTTGAGATGGTCATGGCCTTCGAAGAGGAGTTCGGCATAGAGATTCCCGATGAGGACGCCGAGAAGATCAAGGTGGTCAAGGACGCAGTCGATTATATCGATAAAAAAGTTTCAAAGTAGTCTGCTTTACTGCGAAATAACTACGGACTGATGTTTACTTGAACCCATTGCCTGACGGGCTCGGTTGCGCCATTCGGTATGTAGAGAGTTTTGATAATACCTCATTAGTAAGGCACAGAAAGCCTTACAGTGAGGTAGTTGTTTTCTTACGGTTTAGGTAGAGAGATGTTTCACTACTATTGCCAGAGTTAAAGATAGGGGTTGCAGGTGGTAAATAGACGTGTTGTTGTCACCGGGCTTGGCATTATCAGTCCACTCGGTATTGGCATAGAGAAGTCATGGGGGGAACTCATCGAGGGCCGCTCCGGCATAGGGGAGATTACCCGCTTTGACGCCTCAGAGTTTTCCGTGAAGATTGCTGGAGAGGTTTCCAATTTTTCGGCGTCCGACTATATTGGGCGGAAAGAGATAAAGAAGATGGATCTCTTCATCCAGTACGCCGTTGCTGCGGCAAAGATGGCTGTTGATGACGCCGGGCTGGAGATTACGGAGGAGAACGCGGAGCGGGTCGGCGTCTACATCGGTTCCGGTATCGGCGGGTTGCCGGCGATTGAGAAGTGGCACGATGTGCTGAAGGAGAAGGGGCCTGACCGGGTGACACCTTTCTTCATTCCCATGGTGATTATCAACCTCGCATCGGGACAGGCCTCTATCGTTCTCGGCGCGAAAGGACCGAACAGTAGCGCCGTGACTGCCTGTGCGACGGGGAACAACTGTATTGGCGATGCCTTCAAGATTGTTGAGCGGGGAGACGCCGATGTTATGGTGGCGGGGGGCACGGAGTCGGTCATCTCTCCCCTCTGTGTCGCCGGTTTTAGCGCCATGAAGGCCCTCTCGATGCGGAACGACGATCCCCAGGGGGCAAGCCGCCCCTTCGACAGCGGTCGCGACGGTTTTGTCATTGGAGAGGGGGCCGGCGTCCTGATCCTTGAGGAGCTTGACCATGCAAAGAGGAGAGGCGCTAATATCCTCGCCGAGATTGTCGGCTACGGTATGACTGCCGACGCCTACCACATGACTTCACCGGCCCCGGAGGGAGCGGGGGCAGCCCGCTGCATGGTGGCGGCATTGAAGGATGGAGGGGTCAGCGCAGATGAGGTTGACTACATCAATGCCCACGGGACATCGACGCCCCAGGGCGACATTGCAGAGAGCCAGGCTGTAGTGGGGGTTTTCGGGGAGAATGCGCGAAAGGTGGCTATGAGTTCAACCAAGAGTATGACCGGCCACCTCCTCGGAGCCGCCGGTGGAATTGAGGGCGTATTTACGGTGCTCGCCATAGATCGCGGCATCATGCCTCCAACGATCAACTACGAAGCGCCAGATCCGGAGTGCACTCTCGACTGTGTGCCGAACAGCGCCAGGGAGGGAAAGATCAACGTTGCCATGAGCAACTCCTTCGGTTTCGGCGGCACCAACGCAACGCTCATCTTCAAGAGGTTTCAGTAGAACTGTGGTGACGATTGCGATAGCGAGCGACCACGCCGGGAGAGAACTCAAGGAGGATATTAAGGAGTTCTTATCGGAATGCTCCATAGAGAGCGTCGATATGGGTACCGATGGAGATGAATCGGTTGACTACCCCGATTACGGCATACCTCTTGCGGAGGGTGTTTCGTCGGGACAGTTTGAAAAGGGGATCCTCATCTGCGGCACCGGTATCGGCATGAGTATCGTGGCCAACAAGTTTTCCGGTGTCAGGGCGGCCCTGGCGAACGACCTCTACTCGACGAGGATGGCGAAGGAGCATAACAACGCCAATGTTCTCGTCATAGGCGGCAGGGTTGTCGGCAAGGGGCTGGCGAGGGAGATGGTTAGAGTCTGGCTGGAGACGCCCTTTGAGGGTGGGAGGCACCAGCGTCGGCTGGATAAGATAAGTGATATTGAAAAGGGGTGGCGCTCTTAAAGAAGGTCCATGCCCCCCTACAACAGTCAAGGTGAGGAGTATTATGTCACATCTGAAATCGTTTGATCCCGATGTCTATCGTGCTATCAGTGACGAGGTGGAGAGGGAGGAGTACAAGCTGGAACTGATCGCCTCCGAGAATATGGTGAGCGAGGCGGTGCTTGAGGCCATCGGCAGCGTCATGACCAACAAGTACGCCGAGGGGTATCCCGGCAAGCGGTACTACGGCGGGTGTGAGTATGTCGATGTGGTGGAGAGCCTCGCCATTGAACGGGCGAAGGAGATCTTCGGCTGTGACCACGCAAATGTTCAGCCCCATTCCGGAAGCCAGGCCAACATGGCGGTCTACATGTCGGTTCTCAAGCCGGGGGACTCTGTCCTCGGCATGAACCTCTCCCACGGTGGCCACCTTACCCACGGGAGTCCCGTCAATTTTTCAGGACAGCTCTACAATGTTCACTTCTACGGCGTCCGTAAGGATGACCAGCGTATCGACTACGATCAGGTGAGGGGGCTGGCGAAGGAGCACACTCCAAAGATGATTGTAGTTGGCGCCAGCGCCTATCCCCGTGTCATCGACTTCAAGGCGTTCCGGGAGATAGCCGATGAGGTTGGCGCCATGATCATGGTCGATATCGCCCATATTGCCGGACTCGTTGCTACCGGGCTCCATCCATCTCCCGTCCCTTATGCCGAGTTTGTCACGACGACCACCCACAAGACCCTGAGGGGGCCACGGGGGGGGATGATTATGTGCCGGGCCGACCTGGCGAAGGGGGTTGACAAGAAGATATTCCCCGGTATCCAGGGAGGGCCCCTCATGCATATCATCGCGGCAAAGGCCGTAGCCCTGAAGGAGGCCATGTCGCCCGACTTCAAGCTCTATCAGGAGCAGGTGCTTCTCAATGCCACGGCTCTTGGTGAAGAGCTTACCTCCAAGGGGTACAATCTCGTATCGGGAGGCACCGATAATCACCTCCTCCTGGTTGACCTGACGAACAAGGATGTGACCGGCAAGGAGGCGGAGGATGCTCTCGTCAAGGCCGGTATTACGGTCAACAAGAATACCGTCCCCTTTGAGACACGGAGTCCCTTTGTTACGAGCGGCATAAGGATCGGCACACCTGCGGTAACCACAAGGGGGATGAAGGCGGGGGATATGAGGGCTATTGCCGGAATGATAGATGAGGCGATAGGCGCCCGCTCCGAAGAGGGACGGCTGGCGTCGATCAAGGGGAGGGTCAGAGAACTCTGTGAGGGCTTCCCCTTCTATCGGGAGAGAGTCGGACAGTAACCTGTAGTCGGCTGGACAACCATAACTTCCCGTCACAGCGCGAACAGCGTGTCCAATGAGGTATCATCCTTTCAATGAAGTGTCCCTACTGTTCCCATCTCGAAGATAAGGTTATTGATTCGCGCCTCTCCCAGG
The DNA here is from genome assembly GCA_046753505.1 of Thermodesulfobacteriota bacterium. Classification (GTDB taxonomy): domain Bacteria; phylum Desulfobacterota; class GWC2-55-46; order S146-70; family JAUXIU01; genus JBHHTR01. Next base: position 35,882 of record JBHHTR010000001.1, read on the forward strand.
AGGGCGATCTTACGCGCCGTCGGAGGGAGTGCATTCAGTGCGCCAAACGTTACACCACCTATGAACGTATAGAAGAGAGTGCGCCCCTGGTCATAAAGAAGGACGGGAGCCGTGAGGTCTTCGACAGGACAAAGATCCTGAACGGGATTATGAATGCGTGTGAGAAGAGACCCGTTGGCATTGAGGCCATAGAGGGCGCCGTGGAGAGGCTCGAACGCTCCTTTCTCAACGCCGGAGAGCGGGAGGTCGGGAGTTCGGCAATTGGCGAGGCGATCATGGATGAGCTAAAGAAGCTGGATGAGGTCGCCTATGTGCGGTTTGCCTCGGTCTACCGGGAGTTCAGGGATATTAACGAGTTTATGAGTGAACTGAAGGATCTCCTCGATCTCAAGAAGGGCAATAGGGGTAAGAAGGGGTAGGCCTTCATTGACAATGGTCAATTTAGAATGGTGATGTGGGTAAGAAAAGGTAGAGTGCAAGGAGAGCACCGGGATTGAGTCACTGATACTTCTCTTTTTGAGTGATGGATATACGTTACATGAAGATGGCCATCGGTCTTGCCAGGCGGGGAGTGGGGAAGACCTCACCAAACCCGGCGGTCGGCGCCGTCATCGTGAAGCAGGGCGCTGTAGTTGGAAGGGGATATCACAGACGGGCAGGCCTTCCCCATGCCGAGATCGAGGCGCTGAGCGATGCGGGGAGGCGGGCACGGGGAGGCGACCTCTACGTTACCCTTGAACCGTGCAACCATAGGGGCAGGACTCCTCCCTGCACAGAGAGTATCATTGCCTCCGGGGTCGAGAGGGTCTTTGTCGGATCGCCAGACCCAAACCCACTCGTTGCCGGGAGAGGTGTGCGGCGGTTGAAGAGGGCCGACATAGCCGTAACTGAAGGTATCCTCGAAGATCGGTGCGCCAGAATCAATGAGGCGTACAACAGCTTTATCACTACAGGGCTTCCCTACGTTACACTGAAGATGGCGGCCACCCTCGACGGGATGATCGCCACAAAAACGGGCGATTCGAAGTGGATAACGGGAGAGCGCTCTCGCCGTCTTGTACACAGGATGAGGGGTGAGACGGACGCAATAATGGTCGGAAGAGGCACCGTTGAACGGGACGACCCGGCCCTCACGACGCGGCATGGAAAGGGAAAGAATCCGGTGAGGGTGGTGGTGGACAGTGAGTTGAAGATACCCTTGATGGCGCGACTCTTTGGCGAAGCAGGGAAGGTGATTATTGCAACCACCAGAAGGGCGGCAAAGGCCAGGGTGAGAGAGGTCGAGGAGAGGGGCGCCACCGTTCTGCTTCTCCCGTCAGTGAAGGGCGGCGTTAACCTGAAGAGGCTTATGGTAAAACTGGGTGAGATGGAGATCGTGTCGCTCTTGATAGAGGGTGGCGGCACGCTTGCGGCGTCATCGGTGAGGTGCGGCATTGTCGACAAGCTCGCACTCTTTTACGCCCCCAAGGTAATCGGCGGTGACGGGCTCCCTCTCTTCGGAGGGTTGGGGGTCAAGAGGCTGGTCGACTCTATCGCCGTAAAGGGGATGAGGGTCAAGAGGCTTGGCGACGATTTTATGGTGGAGGGGTACCTTTAAGATGTTTACCGGGATTATTCAGGCGTGGGGCGTCATAAAGAGCATTGAAAAAAAAGGAAAATCTGGTAGAATCGTCATTACAACGGCACTTGACCTAGAGAAGGTAAGGCTTGGCGACAGTATAGCGGTGGACGGCGTCTGTCTGACGGTTGTTGACATTGGGAGCGGCGTCTTTACTGCCGAGATGTCGGGAGAGACACTTGGACTGACCACTCTTGGCACGCTTGCCTCCGGCTCGAAGGTGAATCTCGAAGAGCCCCTTACCCCGACGGCCAGGATGGGGGGGCACATCGTAACCGGCCATGTTGACGGCGTTGGGACGATTGTCAAGAGGCAGGTGAAGGGAGGCTTTGCCGAGATTGAGGTTGCGGTTCCATCTGAATTGTCGAAGCAGATAGTCAAGAAGGGCTCGATAGCAGTTGACGGGATCAGCCTCACTGTTGTAAGAGAGTGGGAGAGCGGCTTTTCCACCACCATCATCCCCCATACCATGAGTGAGACAACCCTTATGGAAAAGGAGAGCGGAGCACGGGTCAACATCGAGACCGATATTATTGCAAAATATGTCGAACGATTTACGGGCGCCTATCACGGCAGCGGGGTTACAGAGGAGCTTCTCAGGAAGCACGGATTTTAGGGAGGGTCTGCTGTTCTGACCTTCCGCGCTAGATAGATGTATCGCATTTTAATTTTGATGCCCTCGTAAAAAGTCGGGAGCTTTCGTTACTTGAAAAAAACGGCCTCCATATTTGCCCTCTAACAGCCGTTATTGCTCTTCCGAATGGTTGGAGGTGCTTTAAAATGGCTCGAATATTGCCTTGCTGGACTTTTTACGAGACCATCTAATTTTTAGTCTCTGAATAATTCAGGGATGAATTAATCAGAGGTTCCTAAGATGCCACATGTAAAAAGGATTGAGGATGCACTCAAGGATATACGGGATGGAAAGATTGTTATCCTTGTCGATGACGAGGACAGGGAGAATGAGGGCGATTTCTATGTTGCCGCCGAAAAGGTTACGTCCGAGTCGATTAACTTCATGGCCAAGTTCGGTAGGGGGCTCATCTGTCTGACCCTTACCGGGGAGCTGGCCGACCACCTGGGGCTTCCCCCCATGGTGTCGGAGAATACGGCCCTCCATAAGACCGCCTTTACCGTCTCGATTGACGCGGCTAGGGGCATAACCACAGGCATATCGGCGTCAGACAGGGCCAAGACCATCCTTGCCGCCATCGATGACAATGCAGTTCCAGATGATCTTGCCAGACCGGGTCACATCTTTCCCCTTACGGCCAGCAGGGGAGGTGTTCTGGTAAGGACGGGTCAGACAGAGGGGTCGGTAGACCTCGCACGCCTTGCCGGACTCAAGCCGGCAGGGGTGATATGTGAGATCATGAACGACGACGGTACGATGGCGAGGATGCCAGACCTTGAGGTGCTGGCCGAGAAACACGGGTTGCAGATCATCTCCATAGCTGACGTTATTGAGTACCGCCTCAAGAGGGACCGCCTTGTCCATCGGATTGCCGAAGTCAATCTGCCTACCAGGTATGGAGGAGAATTTACCGCCATTGCCTACCGTAATGACGTTGATATCCATGAGCACCTTGCGCTGATTAAGGGTGAGGTTACGCCCGATGAGCCAATTCTGGTGAGGGTTCATTCCGAGTGTTTGACGGGCGACGTCCTCGGGTCGGAGCGGTGCGACTGTGGCGATCAGTTGAAGGCCTCCATGGGCATGATCGAGAAGGAGGGACGAGGGGTAATCGTCTACATGCATCAGGAGGGGAGAGGGATCGGTCTTGGCAACAAGCTGAAGGCCTACGAGTTGCAGGACAATGGTCTCGATACGGTGGAGGCAAACGAGAGACTCGGTTTCGGCGCCGATCTGCGTGATTACGGCATCGGAGCCCAGATACTCCTAGACCTCGGTGTGGGGCAGATGCGCATAATGACCAACAACCCACGTAAGATTGTCGGCCTTGAGGGGTACGGTCTCGAGATGGTTGAGCGTGTTCCTATCGAAACGAAACCACGGCTGAGGAATGCAGAGTACCTGAGAGTAAAGAAGGAGAAAATGGGCCACATGATTACCAACCTGAGAGTTGATAAATAAGGGGGGAGTATGGCAAGGATCTTAGAAGGTGGGATGTCGTCAAAGGGGCTGAAGTTTGCTCTCATCGTGAGCAGGTTCAACGATTTTATCAGCAGTAAATTGAAGGACGGCGCAATGGACGCCCTGCTTAGGAGCGGCGCCGCAGATGAGGATATAGAGATTGTGATGGTGCCAGGTTCATTCGAGATGCCCCTCGTGGCAAAGGTGCTGGCCGGGAGCGGAAAGTACGACGCCGTTATCTGTCTTGGCGCGGTCATACGGGGGGCGACGGCCCACTTCGAGTATGTAGCCGGTGAGGCGGCCAAGGGAATAGCCAGAGCTGCGCTGGAGAGTGAGATCCCCGTTGCCTTTGGGGTGATTACAGCCGACAATCTGGAGCAGGCCATCGAGAGGGCCGGCACGAAATCGGGCAACAAGGGCAGGGATGCAGCCCTTACAGCCATTGAAATGGCAAACCTCCTCCGTGTGTTGGACAAAAAGGAGTAGATGCCGTCATGAGAGCCCCGGTTAAATCTAAGACAGGTTCGCTTAATTCAGACCTTCCGCGCAAGATGGATCTATCGCCATTTCCTTTGGCGGTAAACCATTGAAAGCGGGTCTCTAGTTGAAGAGAAGAAAGGCGAGAGAGGCGGCGCTACAGGCGCTCTACCAAAGGGATATAGCCGGTGTGGGTGATGGAGCGAAAGGTGGTGCGGTTCCTGCGGTCAGGGGGCACGACAAAGCTTTTACCGCGCTCCTTGTGAAAGGAACCATTGAGCGCCTTGCCGACATTGACGCGCTCATAGAGAAATTTGCCGTCCACTGGTCAATAGCACGGATGGCCGTGGTGGATCGCAATATTCTGCGGCTGGCCATCTTTGAGTTGCGCTACTTTGAAGAGACGCCATACCGGGTCGTCATCGATGAGGCCGTTGAACTTGCAAAGAAGTTTGGTTCCGATGAGTCGGGTTCGTTTATTAACGGTATCCTTGATGGTATCAGTAAGCTGGAGTCGTCTACTTCCACAATAAACAGTTAAGGTGGTTATGCAATGAATGTTAAGCTATTAGATCTGTCACAACAGTATAAGGGGATGAGGAGCGAGGTGCTCAAGGCGGTACGGGAGGTGTGTGACACACAGTCCTTTATCCTCGGCAGCCATGTCAAGGGGCTTGAAGAGGAGGTGGCCGACTTCTGTAACGTCAAACATGCCGTCGGCGTCGCTTCCGGCTCTGATGCGCTTCTCCTCTCTCTCATGGCCATCGGCGTTGGTCCTGGCGACAGGGTGCTGACTACCCCCTACACCTTCTTTGCGACGGCCAGCGCCATCGTTCGCCTCGGCGCTACGCCGGTCTTTATCGATATAGATCGAGAGAGCTACAATATCGATCCTGACGGGATTGAGGAGTATCTCAGGAAGGCGGCACGGCGCACCTCTCTCCGCAAATCGCTCAAGGCTATTATTCCGGTCCACCTCTTCGGTCAGTGCGCCGATATGTCGCCAATACTCGCTCTGGCCAGGCAGTACGGCCTCAAGGTTGTTGAGGATGCGGCTCAGTCCATCGGCTCTGAATACAGAGGAAAACGGGCGGGCGCCATCGGGGATACTGGGTGTCTCTCTTTCTATCCATCGAAGAACCTCGGAGGTTTCGGAGACGGCGGCATGGTGCTTACCAACAAAAAGGGGCTTGCAGAGCGGTTGCGTATTTTACGGGTTCACGGCTGTAAAAAGAAGTACTACCACCAGTACATAGGAGTCAACAGCCGCCTCGACGAGATACAGGCGGCGGTTCTGCGGCTTAAACTGACCCGACTGACAGGATGGGAGGAGGGGAGGATAGCAAATGCGAGCCGATACGACAGGCTCTTCAAGGCCGTTGGCCTTACCGATATCGTTACCCTTCCCGTTATCCATCCGGGCAACCACTCTATCTTTAATCAGTATGTTCTTAGGGTAAAGAAGCGAGACGCCTTGCGGGCCCATCTGGCCGCCAAGGGTATCGGATCGGAGATTTACTATCCCGTCCCCCTTCATCTCCAGCAATGTTTCAGGGAGTTCGGCTATAAACGCGGTTCACTGCCGGTATCCGAGAGGGCTGCCAGGGAGACCATTGCCCTCCCCATATATCCAGAGCTTAAGGCAAAGGAGCAGCGCTACGTTGTTGAGACCATAGGCGAATTTTATGGATAGCCCTTATGATATGAGAAATAATTTTTTCATTGGTAATCGCAGATCCATCCTGTGCGATGAACGCTTGTAACCGCAGGAGCAGAAAAGTCCATGGCAAAGCGTACACTTGTAACGGGAGGGGCCGGATTTATCGGCTCACACCTCTGCGAACGCCTCTTGAGAGAGGGGCGGGAGGTACTCTGTCTCGATAACTTTTTTACCGGCAGAAAAATAAATATTGCCCATCTCATGTCCAACCCGACCTTTGAACTGGTCAGACACGACATAACAGAGCCGATCCTCCTTGAGGTGGATGAGATCTATAACCTCGCCTGTCCCGCCTCGCCTGTTCACTACCAGCACAACCCGGTCAAGACGATAAAGACCAATGTTATGGGGGCCCTGAATATGCTCGGTCTCGCAAAGAGGGTCAATGCGAGGATACTTCAGGCATCGACATCCGAGGTTTACGGCGATCCAAAAGAGCACCCCCAGAAGGAGGGGTACTGGGGGCATGTTAATCCCATCGGTCCCAGGGCCTGCTACGACGAGGGTAAACGGTGCGCCGAGTCACTCATGACCTCCTATCATCAGCAGAACGGAGTAGATATACGGGTGGTCCGTATATTTAATACCTACGGACCGAGAATGCTCGTGGATGATGGCAGGGTAGTGAGTAATTTTATCGTACAGGCCCTTCGTGGCGAGGCGATTACCATCTACGGTGATGGCAGCCAGACCCGCTCCTTCTGCTATGTCGATAATCTGGTTGACGCGCTGCTCAAGATGATGGCGTGTGATGACTTCACCGGCCCGGTTAATCTGGGGAACCCCGTGGAGTTTACCATACTGGATTTGGCTAAGATGGTGCAGAAGCTGATAAACAGCGACCTGAAGCTGGTCTTTCAACCATTGCCGGAGGATGACCCCGTCCAGCGCCAGCCCGACATTACTCTTGCAAAGAGCAAACTCGACTGGTACCCTCAAGTTGCTATTGACGAAGGGATTGTGAAGACCATCGATTACTTCAGGGAGACACTGGGCATTCCGCAGGAACCTGCAAGATAACGCGCTCCGTGCGCGTCTACTATTCACAACTCAAAAAGGAGGGAGTAGAAAAATGAAGAAGTGTACAAAGTGGGTCGGTTTTTTTATGATAATAGGCGCTCTTTACTTCTGGTACAAGTCGTACTTTGCAGTGGAAGAGGATGAGGAGCCCTACGACTTCTATCAGGCCCCTTCTGTCGAAGAGCCGGGGCTGGACATTAACAGCGCCACCGCTGAGGAGTTGCAAGGGGTGAGGGGTGTGGGTGAGAGCCTGGCAGAGCGAATCGTTGAGTACAGGAATGAGCATGGCCCCTTCCTGACAGTGGATGATCTGAGACAGGTAAGCGGGGTCGGTGAGCATAACTTTAATACATTGCGCGACCAGTTGGTAGTGGGGTAGGTAGAGCTCTTGGTGTGGCAATGATTATCGGTGCGCCTGGATAGACGACTCGTACCGATATATTGCTTGCCGGACTACATGCAATACAATCACATAGCCAGCCTGTTATATTTTGCAGAGAGGGGCGCGTGCCGCTTACTCACTAAGCCAAGGTGCAATCCCATTACCGACAACTTTACCGCAGGGAGTCTCGGAAAGTTTGTTCGCTAACTTTTCAAAGGCGTAACCCTGCGTCGATGAAGGCTGAATCAATCAGCCCACGCCGTTGCTACACATGGAGGTGTTACTGTGGAAGAAGATTCAATAGAGCTGATTGATTACCTTAGGATCATCTGGAAACGGAAGGGTCTGATAATTGCTGGAACCCTTCTATGCATGGTCGCCGCCGGTGTGGTGAGTTTCACGCAGCCCAGGGTGTACAGAGCTACGTCTGTAATAGAGATAGGCACAATAACCCTTGCGGGCCAGGTTCTCCCTGTTGAAAAGCCCGGCGATACCAAGGAAAAAATCGAGAGCGCCTTTATTCAGAACGTTGTAGAGGATCTTAAATTCCCTGAACCATTTTTGCCAGCTATAAAGGTTGCCAACCCAAAGGGCACCAGAGTTTTAAAAATAGGCGTTGATTCGCCGTCCGGGAGCATTGAAGAGGCGGTAAAAGTATTGGAAGAGCTCAACGCCGTCATTGTAAATGACCATAGAAAAATCATACAGAGTTCCAAGACTGCATTGCAGAACAGGATTAAAGCCCTGAACCTGCAGTCAAGCACCTTAAAAGATGAGAAGAAGTCTTTATTACAAAAGCACGCATTGCAGGTTCAGGCCTTAAAAGGTGAGAAGGATGCGTTAACACAAAAGCTCTCACTGCTAAAGAAGAATCGTGAGGATATTCAAGAACAGATTAAAGTGTTGGGAAAGAGGATTGAGAAACTGTTCAGTGAAAAGGAGAGGCTCAACCTGGATGCCAATCCCGACAATACCTTAAGTATACTGGTTTTCTCTAATGAAATTCAGCGATATCAACGTTACTATAATGAACTCCAGGAAAAACTAAGTTATGATCTGGCAAACCAAGAAGTTGATATGGGTGTGAAACTTGATAGTAAAAACGATGCGCTTAAAACCATAGAAATAGATATAAAGAGAAAACTGGCGAATAAAGACGAAAAGCTTAAGAACATTGAACTAACAAAACAAAATATTCAAGAACGCCTGGACAATTTCAACGAAACTACCGTAATAAAAGCGCCAAGCTATGATGAGGTAGCTGTGCCGCCAAAGATAAAGCTCAACATCCTCCTTGCGGGCATGGCGGGGGTAATGTTCTTTCTTTTTCTGGCATTCTTATTGGAGTACATCAATAGGACACGGGAGCAGTCGATGTGAGCAGCCCCTTAGAGGTGTGTTCAAGGAGCGGATCTGTTTGCAGATAGAGGGTGTGATATGAGTTGGAGAGAGCAATGATACGAGAGGCCGTAGCAAAGGTAGTTGTATCCCAGGACCTGGCCGAGACTGAGATGATTGAGGTCATGAATGAGATCATGAGCGGCGGGGCGGGTCCGGCCCAGATCGGCGCCTTCATCACTGCGCTGAGGATGAAGGGGGAGACGGTTGCCGAGATAACGGGGGCCGCACGGGTCATGCGTGAGAAGGCGACACGGATCGAGGTAGAGGCGGAGCGGGTCGTCGATACGTGCGGCACAGGCGGCGATGGGTCGATGACCTTCAACATCTCTACGGCGGCCGCCTTTGTCGTGGCGGGGGCCGGCGTTGTGGTGGCAAAACACGGGAACAGGTCGGTCTCCTCCAGGAGCGGAAGCGCAGATGTCCTGAGGGCGCTGGGAGTGAACATCGAGGCTGAGGTGGAGCGCGTTGAGGAGTGTATCAGTACGGTCGGGATAGGCTTCCTCTTTGCCCCTCTCCTCCACGGCGCAATGAAGTATGCCGCACCAGTGAGACGGGAGGTCGGTATCAGGACCGTATTTAATATCCTCGGTCCACTTACAAATCCGGCTGGCGCACGTTTCCAGCTTCTGGGCGTCTACGACCCACTCCTGACCGATATCATGGCCCAGGTATTGAACAACCTTGGCTCCAAGCGGGCCTTTGTCGTAAGAGGTGAGGATGGCCTCGACGAAATAACCCTTACCACTGTGACAAAAATTACAGAACTGAAGGACGGTTCCATACGATCATACACCCTGACACCGGAAGAGCTTGGTTTTCAGCGGTGCGCCCCGGACGATCTCAAGGGGGGTGACGGGGCGGAGAATGCCGCAATCATACTCGATATCTTCAAGGGCAAGGGGGGGGCGAAGAGAGACATTGTTATCATGAACGCCGCTGCGGCCATTGTCGCCGGAGGGGGCGTGGAAAAGCTCGATGAGGGTGTTGCCATCGCCAGGGGAGTAATAGATCAGGGGTTGGCTCTGGAAAAACTGGAGGCCCTGAGAGAGATGACCAACCGATGATCCTCGACGAGATCGTTGCCCATAAGAGGCGGGTCTATGAGGAGCTTCTTTCAGGAGAGCCGGTTGGAAGACTCATAGGAGAGCTGGAAAGGAGGATTGAGACCCTTCCCGCCCCGCGAGATTTTATAAAGGGGTTCACCGAAGATGGCGTCAACATTATCGCGGAGATCAAGAAGGCGTCGCCATCGGCGGGGATTATCAGGGAGGGGTTTGATCCAGTTGAGTTGGCTTATCAATACGAGCAGAACGGCGCAAGGGCCATATCGGTTCTGACAGACGAGCGCTACTTTCAGGGGGATATCGCCTATATCAACACGATAAAGGGTAAGGTTGAGCTTCCCCTCCTCAGAAAGGACTTCCTCCTGGAGGAGTACAATATCTATGAGTCTAGGGCTGCCGGCGCTGACTGTCTCCTCCTCATTGTGAGGATACTCGAAGGGGGGAGACTGAAGAGGCTCTTTGAACTTGCCCGATCCCTTGGTATGGAGGCCCTCATTGAGGTGCACGACGAAGAGGAGCTGGAGAGAGCCCTTGCCATAGGAGCGAAGCTGATCGGGATCAACAATCGGGATCTCGACACCCTTGAGGTGAACATCGCCACCACCCTTAGCCTCATGGAGAGAGTAGCTAACGAGGGAAGCTCCGGTGACAAGGTCATCATCAGCGAGAGCGGCATATCGAGTTTCGGGGAGATAGAGCGGCTCATGGATGCCGGGGTCTCAGGCTTTCTTGTCGGCGAGTCTATCCTCCGGGAGAGCGATGTGGGTGGAAAGCTGAGGGGATTGCGTGGCGTTGGTGAGAATTAAAATCTGCGGGATAACCAACTGTGAAGACGCCCTTGGCGTTTGTGAGGCAGGCGCCGATGCTGTTGGCTTTATATTCTTTCAGGGGAGCAGGCGGTACGTTGACCCGGACGAGGCGAGGCAGATAGTGAAGGCTCTCCCGCCATTTGTAACGACGGTCGGCGTCTTTGTCGATGCAAGTCACGATACTATAGCGGAAATTGTGGAACTGGCGGGGCTGGACGTCGTTCAACTCCACGGCGACGAATCACCAGACTTTTGCGCCGCAGTTAAGATGCCGGTTATCAAGGCATTCAGGGTGTCCGATGGTGAGATGGCCGGTGAGCTTGCACGATACACCGTCTCTGCATGCCTCCTCGATACCTACCGGAAGGGGATTCCAGGCGGCACTGGTGAGAGCTTCGACTGGGAGATTGCAAGAAAAGTCACACCCTGCGCCAGGGTCATACTGGCAGGTGGGCTTACACCGGAGAATGTTGCCGATGCCGTGGGTCAGGTGAAACCATACGGTGTCGATGTGTCGGGCGGTGTAGAGCAGAGTGAGGGGAAAAAGGATATGGATAGGGTAAGACGCTTCATAGAGAGCGCCAGAGGAGCGGCATGAGTGTAAAAGAGTTGGATGAATCCTTTGAGGAACTCCCCGACGGGAGTGGCCACTTCGGGCAGTACGGCGGCAGGTACATATCAGAGACGCTCATGCCGGCGGTTATCGAGCTGGAGAGGGCCTACCGTAGGCTAAAAAGTGAGAAACGGTTTACGAAGGAGCTGGACTACTACTTAAGTGAGTATGTAGGGAGGCCGACTCCCCTCTACTTCGCGAAGAGGCTCACCGAGAGAGCCAGAGGGGCGCGAATCTACCTGAAACGGGAGGATCTCTGCCACACCGGGGCCCACAAGATAAATAATACCATTGGACAGGCCCTTCTCGCCGTGAGGATGGGGAAAAAACGTCTCATCGCCGAGACGGGGGCCGGTCAGCACGGCGTTGCCACCGCCACCGTCGCCGCCATGTTCGGTCTCAAGTGCGAGATATACATGGGGAGCGAGGATATAGAGAGGCAAAAGCCGAACGTCTTCAGGATGAAACTTCTTGGCGCCACTGTTAATCCCGTTACTTCGGGAAGCTGTACGCTCAAGGACGCCATGAACGAGGCCATACGTGACTGGATTACCAACGTCTACGATACCTTCTACATAATAGGAAGCGTTGCCGGTCCGCACCCCTATCCCATGATAGTAAGGGACTTCCAGGCGGTTATCGGGAGGGAGGCAAGGAGGCAGGTGATGGAGATGACGGGGAGGTTGCCCGACTGCCTCATCGCCTGCGTCGGCGGCGGTAGCAACGCCATGGGGCTCTTCCACCCTTTCCTTCA
>JBHHTR010000002.1:0-44220 GCA_046753505.1 Thermodesulfobacteriota bacterium
CCTCTATAGGGGACTTACACCCCATTAGTTCACGCCCATGCCGGGCGTACACAAGCCAATTCAGCGTACCTGCTACCCGCCGGTCACTCGACAGTCTGTGGCTTCGGGAAGTTTTGAGGTTCGCAAAGGCAGAGGCTTCGATCCGCAGGCCGCTGATCGCATCGTTCGCTTTTCAAAATTGACTCCTTAACGTCATATCGCTATAATGTTACAAGTACATTAAGGAGGTAGTGTTATGACAACACAGACTAAACGAGCTACTATTTATTTTGACCCCGTCTTGCATAAAGCATTGCAGCTCAAAGCCGTTGAAACTTCTCAATCTATAACAGAATTAGTGAACCGAGCTGTCAGGGAATCCCTCGCAGAAGATGCTGAAGATATGGAAGCTTTTGATGCGAGAATGCATGAGCCTTTAATCAGTTACGGTGAAATGGTTAAAAGGTTAAAAAAAGATGGCCGCATATAAAATATTTTTCAGAAAATCTGTTCAGAAAGACTTCAGCGCCATCCCTAAAAAAGATTTAAAAAGAATCATTAACCGCATTGGTGGCCTCGGAGAAAATCCACGTCCTGTTGGCTGTGAAAAACTGACGGGACAGGAAAGATATCGTCTTCGTCAAGGACGCTACAGAATAGTATATTCAATACAAGACGATGAGCTCACTGTCTGGATCGTAAAAGTAGGGCACCGTAAAGATATTTATCGCTGAAGCGTATAAACGGTTTGAGAAGGAGTACAAGAAACTGCCCCCTCACCCCGATAGTTCTTTGTAACAAAAAAATGAATAATTTCCAAAGAAAAGGCGCGGTCGAGAAAGAGGGACTACAGTAACCGCTGATGGCAAAGACGTTCTTCGTTTCCTTGATTTATGAATGACGGCTACAGCCTTCCAATACAATGCTCGCATGTGTCGTAAGGGGATAGTACGGGAATTCCCAAGTCCCCTTTATTAACCCGCATTATTCATGAATTGCCGTGATGATCGCGCAGAGGTTGGATTTACCAGGGGACTTTTCGAGGGCGCGAGCATATTTGTGAATAATGCGGGTTAAGGACGCTGATTTACACGTAGAAAGACATAGGGTCTTGCAATATCACCGTGATCTTTTCTATCCTTCTTCAGCACTTCTTCGTGAAGCTGGTTAAAATGAGAACGCTCCTGATCTTGACTGCTATGGCAGGAAAATTTACCAAGGCATGAAGAGAAGCAGTAGATCAAGTTATGGGGCATTCATACCTAAAACAATGTCGCCATCACTGAGGATGCAAGTCCATTATTGCTAGAAGTACAACACTGTCCTCAGAGCCATGGGGAAGAGGAGTGTTGCCATGCCGACACAGGAGTAGCCTACTATGCTCACGATCATCGGGACCATGACTGTGATCACTCCCCTCTCTCTGGCAAAGAGTCTTTGAGATACCCTGTACGATAAGGTGAGTGAAACTATAAGGCCGATGAGTATTACGGCAAACTGAAAGTCACGGATGGAGGCACCGCCTAGAATTGCACCAACCTGCCACTCTCCCGTTCCAAAGAGGTTCCAACCCCAGCCGAATGGGTCGGAGAGGACAGGGAGTATCTTGAGCCCCTCCATGTTGAGGTGTGCGATATTGTGAGCGAGGTGGTAGAAGATGGCTACGGGTAGGAGCGCATAGGCATAGTTGATAAAAATTGCCCTCACGGAGATATCATGTATTCCCGAAAGGAGTCGCGCAAGCCAGGCGGTGATGTAATGAATGGCTACGGGGACGACAACGAAGCCGATCAGGAGGGTCGTAAAGGTGACGAGGTAGAGGGTGTAGTTGCTCTTCATTGTTGCTACGGCCCATCCAAACCAGATGGGGAGCATGGTGAAGCCGTGGTAGATAGTCAGGCCGAGGAGGGTCAGCGCGAGGAGGGCCTCGTCATACCTCCCCTTGAAACCACGGGAGAGATCGGTAAAGAAAGGTCTCACGTTGACGGTCATGTTGTCGGAGGGACAGCTCTTGAGACACTCGGTACAAAGGATACAGTTGATATTTTTCTTCATGCCGCCAGGGTATTCGTAGATCGGACAGGGGTAGCCATTTTCATTTCCAAGGATACAGTCCTTCGTCCTGCACGCATCACAGACAGCCTTTTCCTTTGACCGGATCTCCAGAGGGGCGAGGTTTGCATAGGTGCCTATGATGCCCCCTACAAAGCAGACATAGCGGCAGAAGGACTTTCTGGCAAAAATCATGGCGATGACAAGGCTGAATAGAATAATGGCAATGGAAAAGAGCGCGGTAAGACGTGGATTGTAGGTAATGAAGATACCGAGTTCAAGCCAGGTGACTGCGATAAAAAAGAGTGTCATGAGGTGTCGGCTCCGTAGTGGGCGGGGCCACTTGTAGCCGAGAGAGATACCGCCCTTCCTCTTCCCCCTCCTCTTCCAAAGTGAGAGCCGCTCTATCCAGTCTGAGATGGCCGACCAGGGGCAGATGAGGCACCAGCTTGCGCCAAAAAAGAGGATGATGAATATGATGAGAGACCACCATATTGTCCAGGTGGCTACGGTAGCAAGATTACTGCCGGGGTGCTGTTTACCCACGAGTCCGGCAATAATAATCGTAATAAATATTACCACCACCGGGAGTTGGAGGGCAAACTGGAAGGGGCGGGCCATTACAATCCTCTTAATTAATTTTATATTCAGAAGATTGAATCGTGGGTAATCACGCTTCGGTGATACTACCTTTTTCCTGCGTAGCATGAGGAGGGTAACGAGTACAGCGCCGATGAGGATGACGCCCATCCAGAGTGGGGAGGCGGGGGAGAGGCCGCCCATCACCTCCCCACCCATGCTGTGGTCGTGCATATGAGCCATTCCCGTCGCGGTGGTGTGATCGTTGTGGGAGGCAGCGCCGTGACTATTATGCCCCATTCCCTCCATTGAAGCGTGATCGTGTGACAGCATCGCACCATCGTCATGATGGTGTTGTGGCGGCTCTTCACCGCTCTCTTCAGAGGCCATTCCGTGATCGTGGTGTGACGTCATCTCTTGAGGATAGCCCATCTCCTCCATTGCGCCGTGATCGTGTGCCATATCATTCTGACCATCCACCATCTCACCTTTGGCGCTGTGGTCGTATTGTGCGACGCCACCTCCCTGACCATGGGCTGAGTGCTCCTCCATACTGTGTTCATGAGGCGCCATATCCATCGCCCCTTCTCCATCTCCCTTTTCTGCCATTTCCATATTCATATATTTTATCCCTGCCTCGATGAACCGTTTTGCGTGAGTCTACCAGTTCTTCTTAGAGAAAACCCTGTGTCGCACCTCCCTGTTCAGACGGAGAGACGCTCAGGCGCTCCGACACTACATTCCGCCGTGTCTGCGTGTAGACGACTGTACTATAATTGCTAACAATGGGGCGAAGTCAGGAACGCGGGGGCGCTCGTGTATGGCGCAGGGTGTGGAGGGCAGGGGTAATGGAGGGAACCTCCGTGAGGGGTGGAAGAGGAAGTGAGACAAGAGCTGGAGTCACGGTATGAGGGGCGCTCCTGATAATAGTTGAGTTGAGAAGGTCGGCGTACTTGCAGATACAGGTGTGGCTTGCCTCATCGTGGCGGTGCCCACCGTCGTGTTGATGGCTGGTGTTGCTATCCATTGCTTCGTGGGAGTAGTGCGCGTGAGAGGGCTCACTCTCTGGAAGATGGTTTTGACTGGCGAAGCAGGAGGAGGCGTAGAGTGTAAATGAGAAGAAGGAGAGGCAGAGCAGCGCAACAACAAGGCGCTGGCGTGTTCGCGATTTTCCCGGTAGTTTCATAGGCTACAGTATAGAATAGTGCAGATTAAAGGGGTGTTAATGAGTCCGACTGGCTGAGAGGAGGGTGTGAGTCTGCAATAGTGTCACAGACTCACACAAGTAGCGGTTGCCTTTTTATGGGCCTCTATTTTTCTACCTTGGCGCACCTGAATCCAACGTCATTCAGCATGACCTTAGGCTGGACAAAGTTGCGGAATGATGGACGGTAGTAAAAGTCAAAGCTGTAGTGGCCGATACCACCCCAACTTCCTCCCCTGACAACCTTGTTGGTCTCGCCAAAGGCCTCATCGAGGTACTGGTTACCGGGGTATCCAGAGTACCAATCATCTACCCACTCGGAGACGTTACCGATAACATCAAGTAGACCGTAGGGACTCACATCTTCGGCAAACTGCCCCACCGGCGTTGGCTGCCCCTGTAGTCCAAGGGAGTTGGCCTTCTTCTGATCGAACTTCTCTCCCCACGGATACTGCTTACCATCTGTGCCGCGCACCGCCTTCTCCCACTCCGCCTCGGTTGGGAGTCTCCCCCCACGCCACTTGCAGTAGGCGTCGGCGTCAAACCAGGAGACCATGACGACAGGCTGTTTGGCCGGAAGAGGGGTGTAATCTCCGTTTGCCCAGTATGCAGGCGGTTTGTGGCCCGTTGCATCGGTGAACTCCTTGTATTTCTCGTTAGCGACCTCATACTTGTCAATATAGTAGTCGTCAAGATGAACCTTGCGCTCAGGGTGCTCATTCATATAGGGGATCTTGGTCATGCCGAAGCGCTGCTGGAGCCCCTCTTTATCCACATCGTCGCTACCCATAATAAACTCACCGGCAGGGATCAGAACCATCCCCGCTGGAATCGCCGTTTCTGGCTGTTCTACAGCTTTAGCGGGCTCTTTCTTCTCCTCATTTCCACCCTTTTGACAGCCTGTGATGGGAATGACGAGAAGGAGTAAGGTGATGGTCATAAGCGCGCTCCAGTGTCTCATTAATCTACCTCTCAAGTTACTTTGCATCCTGTACACACCTCATACCGAAGTTATTGTTTCGCGTATAAGGATTGAAGAATATCCTGTTATAGGTGGGAGCGCTTATGCCGCACTTGTAGTATGTACAATCATACCACGAACCTCCCCGTACAACCCTGTACCGCTCACCCTCATTCGGGTCGGGGTGGTCGTTGCCCGGGTACGCCAGATACCAATCGGCGGTCCACTCAAAGACATTGCCAGCCAGATCATGCACTCCATAAGGGCTCTTTCCACCCTCAAAACTACCGACACGCATGGTGTCCTCCATACCATACTGAGGGGTATTTGCCACCTTATCTATAAATTTGTTGCCCCAGGGAAATACCCTGCCGTCTGTTCCCCTGGCCGCCTTCTCCCACTCCGCCTCTGTAGGCAGCCTCTTCCCTCGGGACTTGCAGAAGGCGTCAGCGTCAAACCAGGTCACATAGGTAACGGGGTGGTCATACTTTTTCGATGGGATCTTCCCATTATTGGCTCTCCAGTGATCGGGCATGGCGTGACCGGTTGTAACGACAAACTCCATATAATCCCTGTTGGTCACTTCATACTTATCGATGAAGTAGTCGGGGAGAGTTCTCTTATGTTCCGGTCCAGATTTTGGCCACCAGTCGTTGGTTCCCATGATAAACTCACCGGCTGGAATTAGAACCATGCCGGGGGGGGGTGTAAGGTTCTTCTTTGCAGTCGAAGGGGCTGGAGAAGGGACTGGTTTGTCCAGTTGTGCTATATCGTCACGTATGTGCTGCCGGTAGCTTGCCGTTGCCTCATCAATGGGCACCTTGTACCGTTCATCAATGTCGAGGAACCTCTCGCCATAATCGGCGCTGTGACACTGGAGGCACTCGGCATCGGTAGTGTAGTCGATGGCGGGACGCATCTCACTGGTATGGCAGGTAGAGCATCTCGGCTCACCGGAGTCCATATACTCATCGGGGACGCCGTACCTTTTGAGGAGGGTCTTGACAAAGGGGGCCAGCTTACCCCCCGCTCCGGATGGGCCAAGCTGACTGTGGCTCTCCATGCCCTCTCCACCGCTTGCCAGTTCACTCTGAGCGGTGGCTCCCATTGCTACATTGCCCCATAGGGCGCCGATTATCAACAGCCCCGAAAAGGCACAAAGAGCTTTTTTTGTCAGCGCCGGGCGCCTAGTGCTTGTGTCCGCCGTTGTGGTCATGGCCTCCATGTTTTTCATCTGCTCCCTTTTTTTCTTCCTCTCTCTTGCTCTTTTTCGCCAGTTGTTTGACATAGGCAAGCACATTGAGTCGCTCTTCTATGGAGAGGTTCGGACCCCATGCCGGCATGTTGAGCTGGTAGTTGCTTTTTACACCGTAGGTGATGATATCGAATATTTGCTGATCCTTCATCGTCAGGATACCCTCTTTCCTTAAAAAGCTCTTCGGTTTTACCCGCAAGCCGATGACGGTTATCCCGTCTCCAAGCCCCTTCCTGCCGTGGCAGTAGATACACGACTTCTTGTAGAGCTTCTCTCCCTCTACGGGGTCGCCCTTTCTATCGCCGATCTGGAATTTTCCTTCAGCGCCGGGCTGGAGAACGGGCACCCTCTTTTTATGTTTTGAATGATCGTGTGTGCCGACATTTTTTTTGACTCTTACTGCCGGCATATCGTCAGCCAGGAGGGGCCTCTTGATGACCTCTATCTCATCTTCACCCCATACAGGTGAGGTTGAAAATGTGCAGATAAGCGCCAAGAGGGCGATGAAGAGTGAAGTATGTCTGAACGATGAGTGGCAGAGAATATTCATAGCGAATATTGTAGAGGGTAACCGTTTGATTTGTCAAGGAGGAATGCTTTTCGGACTGTTTTTTAGGCACAGTGTTAATGGAAGTTAACCTTCTTTTTACCAGATATTAAGCTGGAGAACATCTTTTGTGCGGAGTAAATGAGGTTGGAGCGCCTTGCCATAGCTATCTTTTTCTCCTCTCTTTAGCCCTTTTTGTCAGCCTCTCTCTGGCGTTTTCCACACGTCTGTTCAGATTAAAGACCTCGCCAAGCGGCTTTGCCAGCCTCTTGCGATTGTCTGGGTGGGAGTACCTGACATAGAGCATGCCAAGGAGGGCCGCCAGGCTGCCACCTATGAGGTCATTGATGATGTCCCACATCGTATTGTCGAGACCACGCTGTGTGTTCAGGTCGAGAAGTTTATCTACGGTAAACTCCCCTATCTCCCACAGGCCTCCGACGGCGAGGGTAAAGACGACGGTAAAGAGGCCGATGAAGGGGAGTGTCAACTTCAGCTTCCCTGTACTGTGAAATGTATAGACGATGATGAAGGCGAGGAGAGAGATTACGGCGCTGCCGTAAACGTGAAGTATCTTGTCCCAGAGCCAGAACCTCTCGTAGAAGTGCATCTGTTCTCCGAAGACGATATGGGCAAAGATGGAGAGGGTTATGAGGAAGTCGAGTTCAAAGGGAAGTGTCACACGGTAGTTGCGCTGAATGATGCTTGGTGTAAGGGAAAGGGCGATGGCGACTGTGGCGGCTATTGCATAGAGGTAGTCGCCATCGTAGAGTGAGTAGGGAAGAGAGCCTATGAGGATAAGCTTCATGAACCACGAGAGAACCGTGGTTACTGTTACTGTCCGCCACCCTTTATCCACCATAGGAGCGCAGGTCAAAGAAATACATTACTGGAGATATTAATGTGCGATACTGTTCTCATCCCGTCAACAACATAGGTAGTGGCCCCATCGTACAGAGAGGAGACGCGCCACGTTTCACCCCGCCCACGATGACACCGTTGTCAGGGCGCCTTTGTAAATAGATTGAGTTCGCCCTTATCCGCCTCATGAGGCCCATCTTCACCCTCTACATCTTGAGAGAGAGGCGATGCCCCGCTTCCCGGCCCCTTGTAGATATACCGCTCGTAGAGGCGGTGGTAGCTCGTCCAGTTTAACCCGTTATCCCCCTCCTTCGCGATAAAGGTCTGCATCGCCTGTATCTTTGAGTCGAGGTCGTCACAGTAGTAGAGGATGACCGCCTCGACACACTTTGGCCTCTTGGGAGAGCCGTATTCGAGGTAGCCGTGGTGGCTCAGCAGCATGTGCTTGATGAGGGTAGCCAGCTCCTTCGGGAAACCGGCGATCTTCTCGATGATCCTGTCTACCATGCCAATCCCGATGGTTATGTGGCCGACGAGCCGCCCCTCATCTGTATAGTCAAAGCTGCGCTCGTAGGAGAGTTCATATATCTTGCCGATATCGTGGAGGATGGCGCCGGTAACTACGAGGTCGCGGTTGACATCCCGGTAGTTGCTGATAACACGGTCGGCCAGAGTGCAGAGGGAGAGAACGTGCTCCAGGAGCCCGCTGAGATAGGCGTGATGCATGGCTTTGGCGGCCGGCGCAATCTTGAAGCGCCTCTTCACATCGTCATCTGCAAAGAGCAGTTGCAACAGTTGCTGGAGGTGGCGGTCGCCCATTCCACCAATAATCTCCTCCAGCTCCGCAAACATCTCGTCACGGTCTCTCGGCGCGGCGGGGAGAAAGTCGGCAATATCGACACCACTCTCATCGACCCTCTTTATATCCCCCACATTTATCTGGATAATCGACTGATAGGAGACGGCGTACCCTCTTATCTTGACGAAGTCGTTCTTTTCAAACCTCTCGGCAAGGCTCTCCACATTGTCCCACACCCTCCCCTCGACCGTCCCGCTCTTGTCCATCAGCCTCAGGTTGAGGTACGCCTTACCTGCCCTGCTCTTCCCCGTCTCCTTTTTCGTGACGAGGAATATATCCTCTACCTTCTCCTTCTCTTTTACATCAGATAAAAATACCTTCTTCACCATCATCTCCTCTCCAGAAACCACTTTACATACCGCTCAACCCCATCCTCAATTGCAAACTTCGGGTCGTAGTCGAGGAGCCTCTTCGCCTTGCTGATATCGGCATAGGTGATGATAACATCGCCCGGTGACGGGGGGTGATATGCTATCTTCGCCTTCATCTTCAGATTCTCCTCAATGAGAGAGATGAGGTATTTAAGCTCGATAACCCGCGACTCGCCGAGGTTTATAATTTCGTAGGGGAGAGGGCGATCAATTGCCGCGAGGACACCCTGTAGGATATCTCCGATATAGGTAAAGTCGCGCCGGGCGCTTCCGTCGCCGAAGACGTTGATCTCACGCCCCTCCGAAATACGCCTCGTAAAGTTGCCCACCGCCATCTCCGGCCTTCCCCGCTCTCCATAGACGGTAAAGAAACGGAGGCAGGTCGTCGGGATATTATAGAGGTGGGCGTATGAGAAGAGCATCAACTCGTTCGCCCTTTTTGTCGCGGCGTATGGTGATATGGGGAAATTGATAGGGTCATCTTCCGAGAACGGCACCTTGCTGTTGAGGCCGTAGACCGATGAGGAGGCGGCAAAGACAAAGTTCTTCACCCCCCGCTCCTTCACCTCTTCCAGAATGTTCAATGTCCCGACACAGTTGACCTCCTCGTAGAGGAGGGGATCGTCCAGAGAGGGTCTGACCCCAGCCCTGGCCGCAATGTGACAGACACACTCGATAGAGTTCTCCGCGAAGATACGCTTTACGAGGCCCCTCTCTCTGATGTCTCCTTCATAGAGGCGGAAAGCCTTGTTGGCTAATGCCCCTTCGAGGTTCTCCCGTTTGATGGCAGGGTCGTAGAAGTCGTTAAAGTTGTCAATGACAACAACGCTGTCGCCCCGATCGAGGAGTCTGTCCACAAGGTTAGAGCCAATAAACCCAGCGCCGCCTGTTACAAGAATATTCATATGGGTGGAAGATTATCACGTTTGAAGCGTAGCGGTCAAGAAACTCTAACCCCATCTCGCCACCTGCTTCTTAACGCCTTTGGGAAGCTCGACCATACCCCACAGCTACCTCGAACATGCCGCACATAGAATGTGGAGAGGATTGTCTGGAGCATGGATTGGTCGGGGGTCAACAGGAAGGTGGCCCGAATTGGGCCGCTGGTCTGCATAAAGGGGGGACGGCTAAAAATCTTCAGCAAAGTAGAGTGTATCGTCTTTTCTCTTTCTCAGCTTGAGGGGGCACTCACAATAGATACACATTATCTGCTGGCCCACTACCTCCTCCCCTGAGAGCGGTATCTCCACGTCACAGAGGGGGCAGGGGAGGTACACACTGGCATTGATTTGATAGGCCATCCTCTTCCGTCTCCTTTACTCTACTACCTCTCAAATATCACCCCTTCCCCGCTTTTGTCAACTTTTTCTCACCAGGGATGGAGGGATATCCCATTCTATTTTAAACCGAGTGATATCATTAACATTTCATAATCTGTCTAAGATCAAGGGATTGTCAGGCGAATAGCCAGTGTGGTTTTGCCCTGAACCTTCGAAAAACCTGCGCCATATTTGTCTCACCGTTCAACCTTCACGGCGTCGTAAAAAGTCCGATCTACGTCATCGTAGCATTTTTTCTGGCTTGTTCAACTCTAATACGGTACTCTTTATCATGGCGTATCTGCTTTTTTTGAGTGGCGTATCATCCACAACTTTTGAGTATATCTCAATCCGTGGTGATCTGTCCCTCAAGAGTATTTAGGAGATGAGGGCATTAATTTTTTCACGACAGGGAGAGTGGCGCAAATGACGATTGACATTGACAGATTGACGGAGAGTGAGCTAATCGACTTGAATCATCGAATCGTTGAGAGGTTGCGGTTCCTCTCCTCGATGCACGCCCATGCTGAAATGATGGAGTTTTCCATTGGTGAGAGGGTAGCCTTCAATCCTGCTGGCCGCGAAGAGCAGAGGGGCGTTCTCGTCAAGTACAATAAGAAGACGGTAACCGTTGTCACTGAGGCGGGGCAGCGGTGGAATGTTTCACCCCACCTGTTGCAGAAATTGAAAAATACAAAGCCAGAATCGGGCAAAAGAGACAATGTGATTGATATTAGGGAACGTAGTTAGCCCGACATGGCCAATTTGTCTGCCCTCTTCTGAAACTCTACCGCCTTCCGGTCGCACCTACAACCCTTTGCCGCCTGGCAATCCTCAGCCCTTTCCTAAGCCTATTCAGGTGTCTGGCAGGCGCAGTCCCGCCATAACGGACGAAGCCTCTACTGAGCGGAAAGCTTCCCTTCCCTGAGGAGCCGTCCCTTTAGCTGTCCACACGCCGCCCGTATCTCATCGCCCCTGCTCTCCCTCAAGAATGTGGTGTAGCCGTTATCGATGAGTATCTTCTGGAACCGGAGGATTGTCCCCCTCTCCGGTCGGGTGAAGGGGATGTCTGGAAAGGGGTTGAAGGGGATGAGGTTGATCTTGCACGGTATTTTCCTGATGAGGGCGGCAACTTTTCTGGCGTCATCCTCTCCGTCATTTACCCCCTTGATGAGGATGTACTCAAAGGTGACGACCCTCTTTTTGCCGCTCCCGTAACGGCGGCAAGCCTCCATGAGTTTCTTCAGGGGGTACTTCCGGTTGATCGGCATGAGGCGGTTCCTGACCTCGTCGGTCGCCCCATTGAGGGATACGGCCAGCATGACCTTTGTCTCTCTCCCCAGCCGCTCTATCATTGGGGCAATACCTGCTGTCGATACGGTGATCCTCCTAGGAGCAAAGGCGAGGCCGCTCTGGTCGGTTGCAATATCAAGAAAACGCTTGACCTCTTCGTAGTTGAGGAGTGGCTCCCCCATCCCCATGAGGACAAGATTGGTAATCGGTTGGTCATCAGAGAGGAGTTGTTGGGCAGCATGCACCTGGTTGATCATCTCCGAGAGCTTCAGGTTCCTGACGAAGCCTCCCCTCCCTGTCACACAGAAGGCGCACTCGAGGGGACATCCCGCCTGGGTCGAGATGCAGAGGGTCAACCGCCTCTCCTCTGGGATAATCACCGATTCTATACAGTTGCCGTCATCGAGTTCGAGAAGGAGCTTTCTCGTACCGTCACCGGACTCCACCGTTTCCGTGACATGGGGGGCGCTTATGGTAAAACGCCCCTTCATCTCCTCCCTGAACCCCTTCGACACATCGGTCATCTCATCGAATGAGACGGCCCCCCGCCTGTAGATCCACCGATAAAGCTGATGAGCCCTGTACGGTTTTTCATCGATGGTGGCCATCAGTTCGTCGAGTCCCTCTAGTCCCAGTTCTTTTAGCTCTTCCATGGAGATAAGGTATCACACCGCCCTTGCAGGCACAACATGGGAGGGTGGCGGGGGCAGTAACCGGTATTCCCGTGGAATATGGCTCAAGCGCTACGGAACGACACAAAATACCTTTATCTCACACAGAGTCACAAAGGACACAAAGTTTCTAATGCCACAACGCATATTTCTTTCTCATCCAGTTCACTTCTGCTTTCTCTGCGTCTTGGCGGCTTTGTGTGAAATTACGGTTCTTGCCGCAGCGCATGGAAAGATGTCATAAACCGTAGTCGAACCCTTCAGGGTTCGCATTTTCTACGATGCTAAAGCCCTCAACTACATTGAGGGGCGTAGTAACATCTGTAGCCCTCTTCATGAAACAACACGGAAAATAGCTGCCTCACACAGAGCCGCCAAGGGCGCCAGGTTAGAGAGGAGAGAATAGAGATCCCCGATATATTCAATCCTGCTTCTCTTTGCACCTTTGTGAGCTTTGTGTGAGATATTGTTTTTACAGCAAGAAGAGCATAGAAAGAGGTGGATTGCCTACTGTCAAGTACGAGGCAGGTCCGGTCAAGGCCGGAGCTATAATATCAACTATTTCATTGCCGGCTTAATATGCAACAGGTAATGTCTGATTTAGGAGGTGGGGCGGGGGAGGGAGCCCATCCTCCCCCCGCCCACACGCTGGTGGATTAGGAGGGTAATCCAGGAACCAGCGGTAGTATGGTTCCCATTATACAGGTTGAAGATTAAAGGGAGATTAAAGCATACTTTATTCTTGATGAACGGCTTTGCTCCACCTTTACCGACTCGTCTGGACAGGAGTCCGGGTTGGAAGATCGCGGTGGCTTGGGTTGCGCTGTGCGGTACGGTCCGCAGCAATCGTCTTCCGCCTGTTTGTCTCGACGAGGTCCTCCCGGTAGCGGGTGAGGAAGTAGTGGATCGTTTCAACCCTGATCTTGATGGAGCCTGACGGCTTGTTCTCGTCGATATCCTTGAAGCAGAAGTAGGGAGTTCCCGACCGCTCTACAATCTCCTGAACGGTGGTGTAGATGGGGGCGTCGTGGCCGCACTTGAAGCTCGACAGTTCGAGTGCAACGAGGTTTGGATGGCGGGCGGCGTACTTGGCGGCCCATATCTTCATGTTGCTGTTCTCTGAGAAGGAGTTCTTCCAGACGTCGGAGATATCCATACCGCTCTCTATCCTGCCCGCCCTCACCTCTCTGCCGAAAAGCTGGTTGATGATGTCGGGGTCGGTGGGGAGGCTCTCATGGGTGAGGATGGGATAGCCGTACTTTTGCAACTCTGTGAGTATTCCGTGATTGACGCCGGGGTCGTTGTGGTACGGTCTGCCCAGAATGACGATGCCGATACGCTCCTCGGCGGCGAGGCGGTCGATGATCTCTCGCCCCCTCTTCCGCGAGGCCGCGCCGTATGCGTTGAGCGCCCTGTACCCCTCTGCAACTGCCCTCTGGTTCTCCTTCTGTGAGAGACCGAGGATATCCTTGAACTCGTTAAACATCTGCCGTTCCATCAGCGCCCGTTCGCTCAGATTGACATAACTATTGAGGAAGGTAATCCCCTCCTCCTTGAAGAGGTCCCCCTCCTTTATGAAGGCGGCCTTTGTCGCCTCCGGGGTCGCGGCAACGGTGGGGCAACTTCTGGAGTTCATGGTATTCTCCAGGGTCGATGGGATACAGTCGATCATGGGGAAGAAGATGTAGTCGAGTTTCCGCTTCGGGTGTATCTTGTAGAGTAGGTTGTGAACATGTGGTATCCCAAGCTTTGAGGGGAAACAGGGATCGATTGCCCCACGCTTCGCGCCCTCTTTATAGAGCTTTTCCGATGTATATTCGGAGAAGATGATCTTCTTCGGATCAATGCCGAGGGACTCGAAGTATGCCCTGAACCACGGCGCCAAGGAGTACATGTTGAGAACCCGGGGGATGCCGATGGTCACATCTCCGCGCTGCTCCATCATCTTGATACGCCGCTTTTGACCCTTTGTCAGGGCGTAGCGGGGAAGGGGCTCGGCGACGATATCTGGCTTCTGCGTCTTGAAGACCTCAGCAGAGGCAACTTCGGAAAGGTTGGGGTTCTCCTTCATGACCGCATCGACGCCCTTCTTGATATGACGCATCGCATCGGCGCTCTCGACTGTCCCCTTTTCACATGCGGCAATAATGAGCCTCTTCGCATCGGGTTCGAGGGGTACCTTCGATGCAAATGAGGGCCTCTGCTTTTCCTCCTCTAGTTCTCCCTGACCGCTCTTGATGTCGATGAAGGTTCTCTGGCAGTTGTTTGTGCAGAAGTAGCAGCGGGTATCCTCGTTTCGGGTAGAGTGGTAGCTGATGGCGGCAACGGCGTCGAAACCGATAAAGCTCGTCCGACGGCCGTTCTCGTAGAGGCGAATTGCCTCGAGGGCCGTCCCGATGGCCCCGCACTCGCCGGTGTATCGGTGGACCCGGATGTTCGGCTCCCTATCCTTCCCCTCGAAACGGGACTCGATGTAATCGACCTGGGCCTTCACGGCGGCCAGGTTGTGCTGGGTTCCCCCCTGGAGGACGAAGTTTGTTCCCAGTGTTGCCAGGTTGGGGATCTGCGCCACGTAGAGCCAGATATTTTTCGGGAGGATGTTGGCAAGACCGGCCATGATCTCCTCCGGTTTCCACCCCTGGCGCTGGAAATTGACGATATCGGACTGGAGGAAGACGGCGCATCCGTAGCCGAATTGGGGGAAGGAGTCGGCCTTGAAGGCAAGGTCGGAAAACTCTTCCACCGCGTAACCGAAGGTCTCCGCCGTTGACTGGAGGAAGTAGCCGTTTCCGGCGGAACACTGGGTGTTAAGCTTGAAGTCAACGACCCGTCCGTTCCGAAGTAGGATCAGCTTGATGTCCTGCCCCCCAACGTCGCAGATAAGATCGACATCCTTGTAGTAGTGGAGGGCCGACTGGGTGTGGGCGACGGTCTCCACGAGGGCCACATCGCCTGAGAGGATATCCTTCAGGATATCCTTGGCGTATCCCGTGGTTCCGACTCCCATAATCTTCAGCGTCGCCCCCTGTGACTCTATCTGGCGGCGCAGGTCGGCGCAGATATCTACAGTGTCCTCGATAGGGTCACCCTTGGAGAGCTGGTACGACTTGCAGATGACCTCGCCCTCCTTATCCATGAGGACCGCCTTGGTAGAGGTGGAGCCGCCGTCTATGCCGAGCCACGCCTCAACCACCTCCCCCGCCTTAACGCTGGCCGGTTCGAACTTCTCTATCGTGAAACGTCTCTTGAAGGCCTCCAACTCCTCCGGCGAACTACTGAGACCGGCTCCGCACCCCAAATTCTTCCTGTGTTTTCCACGTTCGTGTGTGATGTAATTTTCCAGACCGAGCCACCCGGCGTAGAGGCCGACATTCTCCTCCTCTCTACCGTACTCAACTGCGCCAATGGCGGCAAAGTATTCGGCGTTGTCCGGGACAACAACGAGACTCTCAGGGAGAACACCTCCCGGGATAGAGACCTTTCGCTCCTCCCACATCTTCGGGATGTGGACCTTCCAGCACTCCTGCATCCCCTTGATGTAGGTATTGGGACCGCCCAAAAGGAGGACGTGGGGGAGGAGGGTATTGCCTCTGGTGAGGACCGATATGTTCTGCTGTATGATCGCTTCGAAAAGAGAAGCCATCAACTCTGCTCGCGGCACCCCGAGTTTCTGGAGACCGTTGATATCTGTCTCGGCAAAGACGCCGCACTTGGCGGCGACGGGGTGGAGCTTGTGGCCGAGATATCCCATCCCGGCGAGTTGCTCAGGGGGGATGTTGAGCTTTGCGTTAATCTTGTCGATGACCGCCCCCGTCCCTCCGGCACACTTGTCGTTCATGGTGGGGATCTTCCGCTTCCGTTTTGTCTCGGTATCCTCCTGGAAGACGATTATCTTTGCGTCCTGACCGCCAAGTTCGATGACCGAACCGCACTCGGGGTAGAGCTTCTCCACCGCCAGGGAGACGGCGTTGACCTCCTGAACAAAGCGCGCCCCGATCTGGGGCGCAACCCCTCCGCCGCCGGAGCCGGTGATGTAGGCGTAACAGTCGTCCTGTTTTATATCCAGCTCCCTCTCGATCCTCTGTAGAAATTCGAGGGCCTTCTCCTGCTGCTTGCTCTCGTGACGCTGGTAGTCCTGCCAGAGGATCGTATCCGACTCACCGTCCACGACTACCGCCTTGACGGTGGTAGAACCGACATCCATGCCTATGTAGTATCTTCGTTTATCCATAATCTTATTTGACGTAAGCTTTCACCGTAGTTGATTTTTCATAAAGTCTTCAGTCTATTCTCACACAAAGGCACTAAGGCACAAAGAATTACTCTACTTCTCCATTTAGGATTCGTGAGATACCGTTCTTCATTAACTCTTCTCCAAAGTTCAGCAGGTATCCAAGCTTCATTCCGGTTAGTCGTAAATAAGTCAACACCTGCTTCTTGTGAGCTTTGGTGGCACGTTCGACTGATTTCAGTTCCAGTATAACCTTGTTTTCCACGATGATATCCGCGCGAAACCCTTCATTGAGTTTAACGCCGTGGAACTCAATAGCAACAGGAACCTGGCATTCGACACTCAAACCCCTTTCTCTAAGCTGATGCGCCAAGATTACTTCGTAAACCGATTCGAGCAGGCCAGGCCCAAGCTCCATGTGCATATGCACCGCACAGTCAACCACAACCTTGCCTATGTCGTTCTCTGTCACCCCTTTGTGCCTCTGTGCCTTTGTGTGAGAATCATAGACAACTTCAATGGCTACAAATTGACTAATTCAATTTAACTTTGCACTCGCTACTGTTTTGACAGTTGTCTTTGTCTCAACTGGCCATCATCTCTGATTTAGCTCTCCGTCCTTTGAGATTATCAGCTCTTTTCCTCTTCATATGTGACTTCCGTATCTCCACCCTCTTGACCTCGGCTACATGTTTTACGAAGCGGGCGGCCCTTCCCGTAACCCCCTTGTAGTGGGGCAGGTGGTAGAGGGGGCGCTTCATGTCGGGATGGCTCTCCACGTACGCTTTCAACTCTTCGAGGGTGAATCCGCTCTTCTCAAGGACCTCTTTGAACTCCTTCCGGGCCTTTGTTTTTGCCTCACCGAGGGCCATCTGCACCCTGGAGTGGGCGTTAATCTCACCCTCACCCGATGTCTCGATGGGTAGGAATATCATCTTCTTGTAGTGAGAGACTACAGCCGCCTGGACGCCATCGGACTGGGTGCTTGGCAGACAGCCGAAGGGTTTCAGGGATAGGACCATGTGGGCCAACTCCTTCTCGGTGTAGTAGATATTCTTCGCCACCTCCAGATGCCCCTCGCCGCCGTCGCTCCTGCTGTGGTAGAAACGGTGGGCGAGACGCTCCAACTCCGCCTGGTCTATCAGGTCGTGGGCGGTGCCGCCGAGGGCCTTGATATAACGCCGGTACTCACGGCTGAATATCTTTTCGGTAAGACCGAGCATGAGCTCCTTCTTCTTGAATCTCTTGAAGTGGCCCAGACGTTTTTTTATTTCCCATTTCTCCGGGGCGGTTGCGCCATCCTTACAGAGTCCCCTGCGGTCGTGGGCGCTCTGCTTTGCCTTGTGAAGGAGGTAGCTGATCCAGTTGGAGATGGGAGAGATGTCGGCCTCCGCCCCCTCCTTTTCGAGGAAGGCAAACATGTTGAAATTGCCGTCACCCTCGGTCGTCTGAGCCCAGAACTCGCCTGTTATCTTGACGACCGGTTTTACCCTGAAGGGGTCGATCTCAATGGTATTGAGCCGCTCCGCCACATGGCGCAGCCCTGCGGTGTAGTCGTCTCCGTAGAGTTGTGAGATAAATTTCCCGACATAATTGCCGGCCCCATCCATGCCGACAGTGTTGAGACGTTGCCTTGCCTTTTCAGAAAACTCGAATGGACGCTTCTCTTTTATCGTCTTGTATAGGATTTGCATCGCCTCATCGAGAACTTTGTCCGTCTCTCCCTTATTCACCTCATAGGGGCGAATCTGATAGGCGAGGCCGTTGATAAGGTCGGCCATCATGAGTGAGTTGATGAAGCCGAGGAAGAAATCCATGTTAAGCTCCAGTCCGGCCTCGTCGCCCGATTGCTCCATCCCGGCCGCCTGCTGGAAGAGGATGACCCGGAAGCCGCTAAAACCGGCGTTGTCGAGGGCGAGCCGGTACTCCGCCTCGTACATACCGAAACGGCACGGGCCGCACGACCCGGCAGTGAAGAAGATATAGTTGTCGATAATCTCCTTTTTTGTGAGCCCCTCCTGCTCCAGTTTCTTGAGGTGCTGAACGAGGTTGCCTACCGTAAAGTAGGTGGGGTTGCACTGGCCGTTGTTGCCGTACTCCTTGCCCATCTGAAAGGACTCTACCGTCGGAACGGGGAGGTTCTCTGCCCTGTAGCCGAGGCTTTCCAGGGTGCCCTTGCTCAGCAGTTCATGCTTCCACGGCAGCCCCCCGAAGAGGATAGTCGTATGGTCACGCTGCTCCTTTGTAAAGAAGGCCTCCTGTGGACGGGTGAAGTGTGATGGCTCCTGTTCACCCTCCTCGTGGAGGTTGGTAGGCTCCTCGTTCATCGTATCTATATTGTGGTTCCTACTGGCACGCTCTGTCTGTTCCATCTCTTACTCTCTCTTTCTTTAGATGTCTACGTTGTTTAGATAGTTATTGTTGCATGTGATGTGTTATTCGTTATTACTGATTTTTGCACCTTTAGATTGATTATGGTAACTACATAGCAACTCTCCATTATCTAAGATTGTTCTACCGCCTTTAGCATGCGGGATAACATGGTCGGCTTGATAATTAGACCAGCTTACCTTCGCTTCATTTTCTGATTTCTCTTCTTTTAAACACTGTTGGCAAAATCCTTTTCCTTTTCGGTAAATAATAATTCTCTCCAGCTCTGTGAATGCTCTTTTTGCATCCTTCTCAATGAGTTCAATATGATGTTCTTTCAGGTACTCGAAAAAGACTTGGCGCAATATTCTATCTCTTGTCTCTAAATCCTTTTCCCCTTGCTGTCTCCTATTGCTAAATGTCAGTAAATCGGTATCAGTAGATTCATCATAAGTTTTCCAGCGATTATGGTAATAGTAGATAAATTCACGAACAGTCGTCCTGATTTTTTCATCAAGCACATAGTATTTACGCAAATGCCTAATGAGCAAATAAATTGATATAATAAGATACTCTACTGACAACTCCTTAATTCCTGACTTGGAATCTAACATTGGATCGTCTTTGAATATCTCATAGAATACTTTTAAGGTCTGCCGTGTAGCACTCGCTTCTGGTTTATTTTCAAAATCAAGATTACCAATGCCATCGTCTTGTTTGGCGTTATTAATGAATTCTTCAATCTTTTTGTCACTTAAATCAGCATAGCCACCACCTTGCTCAATCATGAGGAAACGAGCCATAAATTGAAGGTGCTTCATGCGTATGTTGTCTACATTCAATAGCGTGAAAAATGGTTCCTTGTCCGGGTTGTTATCTATAGGCTCATAATTTTCATAATTAAAAGTTTGATCATCGGCATACTTGACGATGAAATTTCTTGTAAGGCTTGATAGTTGTGCATGAGCCACCTCCATGTAATTCAATTATTCTCCCTGTTGCAACCTCCAAAATATCTCAGTGGCGATAATTTGATGATTTACATCGTGTGGCTTGTCAATATTTTTTATTACATCCGCTTGGTATTTGAGAGATTTATCAATAAATTTCCTAATGTCTGTGTCTAGGTCATTGTAATACAAACCAGGTAAGCTTTTATCCACATCAGAAAGAGTTTTTGGTAATGGATATTGATTACTAAAAAATTCTTGGACGGTCGTTATTCGTTGTTGCCCATCAATGATTTCATTTACCGTTTGATACTCTGAGAGCCGAACTTCACGTATAACGAGTTTAGGAATGTAGAAACGTCGAAAAAGGCTGTCCATAAGGGACTGTTTCTTGACTTTCGACCATACTGATTTGCGTTGATAAGGCGGGCGGGTTACATAATCTTCCTTGTAGTCGAAGAAATCCTTAATACTAATATCTGTAGAAACAACTGTATATTCTGACTTCGGATTAAATGGCATATTAATGTATTCCCATTACATTGTACTTTTACACATATTATATTTAGCTTGGTATCGCAACAACTATGCCACATTGCGTCCAACAGTGGCAAGAGGATAAATACCCTATTATCAAGAGGTTGCCCCTTCTTGGCGAGACGACGGCGCTTTTTGGAAACCGAAGATGCTTATCTTATCAGATACAGCGTATCTTATGCAATACTGTTTGGACCTAGATTTCAAGTTGGCGGATCAGACGTGAGAGGTAGGTGCGCTGGAGGCCCAGCAGCTCTGCCGCCTGCGTCCGGTTCCCATTTGTCCGTGCCAGAGCCTCCTCGATAACACGCCGTTTGTGTCCCTCTACCGTCTCGTGGAAGGGGATGATCCTGCCACCCTCCGCAGGTGGTGCTGGCGTTCCGATGTCATGGATGATGATGTCGTTTCTCGTGATCCGGTTATCGCTGTCGAGAACTACGGCGCTCTCAATGACATTTTTCAGCTCCCTGATGTTGCCGGGCCAGGTGTGGTTTTCGAGGAGTACTACCGCCTCACGGGTGAGGGTCGGTTTCTCTTTTTTGCACTTTTTACTGAAGAGGGCGAGGAAGTGGTCAACGAGGAGTAGTATGTCTTCACGCCGTTCACGAAGGGGGGGGATTTGAAGGGAGATGACATGGAGGCGGTAGTAGAGGTCGCTCCTGAAGCTGCCAGTGTCAACGAGTTCTTTGAGATCCCGGTTGGTAGCGGAGATGATGCGCACGTCAATGGGGATCGACTCCCGTCCTCCGACACGACGAATCTCCTCCTCCTCCAGGACGCGGAGGAGCTTTACCTGCATGGCGAGCGATATCTCCCCCACCTCGTCGAGGAGGAGGGTGCCGCCGTGAGCGGTCTCGAAGATCCCCTTCTTCATTGCATGGGCACCGGTAAAGGCCCCCTTCTCGTACCCGAAGAGTTCCGCTTCTAGGAGGCTCTCCGTCAGGACGGCGCAGTTTATGGCGAAGAATCTCTCGTTCCGACGGGGAGAGAGTTGGTGGATAGCCCTTGCCAGAAGCTCCTTACCCGTACCGGTCTCTCCAACGGCAAGGACGGTTGATTCGGCCCTGGCAACGAGCTTGACTTGCTCGAAGAGGCGCTGCATCGCCGGCCCTTTCCCGATCATCCCCAGAAAGTCGCTCTCCTGCCGGATGGTGGAGCGCAGCTTTTCGTTTGTCCTCGCCAGCGCCTCGTTCTCTATCGTGGAGCGGAGCACCCTTGTCTGTGTCTCCCTGAGCCCCCGGATGTAGTAGAAGAGGAGGGGCACGATATCGGCCTTGGCCTTGGCGATAAAGGGAAGCTCCATTGGCGCCTTTCGCTGTCTCCACCGGTAACGATAGCGTGAATAGGGGGCATTATAGAACCTGCCCTGCTGAAAGGTGTAGGTTAAGGGGCCGCTCTTTAATGTTCCGCCCCTGACAATCTCATAGACTCCATCTTCGTCACCCAGCTCCTGCGCCGATGCCTGGGCCGTCTTTTTTTGAGGGGCGATGATCGATGCTGTGCCGTCAATGGGGGCAACTACCAGCTCCTCGTTGTCCACAAGGGTATCGTGGGGAATGGTGATCTCCTCGCTCTCCAGGAAGGCTCGCCGCGCCGTCACTGCCACATCCCCGGTGGCCGACTCGACGATGGAGACACTCTCTCCACTCTGTTCAAGGCGGTAGTTTCCAAACTCTCTAACGATGGTTTCGAGTTCCAGCTGTGACACCTCCTCGCCACAGGCGGTATCATCAACGTAGTCGAAGAGCCTGGCAAAGCCCTCGTAGTTTCCCCTTATGAGATTGACGCTCCCTATAAGCGGCTTCACATCGAGGCCGAAGCGGGAGAGGATGATGAGTTCAGAGTGGCCCGCCTTGGCAGGTTTAACGGATTGCAGTTTCAGGTAGTTGGTGTAGCCGCCGGCCCACAGGTTTGAGTAGAGGAGTATCTGCTCCACATTGTTGAGGAGCTTCATGATGAGTTCCAGAATGGAGGGGGCCTGTCGCGGCCTGAAGTAGCTCCTTCCCGCGAGATAGGTGACCTCCTTGCTCCCCGTCGCCTCCTCGGCGGCCTGGATGAGGCGGACGAGGGCGTGATGGGGCACCCAGTTATTGTAGTCCTTCAGAAAGCCCTTGGGATCGTCTGCTCTGTTGGGTGAATCGCTGCCGTGGAGGATCGCCTGATAGTCGATGGCGCTATCTTCACCGCTTTCCTCAAGGTGAAGGATTATCATCCTGGTGAGGAAGCAGCTGACCCACGGCGTTTCATGTTCCATTGTTACGATGTCCATTTGGCAAGAGGGGAGAGGTTCACAAGATTATTGCTCTCTACTGTATCCCGCTTTATTCACAAATATGCGCGCGCCATCGCTAAACTACAGGGATCGGTTGGTGGGGATCGGACAGCGAGATTTTCCGACACCCGACCCCAGAGAGCCACTGATACGGCACGCCCTCGAAAAATAGCTGGCACATCCAATCTCTGCGCCTGCCTGTGCGTGGCCGCACCTGTCTGTGTGCGACCCACAGGCAGGCGTAGATAGGCGATCCTCGTTACAATTTATGGGCAATGCATGAATAATACAAGTTATGAAAGTATCGCAAGTATCTCAATATTGTCAATGGAAAGCTCAAAGGCTCTCTATAATGTGGGATAAGACTTGACTTTTACCATGATACTGAAATAATGGCGACTGGCGCTCTGCCGCAAATAACGTACTGGACTTAATCGAACTATATCAATTGATGGAGGGATTATGAGAAGGCCCCTGTTTGCAATTTCATTCCTGTGTATGTGGGTTCTCCTGACCGGAATGAGTCAGCCTCCCCAGGGCAGGATACCGACGCCGGAGATCGATTTTGCCGCTACCTTTATCGATGATCAGGATATTTCGACCAAGTGCCGTGAGGTAAGCTGGGAGGGGAAGACCTTTTTGACCGGCATGCGGGGGAAGGGGAGTGTTGCGATACCCTTTGAAAAGGTAAAACGGGTGCTCTTCATAGGAGATGTGCGGGAGGGGAGGAGAGACGCCCAGGTGACATTGCGGGATGGTGAGGTTGTGGCGGTTACCTTTGATAGCGAGTCCAGAGTCTACGGCATGACCAGTTACGGCAGTTATCAGATTACCGTGAAAAATCTGAAGGAGATCCTCTTCGAAGCAGCTGCGCCTCCACAGGAGTAGTCAGCACTACAAGAACGGTAGCAATCATCGAGGTTGTGGCGGTGGTCACAATGTACACTCCTTACCCCACCGACGTCCTCACATAGAATCCTATGGATAACTCAAAATATAAGGCCCTCTTCATCAAGGAGGCGATTGAGCAGATTGCTTCAACTGAAAGCGGTCTCTTGTTGCTTGAGAGCGGCAACGGCACGTCCAAGACTATAGACACCATCTTCAGGGGTTTTCACTCCATCAAGGGGATGTCTGCATCTATGGGGTATGATGACATAATGAAGGTATCCCATGCTCTGGAGGATGTGCTGGGCGTATACAGAACGGAGAGTCGGCTGCCCGCCGGTGAGACCATCACCCTCTTCCTGAAAGGTGTTGACTTTCTAAAAGACATGGTTCAGGCGATCTCCGATGAGAGTGAGACCACCTTTGATGCCGAGGGCTTTATTGCTTCATTAAAAGGCGTCGGGACAAATGACACTATTGCTGGCAACGTAGAGAAGGAGGTAGAGTCGCCGATAGAACCGGAGAGCGCTCACAGCCTCGAACTCCCGAAGAGTATCAGTGTAGAGGGGAGCCTCTTCGATAACCTCCTCGCTGTTGTCGGCGAACTCCTCTCTATCAGGTCCGGCCTGGCGGAGCATAGCGATGGCGCTTCCGAGATGGCATTAGGAGAAGATATTCACCGCCTCGGAGCGACTCTTGAGATGCTCTACACCATGATAATGGAGGCGAGAATGCTCCCTGTTTCAGATTTGACCCACAGTCTGCCGAGGATGGTGAGGGACATGAGCAGAGAGTGTGGCAAGGAGGTGGAGCTTTCGGTGAGCGGTAAGGAGATCAAGCTGGACAAGCTGATCCTTGAGAAGATGGGAGACCCCCTGATTCACCTCGTGAGAAACGCCATCGATCACGGTATAGAGTCTAAGGAGGAGCGGCGCAAGAGTGGAAAACCGCCCAAAGGCCGTCTTTCAATAAGCGTTCGGCGAAGGCAGGAAAATGTTGTTATGGAGGTAAGGGATGACGGCCGGGGGATCAACACAGCCGCCCTCCGTGAAAAGGCGTTAAAGATGGGCATCTCTCACGACCGGATAGAGGGGATGAGCAAAAAACAGCTTCTCCTGATGACCTGCCTCCCCGGTTTGAGCCTCGCCAGAGAGGTCACAGAGATATCCGGACGCGGCGTTGGAATGGACATCGTGAGAGAGAGGGTTGAATCCATCGGAGGCTCCATGGAGATGGACTCAACGGAGGGGAAGGGAACGGTCGTGCGGGCATACCTCCCCCTCTCTGTCTCTATTATAAAGGTACTTATGATCCACGCCGGGAAGGAGCTCTTTGCCATCCCCCTTGCCCCCATTATACGCATCGTTGAGGTGGATAGTGGCCGTCTCCACCAGTCAGAGCCGCCTGTGGTGATGCATAACGGCGACCCCGTTGAGGTGAAATTGCTTGCAGAACTCCTTGGCATGGGTTCATCTAATGGTGGAGGGTTGAGAAGGGTAGTGGTCGTTGATGTCAAGAGGGAGAGGGTCGGTCTGGAGGTTGATGGTACGGGAGAGGAGATTGAGGCATATATCAAACCTCTCCCCCCTCCCCTTTCGCGGATGAGAGGGGTTTCCGGCGTTACCATTCTAGGGAGCGGCAGGCCGGTCTTTATCCTCGATCTCCCCTCCCTGCTTCACTAGGGAGCCTCTGAAAAATCGACCATGAACATAGTGAAGCTCAGAGAACTCCTCGACAACCTTGCAAATGGCGGCCTCTCCGTTGACGCCGCCATGGAGCGCTTGAAGTCCCTCCCCTTTGAGGAGATAGAACACGCTACGCTTGACACTCACCGTTCACTGCGGCAGGGTTTTCCAGAAGTCATCTTTGGTTCCGGCAAGTCGTCAGAGCAGATCATCTCCATCGGAAATAGGATGACAGAGGGTGGAGAGAATGTGCTTATCACCAGGGTCGATGAAGAGAAGGCGGAGCGCCTCCTCCGCTCCTTTCCAAAGGCAATTCATCATGCGGTGGCGCGGACCGTTTTTATCGAGAACCATGCCGTCGAGAAGAGGGGCCGAGGAACTATCCTAATCGTCTCGGCAGGGACGTCCGATGGATATGTGGCGGAGGAGGCGGCAGTTACCGCCGAAGTGATGGGAAACGATATTGACCGCCTCTACGATGTCGGTGTCGCGGGCATCCATCGCCTCCTCTCTCGTCGAGAGAAACTCATCTCCGCCACTGTGCTCATCGTTGTAGCCGGGATGGAGGGGGCCCTTCCTTCGGTGGTGGGGGGACTCGTTGCCCGTCCCGTTATCGCCGTTCCGACGAGCGTCGGCTACGGCGCCAATCTGGGGGGATTCACCCCCCTCCTCGCCATGCTCAACTCCTGCGCCGCAGGTGTGACGGTGGTTAATATAGACAACGGCTTCGGCGCGGGATGCGCGGCCAGCATCATCAACAGAGAGTAGCTTTGCTATTCAGACCTACCGCGACACAAGGATGTGTTCCAAGAGATAGAAGATGAAGAGAGCTTACATCGACTGCATGGCCGGGATCAGCGGCGACATGGTGCTTGGCGCGCTTATCGATCTTGGTGTCGGTATCGGAAAGCTACGGAGTGAGCTGCGCAAGCTGCCCATCGACGGATACACCATCTCGGCAAAAGAGGAGAGCCGTCACTCCATAACCGGGACGCGTGTCACCGTCAAGGTAAAGGGGCAACAGCCGTCAAGAAGTTTTCGGGCTATAAGGGCAGTCATAGAGGAGAGTTCCCTTTCCGATGGGGTACGGGAGCGGAGCTGCGCTACCTTCAGGAACCTGGCCATCGCCGAGGCGAAGATTCACGGCTGCGCTGTTGACGATGTGCACTTTCATGAAGTTGGCGCAGTCGACTCTATCATCGATATCGTAGGGGCGGCCATCGGGATGGAGGCGCTGGATATCGGAGAGGTGACGGCCTCGCCCGTTCCTTCGGGGTCGGGATGGGTCAATACCATGCACGGACAGATGCCCGTTCCCGCTCCGGCCACGCTGGAGCTCCTCATAGGGATCCCCGTTACGCCGTCGCCCGTCGAGAGAGAGGTGACAACGCCAACGGGGGCGGCCATTCTCAAGAGTGTCGCAGGAGGGTTCGGAACAATGCCGGAGATGGTGGTAGAGGCCACCGGCTATGGCGTCGGAGGATACACCTTTGAGGAGATCCCCAACCTCCTGCGCATTACCGTAGGCGCGAGTGGCGAACCGTCGGGGGAGCTGGTGGTAGTGGAGACCACAATCGATGACATGAACCCCCAGATCTACGGCCACCTCTCGGAACAGCTCTTGGAGGAGGGGGCGCTGGACGTCTTTCTCACACCCGTCTACATGAAGAAGGGGAGACCGGCAACGCTCCTTACGGTACTCTGCAAAAAAGTGGAGAGAGGGCGGCTGACGGATATGATATTCAGAGAGACCACAACCTTGGGCGTCAGGTTCTACGGCGTGGAGAGGGAGTGTCTCACCCGGCAGGAGGAGGCAGTCAAGACCCCTTACGGCACGGTTCGGATAAAGAGCGCGTCTAGGGGCAGAGAGGTGCTCACCGTTCAACCCGAGTATGACGACTGCAAACGCATCGCCGAGACGCAGAAGGTGCCGCTCCGGCTGGTCATGGAGGCAGCAAAGGAGGCGTACCGTTCAAGGAAAAGGTAGTCTCTTCCACCTCGCTTCCTAGTGGCCTCACAACTTTTTACTAAGGCGTCAACTATCTATGAGTAAAAGGTTTCGTCAACGTTACCTTAAAACGCTACTGCTGCTCCTCTTCTTCTCCCTCTCTATTACACCGGGAGCCGGGGCCAGTGAGTTGTCGGGCTATCTGTCGGGAGAGAGTCGTCTCTTTGCCAATCCACCCCTCTTCACCGGACAGGATAGGCATGACGCGTCGGCGGCCTTCCAGCCGGAGTTCTACCACGAGTGGGAGGGGGGACACTCCTTTACCGCCGTACCCTTTGTCCGTCTTGATAGCGCAGATTCGGAACGCACTCACTTCGATATACGGGAGTTCTTTGGACTCTGGCTCTTTGAGAGGTTCGAGGTCGGTGTTGGAATACGGAAAATCTTCTGGGGGGTAACGGAGTCACAGCACCTTGTCGATATCATCAACCAGACCGACCTTGTCGAGTCGATTGACGGTGAGGAGAAGCTGGGCCAGCCTATGGTAAACCTCTCAATACCACACGAATGGGGCGCCCTTGATCTCTTCATCCTCCCCTGGTTCCGTGAGCGGACATTTCCGGGCCGTGAAGGACGGCTCAGGTCGAGTCTTGTAGTGGATACCGATCAGACAACCTATGAGAATGGCGCGGAGGAAAACCACATCGATTTTGCCGTCCGCTACAGCCATACCATCGGCGACTGGGATATCGGCCTCTCCCACTTCAGGGGGACGGGACGAGACCCATCCCTGTTGCCGGGCACCGACAGTGGAGGAAACCCCGTCCTTCTCCCACGATACGAACAGATCAACCAGACCGGTATCGACGCTCAGCTCATCACCGGCGAGTGGCTCTGGAAGATGGAGGCCATCTACCGGAGCGGTCAGGGCAACTCCTTCGCGGCCCTTACGGGTGGCTTCGAGTACACCCTCGTCGGCATCGCCGGGAGCAGGATGGATCTTGGCATTATAAGCGAGTGGCTCTACGACGACCGGGGTGACGGAGCGCCGACGCCCTTTGAAAACGATATCATGGCGGGGATGCGCCTGGCTGTCAACGATGCAGAGGGTACCGAGGCCCTTCTGGGGATGATACAGGATATCGGGAGCAGCGCACGTTTCCTGAGCCTCGAATCGAGCCGCCGCTTCGGCGACCACCTGAAGACGAGCCTCGAAATACGGCTCTTCCTCGCCCAGCCGCCGGACGACCTCCTGTACGACTTGAGGGACGATGACCTCATGCGGATTGAGGTCGCCTACTACTTTTAAGGGGGCACAAGATAGAGCGTGAAGGGGAGAGAGTTCTTCAGCAAAGCCTACTCGAATGGGTATACCCCTTGGTCGGAGATGAAAAGGGTCGATGAGGTCGAGGGGGAGTTCATCGATTATATCAGGCGTATCAGGGAAACAGTCATTACGGGGAATGCCCTCGACATCGGGTGTGGCGAGGGGAGGATCAGCCGCCTTTTGGCGAGGAAGGGATTTGATGTTCTCGGCGTCGATTATGTAAAGGCGCCCCTTGTGAAGGCCGTCGAGAGCTTCCGGGGGAAGAGTGATCGCTCCCGTGGCGCCTGCGCCTTCATCCTCGGCGATGTGCTCCAGTGGCCCTTCCTGGCGGGCTCCTTCGACATTGCCGTCGATAACGGCTGTTTACACCACATCATCAAACGTGACTGGAGGCGGTATATCGCGGGGCTCCTGCGGGTCACGAAACCGGACAGCTTCCTTATCCTCACCGTTTTCAGCGACAGAGATGGCCACGCAAAGGGGAGAAAGGGAAACTGGATATATCACAGGGGGCACTACGACCACTTCTTTACCACCAGTGAAGTGCGGGAGATATTCGGAAGGTGGTTTACATTTGTCTCCATAACTCAATCAACTGACGGAGAACTTGCCTTCCACCACCTCCTTCTCAGGCGGCGGCACATAGCAGCGTGAATAAAAGCGATCATGGAATAGCAGCGGTGGCCACTGACGTGGTAAAGAGATATTTTATCTTGACGGTTACAGGCAAATCCTGTAGCTTTTTTCTATGATGATGTTACCCCGGAGCAACACTGATCACTGCATAAAATTTATTCTAATAAGAGTTGGAGGGCGCTGAATGGAGGGCAAGGCTTCGATACTCGATGAACTCTATCGTATCCTCATCGCACGGAAGGGGGCCTCTCCCGATACCTCTTATGTCGCCTCCCTCTACGCCAAGGGAGTTGAGGGGATAATAGAGAAGGTCAGGGAGGAGTCAGAGGAGTTCATTGAGGCTTCGAGAGATGGAACAGATAAGGAGATCGTACACGAACTGGCCGACCTCCTCTTCCACTCAATGATCGTCCTCGGCCTGAAGGATATCCCGATAGAGGAGCTTTTTGGCGAACTGACGAGGCGCTTCGGCACATCGGGGATCGAGGAGAAGAGGGGACGCCAAAAAAAGGAGGATAGCCAATGAGCGACTGCCTGTTCTGTAAGATTATCGCCAGAGAGATCCCGTCAACCATCGTCTCCGAGTCGGAGCGCCTCATCACCATAGAGGATATCAATCCCCAGGCTCCGACGCACCTTCTGGTCATTCCAAAGGAGCACTTCACCACACTCCTCGACTGTAAGGATGAGGGAATCCTCGGCGCAATGCTCGGCACGGCCAACAGGCTCGCCGAAGAGAGAGGCTTTGGCGAGAGTGGTTTCAGGACGGTTATCAACACCAATGAAGATGGTGGACAGGTCGTCCGTCACCTCCACATGCACATCCTTGCGGGGAGAGCCCTCTCAGGCGGGATGGGATGACCGCCGCTGCCGGAGGGCCTCAAAGAGAACCACGGCCCCCGCTACGGAGGCATTGAGTGATGAGATGCTCCCGCCCATCGGGATGGAGAGCAGCTCATCGCACCGCTCCCGGACGAGTCTCCTTATGCCGCCGCCCTCACTGCCGATGACGATGGCAAGATCGCCCCTCAGGTCGGCGCTGTAGATATCATTGGTGGCGTCCCCCTCAACACCCACTACCCAGATGTTCTCTTCCTTGATTTTTTTGATAGTTGCAGCGATATTTGTTACCTGCGCAACACGAGTCGTCTCTGCGGCCCCAGCGGATGCCTTGACTGCTACAGGTGTAACCTCAGCCGCCCTCCTCTTCGGTATGATGATGCCGTCAACACCAGCCCCGTTGCCGCTCCTGATAAGGGCGCCCAGATTCTGCGGGTCCTGTATGCCGTCCAAGATAAGGATGAGCCTCTTCCCATCTTGCTCTTTGGAGCCACCGGCGGCGAGGGTCTGCTCCAGAGAGGAGTATTTAAAGTCTGCTATTCTGGCCGCTACCCCCTGATGCTTCTCCGTGCCGGCTAGCCTCTCCACCTCCCGTCGATGGAGGTGCTCCCAGGGGATGCTGGCCCTGTCAAGCGCCTCCACCACCTCTCCGACGACCCAGCTGCGCCTCCCTTCGGCGATAAAAACCAGTTCAATCGAATCGGAAGCGGCCCGTATCGCCTCAAGGACGGGGTTAATCCCGTAGATGATACGGCTCACACCGCTCCCTCCATTTCGGCAAGGATAGCCTCAGCCGCCCTGACAGGCTCCTCTGATAGACGTATGGGCCTGCCGACAACGATATAATCACTCCCCGCCCCTATTGCCTCTGCCGGCGTCATGGCTCTCCTCTGATCATCGGCGCTTGAGCCGGACGGTCTGATACCGGGGGTTAGGATGACAAATGCATCTCCCAGCCGCTCCCTGATAGGTTGTACCTCCTGCGGCGATGCGACAACCCCATCCATACCGGCCCTCTTTGCAAGGGCGGCCAGCTCCACGACACGCTCTCCGGTGGGACCGGCAATCCCAACCTCTTCAAGCTCCGTCTCTGCCAGACTTGTGAGGAGGGTAACAGCGAGGAGGAGAGGCCTCTCCCTCCCCTCTGCCGCGCACCCATCATGGACGACCGTGACCGCTCGCTCCATCATCCTTAGCCCGCCAGTTGCATGAAGGTTGACAATCTCGACACCGAGACGGGCCGCATTCATAGCCGCCATCGCCGTGGTGTTGGGGATATCGTGAAACTTGAGGTCGAGAAATGTCTTCCCCCCCTCCTCCTGGACGGCGCATACCGCATCGGGGCCAAAGGCGGTAAAGAGCTCCTTTCCCACCTTGAACATACCCACATGGTTTTTGAGAAGCCTCACCCACCTCCTCGCCTCCTCAATGGTCGATACGTCGAGGGCAAAGATAAGCCGTTCTCGCGGGGTCAGTTTATTGTTCATATTCATCTGCCTCTCTGCCTCTGTGAATGGCGCCGGTTAGCATAGGGTGGGGATATTGGATAAATATATCACAATCATGGCAACCCAATAAAAAAAGGGGTACGACTCATGCCGTAACCCCTTGATTTCACAGGCCAGACGAGAGGATTTGCCTGCTACGGTTTTGACTTCCTGTCAAAACCTGCGTAGGCTCACCTCAGCCGCCTGTCGCACCCTTCCATGGCTGCTTTTCCTCACCAGTTCGGCAGCGGTCTCACTTCAAATCCTCCGCCAATAGCTACTCGTAAAATATGTGGTCGGGGCGAGAGGATTTGAACCTCCGACCCCCGCGTCCCGAACGCGGTGCTCTACCAGTCTGAGCCACGCCCCGATTTCGTTAATGACAAGAGTGGTGAATGTTCTCCAAGTGGAGCATCACCCTCGAACCTCCTCTTTCATACTCTTTATTGTGTCACTATAGTTATCGCTTCCAAAGACGGCAGAGCCAGCTACAAAGACGTCCGCTCCGGCCCTTGACGCCTCGCCTATGTTGGCTATTTTGATACCGCCATCGATCTCCAGCTCAGCTTTGCAGCCACTGGCGTCGAGGCGCTCTCTTATCTCCCGGACCTTCTTAAGGGAGGAGGGAATAAACTGCTGACCGCCGAAACCGGGATTCACACTCATGACAAGGACAAGGTCGAGCTCCTCAAGGATATGGTCAAGAACCGTTACTGATGTCGATGGGTTCAACGACACACCAGCCCTGACGCCAAGCTCCTTTATCTGCTGGACTGTCCGGTGAAGATGGGGGCACGCCTCGGCATGAACCGTCATTATATCGCTCCCTGCGGCTGCAAAGTGAGGGATAGCACGCTCTGGGGATTCGATCATGAGATGGACATCAAGGGGAAGTGTGGTAATCCGCCGCACCGCCTCGACAACGAAGGGGCCGATTGTGATATTCGGCACAAAGTGGCCGTCCATAACGTCAATATGGATATAGTCGGCACTC
Organism: Thermodesulfobacteriota bacterium; assembly: GCA_046753505.1. Lineage (GTDB taxonomy): Bacteria > Desulfobacterota > GWC2-55-46 > S146-70 > JAUXIU01 > JBHHTR01. The sequence continues at coordinate 32,117 of JBHHTR010000002.1, forward strand.
CCCTCCTCGACGGCCTTTATCTCGTCTCCGAGTCTGGCAAAGTCAGCGGAGAGGATGGAGGGGGCAATCTTCTTCATACTCTACCGTCAGCCTGCTCTACTTCAAATGCCTGGAGCGCCTCGCTGCTGCGCTTTAAGGGGTATGCCCTCTCAATCTTTCCAAATCCAGCCATCGTACCCGATCACTCAAAGGCCTTGTCTATGAGCCCCTGTATCTGGCTCTTCGGCACGGCGCCCACCACCTGATCCACTACTTCGCCGTCCTTAATGAGAATCAACGTAGGTATGCCGCGCACACCGTATTTACCCGGCGTTGCAGGGTTTTCGTCAACATTCATCTTGGCTACCTTTATCTTGCCGGCGTAAGTCTCGGCCATCTCCTCTACGATGGGCGCGAGAGCCCTGCACGGCGCACACCATGTGGCCCAGAAGTCGATGAGAGTCGGCACTTTTGACTGCATGATCTCCAGGTCAAAGTTTGCGTCGGTAACGTGAATAACCTTTTCTGCCATAAACTTTCTCCTTTCACCCAACGCCCTCTCTTAGAGAGGACTCCATTTTAGTAATACTTATGTGGCAGATATTAATGCAGGGGGGTATAAATGTCAACCTTTTTGGCCCATATTGAAAAGATGGTGTAGTACAATCACCCCCTAACCCCCTTTATTCATTAATTGCCCCTGAAGTGTAAATATGCTCGCGCAGAGATTGGATTTACCAGCTATTATTAGCAGGCGTGCCGTACCAGTGGGTCTCTGGAGTTGGGGGTCGGAAAATCCCGCTCTCCGATCCCTGTAGTCAAGCGCAGGCGTAAGTACATTTGTGAAGAATGGGGGCTAACAATCTTGATACTATCACTTTAGGACAGGCTTTACACTAAAGCCGTTAAGCTGGTATAACCTCTTTTAGAATGGATAACAATATACTCCAGATGGCTGAAGAGAGAGGGATCGCAACCCTGTCTGCCCTCGGATTTGAGGATGGAAGGCGGGCCTTCCAAAATCTCACCGCCCTTGGCGCCTCCCCTCTGAGGGCCGGTCTCCCCCTCTTTGTAAAGCTCGCTCTAAATTCCCCTTCCCCAGACGACGCGCTCAATAACCTGGAGAGGATTGCATCGACCCTTTCGCCTGACTCTGCCTCATCAATCGTAGACCATGAGGAAAGTCTCATCCAGCTCATCACCCTCTGCGGCTCTTCACAGATGTTGACAACCATCATCGCCAGAGAGCCTGCATTCCTCAACGAGCTCCTTGTCAACAGGCAGATTGAGGTAGAGAAGGGGGTTGTAATTTTCACGGAGGAGCTCGGTAGCTGGATAGGGGAGTGTAGAGAGAAGGTGGAGGCAGCCCGCCTGCTGAGACGGTATCGGCATCAGGAGTATCTCCGCATAGGGGCCAGAGACCTTCTCGACCTCGCGCCGCTCAAGGAGACGACGGCTGAACTCTCCGGCCTCGCATCGGCCTCACTGGAGGTGGCCACCAACTTCTGTCTCAGAGAACTGAAGGAAAAACACGGCGCCCCCCTTCAGGAGGACGACAGCGGCAGCACGTCAGAGGCTCAATTTGTTGTTATGGGAATGGGGAAGCTGGGAGGTGGAGAGCTCAACTTTAACTCTGATATCGATATCATCTACCTCTACTCATCCGACCGGGGAGCAACATCAGGCTCCGATGGTCATGGCGTCCGCTCTATTGATCTCCACACCTTCTTTGTCCGCCTCTCCGAAATGGTGACTAAAATGGTGGGCGCGATCACAGAGGACGGTTGTGTCTTCAGGGTCGATCTCGACCTGCGACCGGAAGGGACAAGGGGACCCATTACTAACTCTCTCAGGAGCGCCGAGATATATTACGAATCGTGGGGCCAGAGCTGGGAGAGGGCGGCCATGATCAAGGCCCGCCCGGTAGCGGGGAGTACCGCCCTGGGAGAGAAGTTCCTTGCGATGATCGAGCCCTTTGTCTACCGGAGACATCTCGACTTTACCGCCATCGAAGAGATAAGGGCGATGAAGGAGAGGATCGACCTCAGCCTTCTGCGTAAGGGGAGGGAGTGGGCCAATGTCAAGCTGGGGAGGGGGGGCATACGGGAGATCGAGTTTTTCATCCAGGCCCTCCAACTTATCCACGGAGGGAAGGATCGCCTGATCCGCCTGAAGAGCTCTCTCGATACGATCAGGACCCTTGCAGAGAGGGAGTATATCGAGGGCAAGGATGCAGTGACCCTTACCGAGTCGTACATATTCCTGAGAAACCTTGAGCACAGGATTCAGATTGTTGAGGGGAGGCAGAGCCACACCATTCCAGAGGAAGGGAGAGAGGTTCAACGCCTAGCAAAGATGATGGGCTTTCTTGACAAGGCCGAGCGGAAGGCCGATGAAGCGCTTATGAAGCAGTATGGTAAGGTTACCGGTCAGGTTCATGAGACCTTTGAGAATCTCTTCTACCAATCCTCTCGAACCATTACCGATGAGATCCCCGACGACACTTGCCTCCTCTTCTCTCCCGATATGGAAGAGGTGGAGGGGATTGAGCGCCTCGGCGCCCTCGGCTTCCAAGAGCCGGGCCGTGGTTGGGAGGGGGTGAAGCTTCTCAGAGACGCACCCCCCTTTGCCCACCTCTCACCGCGGGCTCACCTCCTTCTCGGCACGATAGGCCCCTTCCTTCTCTATCGGGCCGAAAAATCTCCCGACCCCGACCGAGCGCTGGATCATATCGGAGAGTTTCTCGCCGCCATCGGCGGGCGGGACGGCTTCTATTCACTCCTCGCCGAGAACAGGGCAGTTATGCTCCTCCTCGTCAAGATATTCAGTACAAGCCTCTTCCTCTCCCGAGCCTTCATAGAACACCCGGAGAATATCGAGATACTCTTTTCACGTGAACTCAACAGGCCGGAGAAGAGTTTTAGTGAGCTCTACCAGGAGCTCGATTCCGCCATACGGGATTGTAGGGATTTCGAGGAGTCTCTTGATGTAATCAGGCGCTTTTGCACAGGAGAGGTTATACGCATAGGGATTAATGATCTCTCCGGGACAATCGACCCCGTAACGGTATCGGAGCAGCTCTCCACCCTTGCCGATGTCGCTCTGAAAAAGGCATACGAGCTGGCATGGAAGACCGTAACGGAGAGGTTCGGTAGGCCGACGGCCCCCCGCTTTACCATCATTGCACTTGGGAAGCTCGGGGGCCATGAACTAAGGTACTCATCCGATCTCGATATCATCTTTATCAATGATTCGGCGGGTGAAGAGACTGACGGCCCACGGGTGGTATCGTCTCGCGAGTTTTTCGCCAAGGTGGCCCAACAGATAATTACCATCCTCTCTACTCCAACCAGAGAGGGGATAGCCTTCAAGGTCGATACCCGGCTCAGACCATCAGGAAACGCCGGCCCTCTCGTAACGACCAGTATGGCCCTTCTACGCTACCACCGTGAAGTTGCGGAGGTGTGGGAGAGACAGCCCATGACCAAGGCCCGCTTTGTCTGCGGCAGTGAGGAGCTGGGAATGGAAACACTGGAGGAGCTTCACCATATCGTCTTCTCCCGTGGTGCGGATAGCAAAGATATTGCTGAACTCTATCGTATAAGGGAACGGATGGAGAGAGAGATAGCAAGAGAGACGCCCGACAGGCTCAACATCAAGACAGGCTACGGCGGAATGGTCGATATCGAGTTCCTTGTCCAGACCCTGCAACTCCAGCAAGGGGGCGACACACCCTCTTTAATAACACCAAATACACTGGAGGGCATCGAAAAGATCCGGGAGGGCGGGGCGCTGGCAGCAGAGATTTGCACTACTCTAAGCGAGAACTACACCTTCTACATGCTCATGGAAAACAGGCTTAGAATACTCCACAATAACGCTGAGGGAGAATTGAGAAGAGGGAGTCGAACGCTCCATACCCTTGCGCGGGCACTCGGCTATGTGGGAGAGAAGCCATCGGAGAGGCTTCTGGAAGAGTATACGAAGAGAACGAGAACGGTACGGGATATATATATGCAATTCATGGAGGGCAATCAGTAGGATATCCACAGCCTGGAATCTTCTCAACATATTATTAAACGCCTTCCCACCGGCTGAGCCGAAACGACAGCCGTGAGCCGGATAGAGGGAGCTATAAGTGGACGATAAACTCTATACTATTGATTAATAAATGAGCACAAACATATAGATATCTACTTTCATACAATGCTGATATTGCTGACCTTTTATTCACTTGCGGTCAGAGTGTTTTTAATTTATCGACCACCCTCTTTTTCATAAAAAAGGGTAAAATAACACTTGAAATCTACCACCCCCTCTGATACATTGACGGTCACCCGGGGTTGAATTATATCAACACCTGTTGATAACCTCGTGGATATCTTCCGCCCATTTTTGCGGCAAATGTTACCCACTATCTAACAATAAAATGTGCTGCTATGAACGCTGAAACTGTATGGAACAGCTGTATTGAGGATCTTGGGAAACAGATGAGTTCCCAACTGTTCTCTACCTGGTTCAGACCTATCACCTTTATTGCTGGAAACGAAACATCTATAGAGCTGGAAGTACCAAACAGGTTCTTTCTGGAGTGGATACAGGAACACTACCTCTCTCTCATTACAGGAGCCATACAGAACAGGGCTAACCGACCCTACTCCCTCAACTGGAGGGTAAGCAGCGGGAGGAGCACAATTACCGTAAAAGCGGAAGCCCCTGTAAAAAAAGCAAAAGCGAAAACTACTGTTCCCAAAAACGGCCTTAACCCTAAATATACCTTTGACAATTTTGTTATCGGCAAGGGGAACGAGTTTGCCCATGCTGCCTGTTCCGCCGTTGCAAATCACCTCTCCAGTAAATATAATCCACTCTTCATCTACGGTGGTGTCGGCCTTGGCAAGACCCACCTTTTACAGGCAATAGGGCAGAGGGCTCTTCAAAAACTAAATACCGCCACCGTATGCTACTACACCTCTGAGGGGTTCATGAACGAATTTATCAACTTTGTGAGCCGTGACAAGATGTCGGATTTCAGAAAGAAATTCAGGAATGCCGACCTCCTTCTCATTGATGATATACAGTTCTGGGGCGGCAAAGAGAGGACACAGGAAGAGTTTTTCCACACCTTTAACACGCTCTATGAGTCGCATAAACAGATTGTGGTGACAAGTGACCGTTTTCCAAAGGAGATTGACGGCATTGAAGAACGCCTTCGCAGTCGTTTTGAGTGGGGGTTGGTTGCGGATATCCAGCCACCCGACACAGAGACAAAGATGGCAATACTGAATAAAAAGGCCGACATGGAGAATATTCACCTCCCTGATGATGTTACCCATTTTCTTGCCTCTCTGAACACATCCAATATACGGGCCCTCGAGGGGTATCTTATTAGAGTAGGAGCTGTCTCCTCACTAACAGGGCAGGAGATAAGCGTTACAATGGCGGAAGAGGCGCTCAAGCATATTGCCTCCGACATGATGTCGAATAAACCGCTGACTATCGAAGATGTTCAAAAGATGGTAGCCTCGTTCTTTAATATTAAGGTATCGGACCTGAAGTCAAAAAGGAGGCTTAAGGCTATTGCCCTGCCTCGGCAGGTTGCCATGTACCTTTCCAGGGAGTACGGCAAGGTTTCATATCCTGAGATTGGAGCATCATTCGGAGGCAAAGATCACTCAACCGTCATACACGCCTATAAAAAGATCGCAAAGGAGTTAAAAGAAAAACCGGAAACAAAGAGGATAGTTTTCAACCTGAAAAAGCTGTTAAAAATATGTTGATTACTATGGACAACTCGTGCACTACTATACCGGCGCTATCTTAAATCACAATATGTTCAAAACATCCATTAAGATATACACAGGTTTTGTGCTGTTCTTTTGTCCGGTCTTTCAATGGGTTATATCGTTTATTCACTTATCAACAGCCCCTACTACTTTATCCTACTATAATATATAAAGAATAATAAGACATGGAGGAAAAAGAGATGAAGTGTACAGTTGAAAAAGGAAATTTACTCAAAGTTCTTCAGAGAGTTCAGGGAATTGTAGAGAAGAGAAATACAATGCCCATCCTCTCTAACATTTTTTTGGAGGCAAAAGCAGGTCGTATTGAGGTATACGCTACTGATCTTGAAATCTTTTTAAAAGAGAGTTGTGATGCCTCTGTGGAAGAGGAGGGGACAATAACAGTAAATGCCCGCAAGGTCTTTGAGATAATTAAAGAGATGACAGATGACGATGTAAGCATCTCCGTTGGTGAAGGTGGCAGGGTTGATATAAGAGGTGGTAACGCACTCTTTAAGATAGTTGGCCTCCCCGTTGACGAATTTCCCTCCTTTCCGGTCATTGATGATGCCTACCTTGCAAGAATATCGCCGGAACAACTTCTGGATATGGTGGAAAAGACCTACTTTGCGGCATCAACAGACGAAACGAGATACAACATCAATGGAGTTTTTCTTGAAAGAGTGAATGGAACACTGAAGATGACCGCCACTGATGGCCACAGACTTGCGCTCATCGAGAAGAGCAGTGAGGAGCTTCCAACCCTCTCAGGTGGCGTTATCCTGCCAAGAAAAGGAGTTGTAGAGTTACGAAAGCTCTTTGAGGAGAGAGAGGGAACCTTCCAACTAGGTTTCACAAAGACCTACTGTATAGTTAAGAGAGACAATGCCCTTCTTGTGGTTAAGCTCATTGATGGAGACTTTCCGGATTACCGGCAGGTTCTACCGGTTGGTAACGACAAGATTGTTGTTGCTGACAGGAAGGCCCTCTTCTCATCCCTGAAGAGGGTCTCCATCCTCTCTGCCGAGAGGGTAAAGGGGGTAAAATTTATGCTATCAACGGAGAAAATAGATCTCTCTTCAAGCTCTCCTGAAATAGGAGAGGCCAATGAGGCCATTACTGTTGAATATGAGGGAGAAGAGTTAGAGATTGGTTTCAACGCACGCTATATAATTGATGTCCTTGAAGTTATTGATAGTGAGAAGGTAAGGCTGGAGTTAAAAGGAGAGCTCGATTCAGGCATTATCACCCCCATAGAGAGCGAGGGGTACACATATGTTATTATGCCTATGCGGATTTAACTGTATACAGGAACATTTTCAATGGCTTACTGCCACCGGCAATGGCAGTACTTCTATATAGCTACATCATCTTATGAGGGGAGAGCACTACCTGTGGTGACAAAAGACAAATATAATGCTGATTCTATCAAGGTTCTCGAGGGAATCGAGGCTGTAAGGAAGAGACCCGCCATGTATATCGGTTCAACCGGTGTAATGGGGCTTCACCACCTGGTGTACGAGGTGGCAGACAATGCAATAGACGAGGCCCTTGGAGGGTACTGCGACGATATTCACGTTGTTATCTATGGAGACAACAGTGTCTCTATAGAGGATGATGGAAGGGGCATACCGGTTGATCAACACACGGTCAAGAAAGTTCCCACAGTGGAGGTGGTGCTGACCGAGCTTCATGCTGGCGGGAAGTTTGAAAGCAAGGCGTACAAGGTATCGGGTGGTCTCCACGGTGTGGGAGTTACAGTTGTCAACTTTCTATCCGAGTGGCTTGAAGTCGAGATAAGGAGAAACGGGAAGGTTTACTATCAGCGGTATGAGAGGGGCAAGAAGATGGCCCCCCTTGAGGTTGTTGGTAAGAGCAGCAAGACGGGCACAAAAGTAACATTTAAGCCTGACAACACCATATTTGAAACGAACGAATTCAGTTTCGATACCATCGCACAGAGGTTGAGGGAGCTATCCTTTCTGAACAAGGGAGTCAGGATTACCCTGAAAGATGAGAGGAGTGACAAGTCTCACGAGTTCCACTATAAGGGGGGGATTATATCTTTCGTTGAACACCTCAATAAGGCAAAGAACCCTCTACATTCAAAGGTGATTTATATTGAGGGAGCCAGGGAGGATACGAGTGTTGAGGTGGCAATGCAGTGGAATGACGGCTATAGCGAGAATGTCTTCTCTTTTGCCAACACCATAAACACAACAGAGGGTGGAACCCACATGACCGGCTTTAAATCGGCTCTTACCAGAACGGTAAATAACTACGCCGCCAGCCGGAACCTTCTGAAGGATATAAAAGAGCCTCTCCAGGGGTATGATGTGCGGGAGGGGTTGACGGCAGTAATCAGTGTGAAGCTCAGCGACCCCCAGTTTGAAGGACAGACAAAGACGAAACTTGGCAACAGCGAGGTGGAGGGGTACGTCAAGACCATCATCAATGAAGGTTTGTCTACATTCTTCGAAGAGAACCCGCCGGTAGCAAAGAGGATCATAGAGAAGGTCGCAGATGGGGCTCGAGCCCGGGAGGCGGCCAAGAAGGCCAGGGAGCTTATAAGGCGTAAAGGGGCTCTTGAGACGTCATCTCTGCCCGGTAAGCTTGCCGACTGCCAGGAGACCAACCCGGCACTCTGTGAACTCTACATAGTGGAGGGCGATTCAGCCGGAGGTTCCGCAAAGCAGGGGCGGGATCGGAAGAATCAGGCTATCCTGCCGATCAGGGGAAAGATACTCAACGTTGAAAAGGCGCGTTTTGACAAGATGCTCTCCAGTGAGGAGATCAGGAATATTATTACCGCCCTCGGCTGCGGGATTGGCAAGGACGATTTTCAGATAGAGAAGCTTCGCTACCATAGGATCATTATCATGACCGACGCCGATGTTGACGGCTCCCACATAAGGACGCTCCTCCTCACCTTCTTCTACCGACAGATGGCGTCCCTCGTTGAGGGTGGCTTTCTCTACATTGCACAGCCGCCCCTCTTCAAGGTAAAGAAAGGTAAGATGGAGCGGTACCTGAAGGAAGAAGGGAACATGGAGAAGTTTATTCTTGAACTGGCCTCTGAGAATGTGGAGATTAAGCTACAGGGAGACAAGGGCACACTTAAGGGGGATAGGCTCTGCAAGGCCCTCAAGAGGGTTGCCCGGTTCCAGCAGATTGTGAGAATGATAGGCCGGAGACGGATGGAGGGCGAGGTTGTGGCGGCGCTGGCGTTGGAGGATGGTTTCGGACTGGATACATTAAAGGACATGAAGAGGCTCAAGGCCCTCCTGGAAGAGACAAGAACCTATCTTGAGGCGCTTCATCCTGCGTTGACCCCCGTTGAATTTCAGGTGGGCGATGACATGGAACACGACTGTCTCATGTTCAGCGCTTCCACCAGAGGTGGCGACGATAAAATAAAGACCACCGTGGACAGGGCCTTCCTCTCCTCACCGGACTTTCAGGAGTTGAAGAGGCTGGGGACAGAGCTCAAGAGCCTCGGTGATCCGCCATACGAAATTGTTGACAAGGATGGTGTTCAGAAGTTAAAGACCTTTCAGGGACTCCTCGATATCGTCTTTGAGATTGGAAAGAAGGGGCTTTACATTCAGAGATATAAGGGGCTCGGTGAAATGAACCCCGGTCAGCTCTGGGAAACCACCATGGATCCCGAGAACAGGACTCTTCTCCAGGTACGGGTTGAGGATGTTATCGAGGCCGATGACGTCTTCACGAGGCTCATGGGGGATGAGGTAGAGCCGAGGAGAGAATTTATCGAAAAACACGCCCTCGAGGTGGTCAACCTCGACATATAGCACGCAAAAAACCAGACAAACAATGGATGGCCTGATATACCCCGCATTATTCATATCCCGTATTATTCACAAATGTGCTCGAGTCCTACCTTGATATTGAATCCACCAGGGCATTAGTTTGAACTTAGACATGACGCCATCAACAATTTGGGGCGCCATAACTTTATAGACATTGATGGGAAAATAGATTAGCATTAAAGACTTGTCTAATTGTTCCGATATATTCAGGTGCTTGGCAGGTGTTGGTTTCCTTAGTATGAAAGGTTGTTAGAAGAATGAAAAAGAGCAGGTTATTTATTTCAGGGATTATTGTGGTGATGCTCATCGGTGTCGGCCTCTTGCTGTTCAGCGGAGGGAGTGGCGCAACCGCCCACGAATCTGCAATGGATGATGTTGTGCTGACGAGGGTTTCAGCGTCAAAGGCCGCCCATCTTGAGGCGCAGTTTACGCGCTATAATTATGACTGGCCTCCCTCTGCCACCGCCGTAGTGCCCCTTCTGGAGATTGCCGCATTTCCAGGCGACCTTAATGATCAGGTGGTGAAAGTGAAGAAGTCTCTCTTCTTTCGCGCCATGCTCCCTCTTATTCTTGCCGAGAATCATCGAATCGAGATGAAGCACAGATGGCTTGAGGCGCAGTTTGCCGGTGGCGATATCCTTCCAGGGACGACTGAGTGGGGTGCCATCCATCAGGTTGCGTCGTACTACCGTGTGAAAGGCAATATCAACGATGCCGGTGTGCGCCGTGAATTGCTCAGCCGTGTTGACTCTCTACCTGTTGCCATGGTTCTCGCCCAGGCGGCTCAGGAGAGTGGGTGGGGAACCTCACGTTTTGCTCGGGAGGGGAACAGCCTATTCGGTGAGTGGACCTTCAGGAAGGGTGCTGGCATCACACCCAGCGAACGTCTTGAAGGCAAGAGCCACACTGTCCGGGCCTTCCCGACTCTCCGCGCCTCTGTCCGCTCCTACATGCGCAACATCAATGTCAGCCGTGCCTACAGGGAGCTGCGGGTCATGCGTGCGGAGATGCGCAGAACGGACGCACCCTTCAACGCCTACACGTTGGCATCAGGGCTCAAGCGCTATTCCGAGCGTGGTGAGATGTATGTGCGCGATATTCGGACCATCATAAAAGGCAACGGCCTCGACAGCCTCGGTGAGATTCGAATGATCTCAGGGGGCGGCGGTGAGAAGCCATGGATGGCTGTACCAGTAGTATCTCCCGGAACTGTTTGACGGCGCGGTGCAGTTGTAACGGCTCCGCCCTTTGCCGAGAGGCGCTGTCGCCTGTACGGTAAATATCTTCTCGTCCCGATCTACCCATACAATCTCCCCACGACCCTGACCACTCACGTAACAGGTAAGTTGTCTCAGGTTCACATCACCCTCTCCCTTTTCCAGGGTAAGATGCAGGAGTGGCCGCGACCTTCCGGTAAGGAGAGGATTCCACGGCTCCTCCGTCACGACGGGGAGGGGGAGGGTTGCCGCCTTCATCGAAAACTTACGCAGTGCAGCGTAGGCCTCGGCCATTGGAAAGCGGGGCGCGGCGCGGAGGTCGCTGTGAGAACCTACAGGCCCGGAGTGCTGGCCGAATCCCGCATACCCCAGCTCTTCCACAATCTTTGCCAGTCTCAGATCGTACTCGCCGTATGGGTAGGCAAAGAGCTTGGGGGCCGAACCTAGTTCGGCCTCAAGGCGTCTCTCCGCCGTGCTTATCTCCCCCTTAATCCGTTCACGCCACGCCTTCCTGCTTTCACCCTTATCAGGCTGAGCGAGGTGACCGTGGCTGGTACCGTGGTTGGCAAAGTCTGCACCACCCTTCTTCATCTCCCTCATCTGCCCCCATGTCATCATGCTGGGAAAGAGCTGGTCGATGGGATTGGTAGCAACAAAAACCGTAAAGGGAAACCCGTGCGCCTTGAGCAGTGGATAGGCGCGAGTGTAGACCGACTTGAAGGCATCATCGATGGTGATGGCAACGGTTCGATCGGGGATCGTCCTCCCTTCACGGAGGTGGGTCACTATACGCTTGAGTGGCCAAACCCGATACCCCCCCTCGTCGAGATGGTTGAGATGGGCCTCAAACTGGTTGAGCCGTATATTGGTGGCGGGGTAACGCTCTTCACCAAAACGGTGATACATGAAGATGACAGCATGAGATGGTACAGCATAGGCTGGAGCCGCTACCGCCGCGCCAACGACAAGAAAGAGGAGCACCATCGTAGTTAATATCCTCCTGCTAATAATACCGACTTGCGACTGTGTCATCTTCTCTCCCTCGCTTTTTAGAATATACATCCGGCCACGTATTCCCTAGCCATATGGTTTCGGAAAGAGTCTTTGGATGGCCGGGTAACGAGCAGGAGCATAGATGCCAGACCATGTAGCACGTAAACAAGCCAGACGACAATTCTCACATCATCAACTATTGCAACCTCAAAAAGTCATCGCTGGTCTGCATTCTAATGCATCCGTTTGTGTACGCCCGGCATGGGCGTGAACTAATGGGGTGTAAGTCCCCTATAGAG
>JBHHTR010000003.1:0-36238 GCA_046753505.1 Thermodesulfobacteriota bacterium
CGGTCATTGTTGTGGATTTAGATGAGGAGATGCAGGTAGAGCGGGCAGGGCAGAAGGGGTATAACTGCAAAGCGGCTCATGCCAGGATGGACGCTCAGGCAAGACGAGAGGAGCGCTTAAGCCACGCCGACTTCATCATTGATAACAGCGGCAGCAGAGAGGTGACACGGGAGAGGACGAGAGAGGTATTTGCCGAGTTGACGCAAGCGTCATAGGAGCAACCCGGCATGGAGAACGCTCTCCTCAAGGGCAACCGTAATCACTGTAGAAAGAATGCCACAAAAAAAACTATTGACACGTCCCGAGCCATATGCTATTTATAAGTCCAATCAAATCTGCCTCTCGGCTATAAACACATTTACATCATAAGAAAACCATACCTTATTGAAAAATCCCTGTGTAGCTTGAAGCAAGAAAGTTTATTGCATCAATAATATATACAATCATCCTCCAATTACCTCGCACAATTACGCGCCCACATCAACCAGCACCACTCCAGGAGCCCTATTCTCTATGAATCTTAAAGATCTGAAAGACAAAAAGATAAGTGAACTGACCACCCTTGCAAAAAAATATACCATCGAGGGGGCGGCAAGCCTTAGAAAGCAGGATCTCATCTTCGCCCTCCTCCAGGCACAGAGCCAGCAGAACGGCCTGATCTACGGAGAGGGGGTACTCGAGACGCTCCCCGACGGCTTCGGCTTTCTGAGGGCCCCCGATTACAATTACCTGCCGGGTCCCGACGATATCTACATCTCCCCTTCCCAGATAAGGAGGTTCAGTCTGAGAAAAGGCGATATCGTTTCCGGCCAGATAAGACCTCCGAAGGAGGGGGAGCGATACTTTGCCCTCCTCAAGGTTGAAAGCATCAACAACGAAGACCCCGAGATAGCAAGGGAGAAGATCCTCTTCGACAACCTCACCCCCCTCTATCCGCAGAAGAAGTTCAAACTGGAAATAACGAAGAAGAAGGTGAGCGGCAACCTCTCCATGAGGACCATGGACCTCTTTACCCCAATAGGCATGGGGCAGAGAGGACTCATCGTCTCCCCCCCTCGGGCCGGTAAAACCACCATCCTTCAGCAGCTTGCAAATTCAATCACCACCAACCACCCCGATGTTGCCCTTCTGGTTCTTCTCATCGATGAACGTCCCGAAGAGGTTACCGACATGCACCGCTCGGTCAAGGGCGAGGTAATCAGCTCAACCTTTGACGAGCCGGCACAGCGCCACACCCAGGTGGCGGAGATGGTCATAGAGAAGGCAAAGAGGCTCGTTGAGCACCAGCGTGATGTGGTCATCCTTCTCGACTCCATCACACGCCTCGCACGGGCCTATAACACCGTAGTGCCTCCCAGCGGGAAGGTTCTCTCCGGTGGTGTGGACTCCAATGCGCTCCACAAGCCTAAGCGCTTCTTCGGAGCGGCAAGAAATATAGAGGAGGGCGGCTCTCTTACAATTATTGCAACAGCCCTCGTCGACACGGGCAGCAGGATGGATGACGTCATCTTTGAAGAATTCAAGGGAACAGGCAACATGGAGATTGTTCTCGACAGGAAGCTGGGAGAGAGACGGATATTCCCTGCCATCGACCTGAACAAGTCAGGCACGAGAAAAGAGGATCTCCTCCTCTCAAAAGAGGAACTCAACAGGATATGGATATTGCGGAAGGTTCTTCAGCCTCTCAACCCTGTGGAGGCAATGGAGTTCCTCCTGACAAAACTGAAGAGCTCGGACACCAATAAGGAATTCCTCGACTCGATGCACAAATAGTTTCACGCCATGCGCTGTCGGGGATATACATGGGCTCTCCGGCACTTTTTGCTGGACACTTTCTGCTTGCGCTTGTGAGGTATAGCTGTTATTATTGCTCGGATTTACGCCATAAGGAGGTTCGATATTATGAAAGAAGGCATACACCCCACATATGAAACCGCCACCGTTACCTGTCTCTGCGGCTTCTCTGCGGAAACGCGGTCAACGAAGAGTGAGATAAAGGTTGAACTCTGCTCCAGCTGCCACCCATTCTACACGGGGAAGCAGAAGCTGATGGATACTGCTGGAAGGGTTGACAAGTTCAGGAAAAAGTACGCAAAAAAGGCTAACTGAGAAGCGGGAACGGCGTGGTTTCTCGCCGTAGACCGTCCCCGCTCCTGCTCCCGCTACATAAGGGCGCACAGCGGCTTTTAGCGCACTCAGGCGATTCTGCTCCTCTGGAGAGAGACCATGCTCAATTGAGAGAGAGCCTCTCAGGTGTGCTCTTCATTCGTTTGTCACCTTTAACCTGCACCTTCATCGCCAATGAGCACACGTCTACACCATTGACCCCTCCCACCCTTTCCCCACTCCAGCAATCTATCATACTGCTCCTTTTGCCAAAGCGTTGAGAGAGAGTTTTTAAAGAGGTTACCGGCCCGTTATGTTGCAACGACTTGAAACCATAGAGACCCGCTATAACGAACTGGGCGCCCTTCTAAGTGATCCGAAGGTCATTTCCGACCAGGAAACCTTCCAGCGATACGCAAAGGAGCACTCCTGTCTGAGAGATATTGTCGATGCCTTCGCCTCGTTAAAAGGTGTAGAGCAGGATATCGCGGATAATGAGGAATTGCTCAAGGGGGGCGATGCGGAGATCAAGGAGCTGGCAGAGGAGGAGCTCGTAACCCTGCGGGAGAAAAAGAGCGCTCTGGAAACTGAGTTAAAATTCCTCCTCCTCCCGAAGGACCCCAATGATGAAAAGAATATCCTCATCGAGATCAGGTCAGGCGCTGGCGGTGATGAGGCGGCCCTCTTTGCGTCCGAACTCTTCAGGATGTACAGCCGCTACGCTGAGCTGCACAATTGGAAGCTGGAGATATTGAGCATCAACCATACGGGGCTGAACGGGCTCAAGGAGGTCATCGCCCTCATAGAGGGGCAGGGCGCCTACAGCAGGTTGAAGTATGAGAGCGGGGTACACCGTGTACAACGAGTTCCTGAAACGGAGGCTGGCGGCAGGATACACACCTCTACGGCAACGGTAGCCGTCCTTCCCGAGGCGGAAGAGGTGGAGATTGAGATCAACAACGACGAATTGCGGATAGACACCTTCAGGGCCGGCGGCCACGGCGGCCAGAGCGTCAACAAGCTGGAGACTGCCGTGAGGATTACCCACCTCCCTACTGGTATTGCCGTGAGCTGCCAGGATGAAAAAAGTCAGAACAAAAACAAGCAGAAGTCGCTGAAGATACTGAGGTCACGGCTCCTGGACATAAAGGTTCAGGAGCAGCAGTCACAAATCGCGAGCGACCGGAAGAGCCAGGTGGGGACAGGAGACCGGAGCGAGAAGATCCGGACATACAACTTTCCCCAGAACAGGGTAACGGACCATAGAGTAGGTCTCACCCTCCATAAGCTTGGACAGATTATGGAGGGCGACCTTCAAGAGTTGATCGACTACCTGACAAACCACTACCAGGCCGAGGCCCTTAAAAACTCGGAAGGAACACCCTGAGCAGACCACTATGGACAAGATAATAATAGAGGGAGGCAAGAGGCTGATAGGTGAAATAGAGATCAGCGGGGCAAAGAACGCCGCTCTGCCCATTATGGCCGCAACCCTCCTTGTTGAGGGCGCCAATACCATAACAAACATCCCCCACCTCAGAGACATCACTACCTTCAAGGCCCTTCTGAGCCACCTCGGCTGCACAATTAACGATCTGGAGGATGGCTCCACCACTATCGACGCCTCAACTATCACAACACCTGAGGCGCCCTATGATCTTGTCAAGACGATGAGGGCCTCCGTTCTCGTCCTCGGCCCCCTCGTGGCGAGGTGTAAGAGGGCGCGCATCTCCCTTCCCGGCGGGTGCGCCATCGGGGCGCGCCCCATCAACCTCCACCTCATGGGGCTTGAAAAGATGGGGGCAACCATCAAGATTGAGCACGGCTACGTTGAGGCCACTGCTGAGAGGCTCAGGGGGAGTGTCATCTATCTCGACATCCCGACCGTTACCGGCACGGCCAATCTCATGATGGCAGCCTGCCTTGCCGACGGGACAACGGTGCTTGAGAACGCCGCCAAAGAGCCGGAGGTAGTCGAGCTTGCCAATCTTCTCAACACAATGGGCGGTTCAGTCGCAGGGGCCGGAACGGAAAAAATCGTCATAGAGGGGGTCGATAAGTTGCACCCCGTCTCTCATAGAGTCATGGCCGACAGGATTGAGGCGGGCACCTACATGATAGCCGCTGCGGCAACCAGGGGGAATCTCCTCCTGAAGAGGTGTCCCATTGATCTCCTTGAGGCGCTTATAGTGAAGCTGGAAGAGACCGGCACGGAGATCACCATCGAGGAGGGTGGCGTCCGTGTCATTGGCGCTACTCCAATCAGGAGTGTCGATATACAGACATCGCCCTACCCCGGTTTCCCGACAGACCTTCAGGCACAGATGATGGCCATGATGACCGTCGCAAGCGGCCTCTCTGTTATTACCGAGACTATCTTCGAAAACAGGTTCATGCATGTAAGTGAACTGAAGAGGATGGGGGCAAGGATCAAGGTAGACGGCAGGACAGCCATCGTTGAGGGGAGGCCTTACCTGAGCAGCGCCCCAGTCATGGCCACCGACCTGCGCGCCAGCGCCTCACTTGTAATAGCGGCCCTCATCGTTGACGGAACAACTGAAATATCACGAATCTACCACCTCGACAGAGGGTATGAGAGACTGGAAAAGAAGCTGGCCCAAGTTGGCTCAAAGATCAAGAGGATAAAGGGGTAAAGATGAAAACCAAACAGAACCACCTGACCATCGCGCTGCCGAAGGGGCGTGTCCTTGAAGAGGCTGTAGCGCTCCTGCAGCAGGCGGGAGTCGATTGTTCCGGGGCCTTAAGCAGCACTAGACAGCTCATTTTTGATAACGAGGATGACAACATACGCTTCATGGTCATCAGGTCCCAGGACGTTCCCACCTTTGTGGAGTACGGCGCCGCCGACATAGGGATAGCCGGCAAGGACGTCCTCCTCGAACAGGGGAAGGATCTCTACGAACCCCTCGATCTCGGTATCGGCTACTGCCGGATGGCCGTTGCCGAACCAAAGGGGCTAAGAAACAGCGAATCTCCCGCCAACTGGAGCCATCTCCGTGTAGCGACGAAGTATCCGAATATCACCTTAAAGTATTTCCTGGAGAGGGGTGTACAGGTTGAACTGATTAAGCTCTACGGCTCCATCGAGGTGGCCCCTCTGCTCGGCATATCTGATCGGATAGTTGACCTCGTATCGACAGGAGAGACCATGAGAAAGAACGGCCTCGTCGAGATAGAGCAGATCATGGAGATAACGGCAAAACTGGTCTGCAACCGGGCCTCACTCAAGACAAAACCGAAGAGGATCAAGGCGATTATTGAGAACCTGCGAAAGGTCCTCTAGCGGTGAAGAAGTCAGCAAGAGGTGCAGTGAAATGGGAGGTTAGGGAAGGTCTGATTAATCCAGACCTTCCGCGATACATGGAAGTATCGACATTTTTAGTGTCGGCAAGCCATTGAAAATATTCCTTAGATTGAACAAAGACGCCACTCCCCGTAGCACCTCCAGCCGCAGAAATCTGCACTACTCTCCCCTTTATCCACTGCCAATCTGACCTCAAGTGCACCTTTTGAAATAACCATCTTGAAACAAACTATACCGTTGTGGTATAAAAGTGCCATGAAGATACCGATCGAACAGGTTGAACGAATATCGTCGCTTATCGTGGCGAGCCTCAAGGAGAAGAAACTCATTGAGTTGAAGAGCAGTGAGTCGGCCATAACGGAGAGGATTGTTGAGCTCTTTACCCGGAACCTCCATGACGAGGAGGCCCTCAATCGTGATGTTGATAATATCATGAAGAGCCATGCCGGTGAGGTTGAGAGCGGCCAGATGGATTACAGGAAGATGTTCAATATGATAAAGTCAAGGCTTGCAAAGGAGCGTGAGATAATCCTGTGAGGCTATCTGAAGACCGTATATCCCACATCGCCCATATCATCGCAGACGGGATATGGGAAGATGATATGGTGGATTTTAAGAGTGACCACGAGGTGCTTACTGAGATCAAGCGGGTTATCTCACACTACTTCCAGGTAGAGGATAACGCCGATGAAAAGGCGCGGCAGAAGATTCGCTCCATTAAACGGTACATACCTGAGGGAAGCAAGGAGTGGGACATCCTCTACAAGCAGTATTTTCAGGAAGAGACCGACAAGAAACGTTATTAGCCAGCCCCGGCATCTTCTCCACCATCTCCTCTAACCGATCTATCATTATTAATGTAAGGGCGCTTATTTGCCGACAGGCTTATCAATGTATCTCTGGATAGTCCTCCCCCCCATTATCGGCGCAACCATCGGTTGGCTCACCAACTACATTGCCATAAAGATGCTCTTCAAGCCCCACAGGCCGGTAAGGGTCTTTGGCTACAACTTTCAGGGGCTCATTCCGAAGAGACGGAAGGAGATCGGAAGAAGTATCGCCAGGGCCATAGAGAGACAGCTCCTCTCATCGAATGACCTGGCCGACGCCCTCTCCGGGATTGACCTGAAGGCAGAGATCGAGCAGTCCGTTGAAGAGGCGATCGAACATCGCTTTAAGAGCAATAAGATTAAGAGCATTCCTGTCATCGGTCTCGTTTCGGAAAACCTCATGAACAACATACGATACCTGATTACACGGGAACTCTTTCTACACCTGGACAAGAAGAAGGACGATATCGTAAACCGTTTCAAAGAGAGCATCGATGTAAACCACCTCCTCTCATCGAGGCTTGACGATCTCGAGCTTGAGGAGTTCGAGGCCCTCCTCACCGAGTTTATCGGAAAGGAACTCCGTCATATCGAGTGGATAGGGGGTATCATGGGTTTCCTCATAGGCGTCGTTCAGGTAATTCTCCTCTACTTCATACGATGAAGCATGTCCTGACCATAGCCGGTTCAGATCCGTCAGGCGGCGCCGGGATTCAGGCAGATCTGGCAACCTTTTCCGCCTTTGGTGTAAAGGGCCTATCGGCGATAACGGCTGTCACCGTTCAGGATGGCGGCTCTGTGAATGGGCTCTTTCCCATACCGCCCTCATTTGTCCTTCAACAGATTGAGGCCCTCGCCGAGGCAGGCACTATTGATGCGATAAAGATCGGTATGCTCGCAAAGGGGGAGATTGTCACCGCCATTGCCGGAGTGCTCAAGAGGCTCGACATCGCTAACGTGGTTCTCGATCCGGTCATCACCTCTTCCAGCGGTTTTCCACTCCTGGAAAAAAGTGGGCTGCCTGCCCTCCGGTCTCTCCTGTCCGGCCTCCTCATTGTCACCCCCAATCTCCTTGAGGCGTCACTCCTTACGGGACGGAAGGTGGTTACGGAAGACGATATGGGAGAGGCGGCGATAAGGATAGGGGAGATGGGGCCAAGGTATGTGCTGATAAAGGGGGGACACCTCTCAGGAGATGCGGTTGATCTCCTCTATGATGGAGATGTGGTAACGCAGTATGTATCTGCGCGCATAGGCAGGGAACTCCACGGCACAGGGTGCATTCTCTCAGCCGCACTGGCCGCCTGTCTCGCCGAGGGAGAGGAAATGGGACGGGCCGTGGCTAGGAGTAAAAACTACGTTTCCGACTGTCTCAGAGGCACAGACTCTTCAGGGGCCTGATCGTTGCTCTCGATACCCCGCTCACTAACTTCTCTGCTGTAGTAAGCGCGTATCTTTTCACGGATCTCTCCCCTGGTGATTATCTTCGGTATCATGAGTTGCTGCCCGGCATCCATGAAGTCGGGGGCCCCTACTTTATCGAGATTAGACATATAGATAACCACCCACAGCTCTCTGTTGCTGTAGATACTCTCCTTGGCGGCTATGGCGGCGAGCGATTCATCCTCTCTCTTGACCCTGTAAGTAGCGGTCCTCTTTTTCCACCACTCCTGACCACCCTCGTCACTCTCTGTTGTGGCATATCCAAAGATACCCTCTATCGAGAACGGCTTGATATGTTTCATTGAGGCTCTGTCCAGGGCGACCTCGCGGTCTTCCGCTGAAATCTCCCCCCCCTCCTCCAGCTTTAGGAGCCGCTCCTGCTCCAGACGATACTCGATCTCCTCTTTCAGCAGAGCAGCGTTCTTAACATCACCCGTTAGCGCTATCTCCTCCTTCCGCATTACTACAAGGCGGGCTTTCAAAGCCTCCTCCGCACGGCCGACGGCTTGCCCCCCCTCCCCCTCATCAACCGTTTTCTGCCCAAGTTCCGCATCAGCCAGTCTGGCTACGCCACTGATACTTTCCAGCAGAGCCAGCTCGGCCTTCACAATCGCCAGTTCTTCAGCCTTCTTTAAGAGGGACTCCTCCGCCATAACACGATCCAACTCTGTCTGCAGGAGTATGCTCTCCGCCTCTTGTCTCGCCTCCTCTTCTCTCTTTAACTGCTCCGCTGCCTCAGCCTGCCTCTGCTTCTCCTCTGCGGTAACTGCTCCCCTCCCCCCATCTGTTTGAGCCGATTGGTTCAAATTCTCTTTGGCCGCCTTCAACTGGGCCTCTCGCTGGATGAGCGCCTCCTCTGCTTTGGCCCTCTCCTCCTTCTCACTCTGAAGAGCCTCTGTCAACTCCTTTATCTTACCGCTCTCCTCCTTAAGATCCTGCCCCACCTTGACCAACTCTTGTTGCATGTCCCTCTTGCTAACCTCCGTCGCCTCCAGCTGCTCGGACAGGTCACTTCTCTCCTTATGTCCGACTACCCACGACATTGACATTGAGAAACCGATAAAAACGATTGCTACAATAAGGATATTACCCATACTCTCTACCTCCCTATCGTTTTACGATTAACATAGCGATAGACTGCATTGAATGAACTTTCATAAAAGATTACTCTACCCACTCCCCGGTTACCTCACCGATATCGATCTGTACCTGATCGACAAAGGTCGTATACTCATTAAGGAAAGTAAGCTTAATATCATCGGTTGGACCGTTCCGCTGCTTTGCCACAATAACCTCCGCATCCCTCCGTCTACCGCAGGTACAGAGATCCTTCGGGCAGTCGCACGGGTCATACTGGGCCTTCCGGTAGATAAACATTACAACATCGGCATCCTGCTCAATCGCCCCCGACTCACGCAGATCGGAAAGTTGGGGCCTGTTCCCTTCACGCTGTTCCGTCCTTCGTGAAAGCTGTGAGAGGGCAATCACGGGGAGATCGAGCTCCTTGGCCATCGCCTTCAGCGATCTCGATATATCCGAAATCTCCTGCTCTCTGTTGTCGGACCGGCTTCTACCCCGCATCAACTGGAGGTAATCGACAACTATGAGATCAAGACCAAGCTCAGCCTTCCATCTCCTGGCCTTGGCCTTCATCTCCAGGACCGTCAACGCAGGAGTATCATCTATATAGATCTTAGCCTCGTAGAGATTTCCGATGGCGGCAGTCAGTTTGCCCCAGTCCTCCTCCCTGAGAAAACCGCTCCTCAAGCGGCTCAGATCAACACGCGCCTTCGACGCCAGGAGGCGCTGGACGAGCTGCTCCTTACTCATTTCGAGAGAGAAGACGGCAACCGATTTACCATGGTCAGTCGCCGCATTCTGAGCGACATTCAGACAGAAGGCCGTCTTGCCCATACTCGGCCTACCGGCAATGATGATGAGATCGGATCTCTGGAGGCCGGCAGTCAACTTGTCGAGATCCTTGAATCCACTGGGAATCCCTGTCAGTTGCTCCTTCTTCTCATAGAGCTGTTCGATGGCGTGAAAGGTATCCTTGATTATCTCCTTGAGGGGATAGAAGGAGCGCTTCTCCTTCTCATGGGCAATCTGAAATATGAGCTTCTCTGCGTCGTCGAGAAAATCATCGAGTGACTCGCCACCTTCGTAGCAGCCGTTAATTATCTCAGTAGATGCGGTGATCAGCCTTCTTAAGACCGATTTTTCTTTAACGATCCTGGCGTAATAGGCTATGTTGGCTGCCGTGGGTGTCGATTCAGCGAGGGCCCCAAGGTAGGAGAGTCCACCGACTGCATCGAGGGCGTCAGAGGTCTTGAGGGCGTCAGTAACGGTAATTATGTCTATGGGGGTCTGAGTGTCAAAGAGACCGACCATCAAGCGGAAGAGCTTTCGGTGGGCCTCACGGTAGAAGTCGCTCCCATCGGCGGAGAGCGTTTCGAGGACTCTTGTTATTGAGTTATTATCAATGAGGACGCCGCCGAGAACTGAACGCTCTGCCTCAACGTTTTGTGGCGGGACTCTCTGTAGAGCAAAATCGGTGGCGGCTTGTACGGCCATAATACATGGTTTCTCCGTTATGCGAAAATCACAGGGGAGAGCATACGGCATCTCTCCCCTGCTCTTATCAATTGTCTACTCTTGAATAATAGAAACCTTGAGGTTGGCCACAACCTCTTGATGGAGCTTGTACGGCACCTCGGTATCACCGAGACTCTTGATCGGCTCATCAAGGGAGATCTTCTTACGGTCGATAGAAAAGCCCTGCTCTTCAAGAGCGCCTGCGATATCCATGGACGTCACGGAACCGAAGAGCTTTTCATCATCGCCGGCCTTCCTAGTAAATGAGAGGGTAACAGCTTCCAGCTTATCCTTCAGCGTCGATGCCTCGCTCTTGACCTTCTCTACCTTCCTGAGCCACGCCTCCTTCTGCTGCTCAATGGCCTTCATGTTCCCCTTCGTAGCAGCAACGACCATCCCCTTCGGAATAAGGTAGTTGCGTGCGTAACCGTTTGCCACAGTAACGGTATCCCCGAAGCTGCCCAAGGTGGGGATATCATTCTTCAGTAAAACCCTCATAAAATCGTACCTCCTGAATCAGATAGATGTCGAAATGAAGGGAAGAATCGCAAGATTCCGAGCCCTCTTTATTGCCACTGTAATCTCCCGCTGGTGCTTGGCGCAGGTTCCTGTAATCCGCCTAGAGATCATCTTGCCCTTCTCGGTAATGTAGGGTCTCAACGCCCTACCATCCTTGTAATCAATCGTGAGCTTTGTCTCCTTGCAGAAACGGCAGAACTTCCGTCTCATAAAACCTCTTTTAAAACCACCCTTGCGTTCTCTGTTGTCCCTTGGGCGTCCTGGAGCGGTGCTACTCATATAGAACCTCCTTCTTCTGCTACAGGTTGAACCACTTCCGTACTCTCACCTTCACTCTCTGCTTCATTTTCCTCAACAGCGGCAACCATTTTTCTGGGATCGAGCTTCACGGTGAGATAACGGATCACCTGCTCGTTCAACTTTAGCTGTCGCTCTATCTCCTTGATTGCTTCCGGCGGCGTGGTGAACTTAAGGTAGAGGTAGTAACCTTCTGTACACTTCTGTATCGGGTAGGCCAGCTTCCGCTTTCCCCACTCATCGACGGTGAGCATTTCACCCTTTGATGCGGCTACTACTCCGGTCACTTTCTGAACTGCCGCCTGGATGACCTCCTCGCCAACATCAGGCTTTACAATAAAAATCAACTCGTACGGTTGTGACATTTTTTCCTCCTTACGGTTCTCCCTTAACAGGGGAGCCCTTCACTCAGCAGTGCAAAGAGCAAGGATTAGTTCTAGCCCGCATTATTCACAAATGTGCTCGTGCCCTCGCTTGATCTTGAATCCACCAAGGCATTTGTTCGAGCTTGGCCGTATCCACTGGTACGGCACGCCCTCGAAAAATCCCATGGTAAATCCAATCTCTGCGCGATCATCACGGCAATTCATGAATAATCCGGACGGGGAAACCTCTGAACAATTCAGAGGACGAAAACTAAAAGTGTAATTTTATTTTTCTCACATTTTCAATAACTTATCATCACTGAAAATGGCGCTACATCCATGTAGTGCTAAATGTCTGAATAAATCAGACATTCATCACTTTCCACCAATAAGTCGTACTCCAGTTTCAACCATCTACCACTATCCCGTAGTGGCCACGCTGCCTGTGTAGTAACAGACCGTTTAGATCAAGACGCCTGCGGCTACTCTCGGCGCCATATTGGCCGCCATGTTTCAACAGGCAAGGTGTATGGATGTTTATTTTGATTGCATAACGGACACCACCGGGACGCACTTTTATACTATATCTGCCTGAAAAAAGCAAGTGGGAATCTGTTGCAGGAAAAATCTGTAACCCCCTTACCTCATAACTTGCCAGGAGAAGCGGAAGCGAATCAACTGTGCGCTGTACGAGCCAGAGCGAGCAAGGAGTCCCCCTCTGGAGGCGCGGCATAGCCTGATTGCTATAGCGCTAGTCCCTGAAGAGGGCAATCCATCAGGAACTCCTGCCAAAGACATTCAAGATGCGCTTGAGCAGACCACCCTTCTCCCGCTTTCCTGATGACGGCGGTCTCGAAATAGTCTGCGTTGCCTTGCCGACGTTGCTTGTCCCCTTAGAGCCGAAATCTTCACCGTACTTCTTCTTGTAAAATGCAAGGCGCTCCTCTTTACTCTTAGGCTGGCGGCGCCCACTTTTCTTTCCATCACCAGAAGCTCTGGGAGGAGCGACTTTAGTCTCTGCCCTGGCAGGGCGCGAGACGGGGGGACGCGTAGCGGCGGAGATTGGGGGAGTGGAAGGCTGCCTCTTCGGTTGCTTACTCCTGTACTTTTCAGGTCCCCCGGTAGTTGCCTTCTTGTCGACCACTGTCGTAGACCCCTTTGTTTCAGAGGCAGTTGATGCCTCCGGATTTTTAGGATCAAACGGTTTTGATCCAGCCTTTTTTCCCTTGAAGTGGAAGGTCCGCTCCGGCCCACTCCTTGATTTGGAGCGACTACGGCTCTTGTTGCTCCTGTTTTTTTCCTGTGGAGAGGCCGCCACCTTCTGCTCTGCCTTCTGCTCTTTCGTGGGTTTTGATTGCGCCCTGACAGGTTTAGCTTGAGCTCTGGCAGGCTTTGCCGGACTCCTCGTCCCGCGTCTGGCGCCTCTTTCAGGCCCCTTCTTCAGTGGCGGCCTCTTTCTCCTGTACGGCCCGGCGCTATCCTTGACAAGATCCTCCTCCTCTATCCACTCTACCTCAATCTTCCGTTCAATATACGTCTCAATCTCAGGCAGATTCATGGCGTGGTCTTCACAGACGAGGCTGTACGCTTGACCGGTCTTTCCGGCCCTGGCAGTTCTCCCGATACGGTGTACATAGCTTGCGACCTCCTCCGGGAGATCGTAATTAATCACATGAGAGATATCCTCGATATGGAGCCCTCTGGCAACAACATCGGTGGCTACCAGGATCTTTATCTTCCCCGACTTCATGTTGTCGATGATGCGCTGCCGTCTGGACTGGCTTACGTCGCCTGTAAGCACCTTGGCCGGAAAGTCGTTGCCCACAAGCTTCCACTCCACCATCTCGGCCGTACTCTTCATATTGGTGAAGATGATGCACCGCTCCATATCAGGCCTCTTCAGGAGGGCCATGAGGATTGGTATCTTCTCCTCGTTTGATGTATAGAGAACCTTCTGGTCTATCTTATCCACCGTTACCTGTTCCGGTTCAATCTCTATAAAGACCGGGTCTGGCTTCATATACCGTGCGGCAAGGCGTCTGACATTTGCATCAATGGTTGCCGAAAAGAGCATGGTCTGGCGGGGTTTGTCTTTGGGAAGTTTGTTTGCTATGTAACGAATGTCGGGGGCAAACCCCATATCGAACATGCGGTCCGCCTCGTCAACAATGAAGATATCAACATTGTTCAGAGTGAAATATTTCGACTTGTAGAGGTCGATCATCCTGCCGGGGGTAGCGACAACAAGCTCGACTCCACTCTTCAGAGCCGAAATCTGCTTATCGTACTCGACGCCGCCGTAAAGCGCCACAGAGCGGAATGGAAGATGTTTGCCCAACCTCTTTGCTTCGTTATCCAGTTGAACGGCAAGCTCCCTGGTAGGGGCCATCACAAGGGCTCTTGGGCCCTTCGATTTGTCTCCGCTCTCTTCGGGATTGGTCAGGAGTCTGGTAAATATAGTGAGGATGAAGACAGCCGTCTTTCCCGTACCGGTCTGGGATTGGGCAATGAGGTCCTTGCCGGCCAGCGCTTCGGGCAGGGACTGCTCCTGAATAGGGGTACACCGCTCAAACCCGGCATCGTCTATGCCCTGTAATATCTTTTCATCAAGATCTAACGTAGAAAATTTCATCTTCTTCTCATCACTACAAGTGTCTCCCTTTACATTGAGGCATTATTTTTTTCACCCTCTCGTCTGCTAAATTATCCAATGCTACTATAAATTGCATGTCTTTACCAGCCTTTTCTGCCACCTCTCCGACAAGACGCCCTCGTAAAAAGTCGTGAGATGGCTAAGTAAAAATTTCGATATACAAGGAGTAGTGGTTTTTCAGATGGGAAGGCATACATATGGTATGTCGAGTGTCTGAAAGATTGCTCGGCCCAATAGATCGGACTTTTTACGAGGGCATCATACGATAAGGTAGAAAAAATTAATGGCAGGCTTTGTCTGGAAGAGTAGAGGCAGCCAGCTTCGATTGTCACTCTCGCTAGCCCCTTTGCCTGCGACTTCTCTATTGCGCCTAAGAGCACTTGATGGTACCGTTTTTCTGTCTCTGTTCCGCTACACTCTTGTCATTACATTTACTCTAAGGAACCTCTGAATAATTCATCCATGAACTATTCAGAGAGCATGAACCTTATGGATACTCTTAAACATATAAAAGCTCTTAAGGAAGAATTTGAAGAGAAGAATCGTTTCTGTATGGGTGTCCACCTGCCGACCGATATTGCGAGAAGTGTCCGCAGGGAGCTCTTTCAGTTGTACAGCCAGGACCCGGGTGAGGGATTGACCACCCTCTTTGGCATTGAGGTGCTTTCAACAGACGCCCCCAAGATCAAGTTTGAGGAGTAGGCACTGCTATTTGATCTCAGCGGTTCTGAGACAAACCTTGACGCCCTCGTCAAAAGTCGTGAGATAGCGCTAACCGTGGGTGGCAGTCTGTCCTGGCAGCGCCCTCATAACAGAGGGAGCTTATTGACCTTTACAGCTCTCTATGCTACATAAATGCTGTGTCGGAAGGGAAGCAGTATAGAGGCGTAGGGTCGGAGATCGAGGCGCTCCGAGAGGAGATTGGACGCCACAATTACCGCTACTACGTCCTCGACTCTCCTCTCATCAGCGATGGCGAGTACGATAGATTGATGCGCCGTCTTGAAGAGCTTGAATCTCGTTTTCCCGACCTCATCACACCCGATTCACCCACCCAGCGTGTCGGCGCGAAACCGCTCGAAGCCTTCGGCACGATAACCCACGCCACCCCCATGCTCTCCCTGCGTAACGCCTTTTCAGCCGTGGAGGCATCTGAACTCGATGAGAGGATAAAGAGACGGCTCCAGAGCGACGATGAGATTGAGTATGTGGCGGAGCCCAAGATTGACGGTCTCGCCATAGAACTCATCTATGAGAGAGGGCGCTTTGTTAACGGATCGACGCGGGGCGACGGTTACACAGGGGAGGATGTGACGCTGAACCTGAAGACCGTCAACTCTATCCCCATGGGGCTCCTCTCTGAACCCCTTGAAGCGTCAGATGCCACTGCTCACGCGATACCGGATCACCTGGAGGTGAGAGGCGAGGTATTCATCCCCCTCGACGCCTTTGCAACGCTCAACTTGACGAGGGCAGCTGACGGGGAGCCAACCTTTGCAAACCCCCGTAACGCCGCCGCCGGCTCCCTCCGGCAGCTCGATCCACGCATCACCGCAACGAGGCCACTCGACATATTCTGTTACGGTGTGGGCGCCGTCGATAGAGCCTCTTTTTCCACCCATTACGAGATCCTCCAAGCCCTCAGGGGGTGGGGTTTCAAGGTCAACCCGCATATCAGTCTATGCCGTGGAGTCGGCGAGGTCATAGCCTACCACGAGGAGATGGAGCGGTTGCGGGGAGAGCTGCCATACGAGGTGGACGGCGTTGTCGCAAAGGTCAACTCCCTTGCCCTCCAGGAGGAGCTGGGCGTTCTCACCCGGAGTCCCAGATGGGCCTTTGCCTTCAAATTTGTTCCGTCACAGGAGACTACTCTAGTCAAGGCCATAGAGGTAGGCATCGGAAGGAGCGGGGCGCTAACACCTGTGGCTATCATGGAGCCTGTCAAGGTCGGGGGGGTAACGATAGAGAGGGCTACCCTTCACAACCAAGAGGAGTTGGAGAGGAAGGATGTCCGCATTGGCGATACCGTCATCGTCCAGCGTGCCGGTGATGTAATCCCGGAGGTGGTCTCGGTGATCCATGAGAAACGGAGCGGAGCTGAGAGGCCCTTTGCCTTTCCTTCATCGTGTCCACTCTGCAATGCCGGTGTCGAAAAGGTGGGGGCCATCCACTACTGTACCGGCGGCCTCTCCTGTCCCGCTCAACTGAGGGAGACCGTACGCCACTTCGCCTCGAAACGGGCCATGAACATAGAGGGGCTCGGCGACAGACATGTGGAGCAGCTCATTGACAGTGGCCTCATCGTAGATGTGGCCGATATCTTTTTCCTCACAAAAGAGGCGCTCCTTACCCTTGAGCGGTGGGGAGAGCAGGCGGCCCTGAATCTCCTGGCCGCCATAGCGCGTAGCAGAAAGCCGACCCTCCGGCGTCTCATCTTCGCCTTGGGCATACGGCAGGTGGGCGACCATATGGCCAAGGTTCTTGCCGACGAGTTCGGCTCCATTGAAGCCCTCATTGGCGCATCGGTGGAGCGTCTCATAGAGGTTGACGATATCGGCCCCGAAACGGCGGAGAGCATTGTAGATTTTTTCAGCGAGGCCCACAACATAGATGTCCTGGAGAAGCTAAAGAAAGCTGGGGTCACCTTCCCAGAGGCTCCTAAAGTAACGACTGATGGGGGGGCATTGACGAACAAGACGTTCCTCTTTACCGGCTCACTCAGCTCGATGAAGCGGGATGAGGCGCAGAGGGTTGTCGAGGAGCGGGGCGGCGTAGCGGTTTCAAGCGTTAGCAAGCGAGTCGATTACGTTGTCTCAGGCGACGCGCACGGTGGCAAGTATGAGAAGGCCAGAAAGCTTGGGCTGAAAATCATCACGGAAGAGGAGTTCATGAAGATGGTGGAACCCTGACACTAAATATGTAGCGGTATGGTATGGATGAGGAGCAAAAAAGACCCCTTTATTTTTTAGGTGCAAGCGTTTTTCCTGGACTCTGCAGACTTAAATACTACCGCTACATGCAACAGATCTATAGGTAATTGTTTTGTTAGCCATCGCACAACTTTTTACGAAGGCATCAAGCAGGGGATGAATAATAATTTGACTTTTTACCCGATTTGCCATATTATTCTGCGTTGCGACAGTGGCAGGGGAGTTCTCTTCTGTCGCTCTATATATTACGGTGCGTTTGGAAGGGGGGTAGTTTTTGAATGTCTGAAGTGAAGGTGCTCGATAACCAGCTTGAAAAGGCGCTCAAGGTTCTCAAGCGTAAGCTTGCGCAGGACGGTGTCTTCAGGGAACTGAAGAGGAGACGGTTCTACGAAAAGCCGAGCGTCAAGAAGAAGAAGAAGCGCATGGAGGCGCTCAAGAGACGGATCAAGGCGTCAAGAGGCATGAGGCGGCCTGGTTAACCATCCAACCATTCCATGTGAAAGTAAATAAAGCGGGCATCCACTTATAAGGGTGCCCGCTCTTTTTTTACCAGGAAAACCAAAATCCATACAATGAAATCACACAAAGACACAGAGGCCACAAAGGATTAACTTATTGTCTATAAATAGAATATTTCTTTGTGCTCTTTGTGAACTTTGTGTGAATATATGACTACTTTTTAGTGAAACGTTATACTAGAGCCTCTCCTCCACCAGCTTCTCAACGACCGATGGGTCGGCCAGGGTCGAGATGTCACCAAGCTCTTCCACCTGACCGTGGGCGATCTTCCTGAGAATCCTCCGCATGATCTTGCCGCTTCGCGTTTTGGGGAGTCCTGCGGCAAATTGAAGCTTATCCGGTTTCGCAATGGGGCTGATCTCCTGCCGCACATGGCCGAGGAGTATCTTCCTCAGGTCATCGGTAGCCTCAACGCCCTCGTTGACAGCGACATAGGCGTAGATCCCCTCCCCCTTCACGTCGTGGGGATATCCAACCACTGCGGCCTCCGCCACCGCCTCATGTGAAACGAGGGCGCTCTCTATCTCCGCCGTCCCAAGCCGGTGGCCCGAGACGTTGAGAACATCATCGATCCTACCCATGAGCCAGAAGTCTCCATCCTCATCGATTCGCGCCCCGTCGCCGCTGAAGTATTTTCCGGGGAAACGACTGAAGTAGGTCTCCCTGACCAGCCTGTTTTCAGGGTCGCCGTAGGTTCCCCTCAAGATGCCGGGCCACGGCTTCTCTATGACGAGGTAGCCTCCCTCATTCACCCTGGCCTCCTCGCCGTTCTCCTTGAGAACCTTTGGCTCTACGCCGAAGAATGGCCTTGTTGCGGCCCCAGGTTTCAGCGGCGTCGCTCCCGGAAGGGGGGTAATCAGTATGCCGCCCGTCTCCGTCTGCCACCACGTATCCACTACGGGGAGTTTCCCCTTGCCGATCTTCTCATGATACCAGATCCACGCCTCGGGGTTGATCGGCTCACCGACCGAGCCGAGGACGCGGAGACTATCGAGGCTGTGATTATTGACCCACTTATCCCCCTCACGCATGAGGGCCCTGATGGCGGTGGGGGCGGTATAGAAGAGATTGACCTGGTGCTTATCGACGATATCCCAGAATCTGCCTGGGTTGGGGTAGGTTGGCACCCCCTCAAAGAGGAGGCTTGTCGCGCCGCAGGCAAGGGGGCCGTAGACTATGTAGCTGTGGCCCGTCACCCACCCGATATCGGCGGTGCAGAAGAAGGTATCCTCCTCCTTGTAATCAAAAATCCATTTGAAGGTGAGGGCCGAGTAGAGGAGGTAGCCCGCCGTCGTATGGAGGACCCCCTTCGGCTTCCCCGTGCTTCCGCTCGTGTAGAGGATGAAGAGGGGATCCTCGGCATCCATCATTTCCGGTTCGCACCAGGAGGATATGGCTGGGTCATTGACATCGTCGTGCCACCAGGTATCGCGCCCCTCCACCATATCAACCTTAGTATCGGTGCACCGTACCACGATTGCGCTCTCGATTGTTGGACACTCGAGGAGGGCCTCGTCACAGTTCGGCTTCAGCGGTATGGGGCGCCCCCCCCTGACGCCGCCGTCGGCGGTGACGATGATGGTTGATTCGCAGTCCTGAATCCTGTCCCTGAGAGAGGTGGGGCTGAAACCGCCAAATACCACGCTGTGAATGGCCCCTATCCTCGCGCAGGCAAGGGTCGCTATCACCAGTTCAGGTATCATGGGGAGGTAGATGGTGACCCGGTCCCCCTTCACTACCCCCTTTCCCTTCAGGACGTTGGCAAAGCGGTTTACCTCGTAAGAGAGCTGCTGATAGGTGTAGGTGCGGGAGGTGCCGTCGTCCCTCTCCCAGATGATGGCCGCCTTGTTCCTCCTCCACGTCGTGAGGTGCCGGTCGAGGCAGTTGTACGACGCGTTTATTTTACCCTTTATAAACCACTTGACATCGGGCTTCTTGAAGTCCCACTCGACAACCTTGTCCCACTTCTTATCCCAGTCGAGCATCTCATCGGCCATCCGCCCCCAGAACCCCTCCATGTCGTCAATCGACTCCCTGTAGAGGCGCTCATACTCCGCCATGCTCCCGATATACGCCCTCTCGCCCGCCTCCTTTGACGGAGGAAAGACCCGCTTCTCCTCCAACACGCTCTCTATCGTATGCTTTGCCATAACTCCTCCAATCGTTATAAGAATTATACTGGCCTAAGGAATGTCTGAATAGTTCAGAGACGAATTCTTCAGAGGTTCCCTAAGATTATACGATGATAGTTGGAGTGTCAAGGCAGATGAAGCAGTGTGTCACTCTAAGGAAGGGCTCCTATTCAGACATTCCGCGATAGATGGATGTATCGCCATTCTGTAACGGCAACTCATTGAAAATGTTCCCTAACATAGAGGCGTCGAACTTTTTCCTGTACAGAGGCCGTGCTGTCGGCGTACAGTCATAGGGAAAGTCTGATAATTATATAATGTATGCTTGCCACAC
The DNA here is from genome assembly GCA_046753505.1 of Thermodesulfobacteriota bacterium. Classification (GTDB taxonomy): domain Bacteria; phylum Desulfobacterota; class GWC2-55-46; order S146-70; family JAUXIU01; genus JBHHTR01. The sequence goes on from JBHHTR010000003.1 coordinate 20,049, forward strand.
TATAACACTCAAGACAAGGAGCTATTGAATAATGACCGACTCGAAATCACCTTCTGCCGCCTGTAAAGCCGGTACGGATATCATCTGGATTGACAACAGCGAGGCGCTGGCCTCTTTTTGCGGTGAGGCAAGGCGTGAGCCATTTATTGCAGTCGATACCGAATTTCACCGTGAGCGTACCTATTTTGCCAAGCTTGCGCTGGTGCAGGTTGCTCTGCCCGGCAAAATTGCTTGCATTGATCCCCTCGCTATCAGAGACCTTCAGCCCCTTGATGACCTGCTTCTCGACAGTAAGGTGCTCAAACTGATGCACTCCGGCAGACAGGATTTAGAGATATTTTTTGACCGTACCGGCACTGTTCCGGCGCCTCTCTTTGACACCCAGGTGGCGGCTGCTCTCCTTGGGATGGGTGAGCAGACAGGGTATGCCTCCCTCGTAGAAAAGGTGTGCGGTGTATCTCTGTCGAAGAATCATGCCCGTACAGACTGGATGCGCCGCCCTCTGAACTCTGACGTTATCGCCTATGCAGCTGATGATGTTCGTTACCTTGGACAAATCTATCGTACCCTTGACAACTCTCTGACCGATAGGGGCCGCAGTAAATGGCTCGAAGAGGAGCAGGCAATGCTTTTAGCTCCGGCCACCTACGAACCGGACATTGATAATGCATGGCAGCGAGTCAAGGGAAGTAATAAGTTGGATGGTCGATCTCTCCCCGTGCTCCAGATACTGGCCGGATGGAGGGAGTGTGAGGCCCGTGAAACAGATCGCCCAAAGCGCTGGATCCTCTCTGACGAAATCATTATCAACATAGCTCGGCAGCGCCCGAAAAATATGGATGCTCTGGAACGCATGAGGGGACTGGAAGAGCGGGTCAGAAGAAAGCACGGCCCTAAGCTGCTGACCCTGGTTGCGGATGGTGCAAAAGCGCCCATGCTCAACAGAAAGAGAGGAGAACGAAAAGCGGTATCTGATGATACCATCGTAGACGCCCTTATTGCAGTTTTAAAGATGCAGGCCCGTCAAAATGATATAAGCGCCGCAATGCTGGCGTCGAGGGGCGATCTCAACAGAGCAGCCGCAGGTGAACGTGATCTGCCCCTATTTAGAGGGTGGCGAAAGGCGCTCGCAGGCGATGCAATAGTGGCATTTCTGGCAGGAGATATGAAGTTGAAAACAGAATCGGGCCAGTTGGTTTTGAGGTAAATAGAGGATAGATAGCTAAACGTTTCACCGTTTTGCATGGCCTCTCCTGAGCGAAGCGGAAAAGTCAATGCACGTCCCCTAATGCTGACAGAGACGAGTATTTCAGAACAACCTGCTCTGTAGGGGTATAATGGCCTGCAAGTGTAGGTGACTGGCAGACGAGTCGCTGCTCCCACTTCCTTCGATGTTTATTCCTATGAGCAGTGTGACAACTCTTGAGGGAGAATAATGCCTCCTGAATCCAAAAAACTTTATGAAAAGAAGAAGCGGCTTCACAGGCTCCTTGCACTTCTCCGCAAGCTGGACAATCGTGAGAGAATCACGGCGGCTACCCTTGCGAGTGAGTTCGATGTCAGCAAACGGACGGCGCTGAGGGATATCAGGGATCTCAACGAGTCCGGCTTTGCTCTTTTATTTGACAGAGAACAGGGTACTTACAGCTTTGCAGACCCCGACTACACCCTCAGAGACTTCAACCTCAACGACAATGAATTGATGGTTCTCTTCCTTGGCGGGCAGATGGCCCACAGTCTGGGCAAGCCCTTTGAGGACGCCTCAAAATCCCTGCTCAAGAAAGCGTATAAGGAGAGTGGCAGAAAGACCAGAGGGAGGGTGGAGAAGTATCATGAGGAAAACAGGTTCTGGGTAGACATGGAGCTTGGCGAGGAGTTTGAACAGGTCGAAGGGCAATACAACGCCATCAATGAGGCCATGAACAGGAAGGTAGAACTGGAGATAACCTACGTGGCGATGCAGTCCCAGGCGGAGACAAGGAGGGCTGTCGCGCCCTACGGCCTCATATTCAAGTACGGTCTCTGGTATCTTATCGGCTACTGCAACCTGCGCGGGGAGATAAGGATCTTCGCCCTGGACTGTATAAAATATTTCGAGTTAACCGGCAGGCCATACACCATACCGGCCGATTTCCAGATTGCAGAGTACTTTGAGGCCGGATGGAACATGCTCCGCTATGGCGAACCGGTTGAAGTGGTCCTCAAATTTTCAAAGGAGTACGCACGATGGATAAAACGGCGCAGATGGCACCCGACACAGGTGATAGAAGAGCAGGAGGACGGCGCCATAATCTTCAGGGCAACCGTGGCGGGCACCATGGAACTCAAGTGGTGGACATACCACTGGATACCGTACTGCGAAGTCCTCTCCCCACCCGAACTCAGGATAGAGGTCATGGCAGAGATGAAGGAGGTGATGAAAAGATATGGAGAGAGATTGTGCAGAGCCTGACAACGACATAGGGTTGTCATAGGGGTGTGGTAGGGTTTTGGACTCATATTATTCGTGTAAGGAGGGCCTGTAGATGGCGAAACGTTACAGGAGAGAAGAAAAGGGGGGAGAAAGATGAAGTTCAACATGTCGGATAGTTTACAGGACAAAGGAGCAAAGATCTTAGACGAAGTCTACAAGAATATCAACAGTGCAGCAAGTAGCAACTATGAAGAATTTTATCTTAACCGTTATCTATATCAACGCCTACGTAACAAGGAGCAGAAGGGCAAAAAAGAGATCAAGGAGCAATTATACACCAAGAATCAGTAGTGTCCGGTAAAAACTCGGAAATTAGTGCATAAACGGGGCAATCATCTGGTCTATTTTTTGCCCGGACAGCATTCAAAACCCCTTAAAATAGCTATAAGAGCCTATTTGTACAAAAAAAAGGAAGCTCTTACGATTTCAGAAAAGTCTCTTTTAAATTGAGATTCAGGTTTGCCCGGACAGCATGTCTTGCCAATGCCTAACCTCTTGAAAAATAATCAATTTATTTTTATCAACAAGGCTTTACCGATGAACTTGAAAGTTTAACCGGACACCAGTGACCAAGAATCCTAAATGTCATTATTGTGGGGACCCCTTTGCCACTGATAAGGGGGTAGAGCTCCATCGAAAAGATGCGACGCAAGTCTACCCTAAAAGCAATTGTGTGCTTGTTCATAAAAAATGCCACCCACCCCAAGAAAAAGCTGATAATATAAATAAGAATAGGGTTCATACTAACAAAAGCAATTCTATGCGAAAAGAGGACACACAAACTTCAACGCATCAATCCACTACCGTAAAAAGTACAAACAATGCGGGCGGAAAAGATTATTCACAGTATTTGTTCCAAGGCATCAAGTATTGCAAGAGGAGATTAGTCTTAGCCATTGTAAAGCAATATCTTCAAGATAATCCACATACTTCTTATGCAAAGCTATCTTGTAAATTTCCTACGGAATTACAGGGTTCACAAGGAGTTTTTCGGAGAATAGACAACATAATAAACGAAGGGAGATATATGATGGACGATAAGCTTAAGACAGGGGATGGTATAACCATAGCTGTGTGGGGAGATTGGGGTGCAATAAAAAATAACTATGGCACAGTAAAACAGGATATTGACAACTTTATCAGGCATGTTAAAAAGAATATAGGTTACAATATCAGGAAGGCCCGATAAAGGAGCAGAGCATCTTAGAGCGTACACCTAGAGTAATTGACCGACGGTATCGCGCTCTTGATTTACCCTGTACAGCATATTCCTGATGCTCCCCCCCCCTCAAATAACCTTCTATAATTCAAACCTTTAGAGCAGTGTGACACACGGTTGTCACACTGCTCTGTTATTATGTCCACCATCAATCCAGAGTGGAGGTGTGCCATGTCAGGTCAGATCGAAAGAGCGGAGGAGGTTGCGGATCTTCTTCTGAAAATTGCAGATGCGTCATGGGGTGACGGATCGAGATGGAGTGAGACTGGCGCGATGGAAATAGAAGCCGGTGTGCCCCGTCTCGTCGAACACCCCATCTTTAAAAAACATAATCTCGACGGAAAGGATGTGGTGATCATTGCCACCCTCTTTGCAAGGTATCTTGAGGACGGAGAGGGGATGGAGGCCGGGGAGATTTTGAGGAGGATTGAGGAGGAGAAAAAGTCCGTCTTCCTCGGGATCGATAGGGTTGGACGGTTGAGGGATATTGGTATTCTTGAAACCATAGGGGAGAGTGACAGGGAGCGCCTTGAATACGGCTCCGAAGAGGAATCCACCGCACCTCTCTTCCGCGCCAGTCTCACCCTCTCCGCCGCCTTCATAGCCGGACTCTACGGTGGCGCTGAGGTTATGCCCCACAGTCCTTTGAAGCCGTACAAGGATAACCTCGAATACCTCGCCGATCAGTTCGACAGGATAAAGCTCCTGGTCAATGAAAGTGGGGCGCTCATGCCGGGCCTGCCAATATCGAGAAGGGCGCGAAGGCGCAGAACCGCCGGAGTGGATAGGGCGCAGGGTGGGAAAGGCGTGGCAGAGATGGAGAGGAGAATAGCGGGGAGGTTGGAGGTGACGGAACGCTCCTTTCCCTTTGAGGAGTTCAGGAAGAGGACAAAGCTGAGCAGAAAAGAGGAGCTTGTACTTCTTCTGCTCCTTGAGAATGAGATTGCCAGTGGCGGCCACTACGACATTGAAGATATGCTCGACATCATAAGCAGTACCACATATGACAAACTGGTCGATAGAACACTTTTCGATAGAGAGGGCCGGTTGATAAAGGAGAAGGTCATAGAGAAGGTTTCACGCCATCGCCTCTTCGGAAGGGAGGAGTTCATAAAACTGAACAACAACCTGAAGGCAAGGTTTCTTGAGAAAAAGGGGAGCCGAAGGAGGGCGGCGCTGAAAGATGATGACTTCTTCGAGGTTGTCAAGCCATCGGTCTCTATGGAGCAGGTCATCCTCCACCCCGCAACCCGTGAGGATATCGGAGCCGTGATAGAGATGATTCGGGGCAATACAGCAGGCGTCCTGCACGAGTGGGGAGTCAACGGAAGCAACCTTACACGCCCTTCATCAGGCAGGAAGGGGCGCCACTCCGTTACGATGCTCTACCACGGCGCACCCGGCACGGGCAAAACCCTTACGGCGCACGCAGTCGCTCATGCCCTGAAGAGCAGACTCCTGACCTTTGACTGTTCAAGGATACTGAGTTGCTGGGTGGGGGAGAGTGAAAAGAGTACAAGAAGGATATTTGACAGGTATCGTGAGTTATCGAAGGGGATGAAAATCCCACCAGTGCTCCTTCTGAACGAGGCTGACCAGTTTCTGCACAGGCGCATTAACGCCACAAGGTCCGTGGAGAACATGCACAACCAGATGCAGAACATTTTCCTTGAACAGTTGGAGCAGTTTGAGGGTCTCCTCATCGCCACGACCAATCTTGTGGAAAACCTCGACCCCGCCTTTTCGAGAAGGTTTGACTACAAGATTTGCTTCAGGAGACCGGGACCGGGTGAGAGGCTTAAACTGTGGCAGATTCACATGCCCCGCAAGGTTCCCATGGACGAAGATGTGGATATTGATTTTCTCGCCGAATACTACGACCTGTCGGGAGGACAGATCGCCGTTGTGATCCGCAATGCCGCCACAAGGGCCGCAAGGAGGGGAGACAAGATGTATCAGGAAGACTTGCTGAAGGCCTGCAATGATGAGATTGCCGGAAACTTTGATGAAAAGGCAAGAGGGAGGATGGGCTTTTGTTGAACCAGTCTGCCTGCTTCAGGAGAGCCATTGCCACCCTTTTCCTCGTTACCACATCAATACTCTTTTATGCCTGTTCAGCTCAGGCAGAGTTTCATGTAGAGGCACAGGGGGCGCAATATACCCTGGCCGCATATACCGTGCAATATGGCAAGACTGGTCCACGGCAAGCATATGGCAGAACTAGTGTTACAGACATTTCTACTATTGGAAAGGGTTTGAGGCGCATTAGACGATTCTTACTCTGGACCTTTTACGGCGCCGCTGTAAGGGAGCGTTTGAGAAGGAATCAAGTGCTGGTAAAGGGGGGCTGTTTTAAAATGGGCGACTCCTTCGGTGACGGGTTTAGGAGTGAAAAACCTGTACACGACGTATGTGTCGACAGCTTTTATATTGAGAGGTATGAAGTAACCCAGCATGAGTGGTATGTGGTTATGGACGAGACCCCCTCTTTTTTCAATCGTTGCAGTGATTGTCCGGTGGAAAGTGTAATATGGAAGGAGACGCAGGAGTTCGTAAGGAGGCTTAACAACCTGACCGGCATGAAGTACCGCCTGCCGACCGAGGCCGAGTGGGAGTACGCCGCAAGGAGCGGCGGCAGGAGGGAGAGATGGGCAGGAACGAGCAGCAAAGAGGAGCTTGGAGTGTATGCCTGGTACGAGGATAATGCCTCTAAGAAGACACACCCTGTTGGAGAAAAGAGGGCGAACGGCATTGGTCTTTATGACATGAGTGGCAATGTTAACGAGTGGGTTCAGGACTGGTACGCAAAGGATTACTACAGTAACACTCCCCGTGACAACCCCAGAGGGCCTTCGTCCGGAGAGGACAAGGTGCTCCGTGGTGGCTCCTTCGGCATAGCGAAGTTGGCGCGTACAGCCAATCGGAACTTCTTCTTTGCGGAGCATAGTTTAAAATACTTCGGTCTCAGATTAGCCCTCTCCGCTCAGGAGTAGTTGTTGCCGGACTTCTGATCCTCTGGTGTCTACGCACGCAAGGGCAAAACCCATGTGTGCTTATACAAGGAGAATTTGTCCTTTCATTTTACCTGTGCTAACATACGCCCCATAAAGGGGAATGATCCTAAGGAACCTCTGAATAATTCATCCCTGAAGTATTAAGAGGACGAAAAATAAAAGTGCGATTTTATTTTTCTCACATTTTCAATAACTTATCATCACTGAAAATGGCGTTACATCCATGTATCGCGGAAGGTCCGAATTAATCAGACCTTCCCTAATAGACTTTATCATGCCAATGGAGGAGGAGTATGTCGGTACCGAGCCCAAGCTACAGTTTCGCAATTCGACTCAAGGCCCTGAATAGACCGGGAATGGTCGGGAGGATCACCTCCACCATAGGAAAGAGCGGGGGGGACATCGGCGCGATTGATATCGTTAAGGTCGAGAAGGGCGCCGTCATACGGGATTATACGGTTAACGCGAGTAATGTTGACCACAGCACCGAGATTGTAGACGCCCTGAACGGTATCGAAGGAGCCGAGGTCATTTTTTTATCGGACAGGACCTTTCTCATCCACCTGGGCGGCAAGATCCAGATCGAAAGCAAGATTCCACTCAACACCAGAGACGACCTCTCCATGTCATACACGCCAGGAGTGGCCAGGGTCTGCATGGAGATAGCCAGGGATAAGAGCAAGGTCTATAACCTGACTATCAAGAAGAATACCGTAGCCATTGTTTCGGATGGCTCCGCCGTTCTTGGCCTCGGTGATATCGGGCCAGAGGCGGCTATCCCCGTCATGGAAGGGAAGGCCATGCTCTTCAAGAAATTTAGCGGCGTCAACGCCTTTCCTCTATGCCTCACGACCAAGGACCCCGACGAGATTGTCGAAACCGTCGTCAGGATCGCGCCCATCTTCGGCGGGATAAACCTTGAAGACATCTCCTCCCCCCGCTGTTTTGAGATTGAATCGAAGCTGCGGGAACGTCTCGACATACCGGTATTTCACGATGACCAGCACGGTACGGCAATCGTTGTTCTGGCAGGGATCATGAACGCCCTCAAGGTGCTGGGAAAGAGTCTCGCCGGTATGAGAGTCGTCGTGTGCGGCACCGGAGCCGCCGGGATTGCCTGTAGCAGCCTCCTCAAAACAGCTGGCGCTCAAAATATCCTGGGTGTTGATTCGACAGGTATCCTCTACAGAGGCAGAGAGAATAATATGAACGATATCAAGGTTAAGTTCGCGGAGATAACCAACCCAGACAATGAAAAGGGGGATCTGAGCGATGCAATGAGAGGGGCCGATATCTTCATCGGGGTCTCATCGCCCGATATCGTTACCGTTGAGATGTTAAAGACGATGGCGACAAGCCCCATAATCTTTGCCCTGTCAAACCCTGACCCAGAGATTGATCCATTGGTGGCGGAGCCTCATGTCGCCATCATGGCCACAGGCCGATCAGATTACCAGAACCAGGTAAATAATGCCCTCTGCTTTCCAGGCTTTTTCAAGGGACTCCTCGACTGTTGCGCCAAGACAATCAATTACGAGATGAAGGTTGCGGCTGCCGAGGCCATCGCCTCAGTCATTGACGATGAAGAGCTTTCTGAGGATTATATCATTCCGAGCATCTTTGATGAGAGGGTGGCCGACCGTGTGGCAAGGAGGGTGGCAAAGGTTGCCATGGAAACGGGTGTGGCGAGACGAGCACCCAAGTAGCTGCCGTAAAGCTGGTTATGAACCAATGCGGAGGCTACTACTCATTTGTCCTGCATGTCAGTGTAAGGGAGAGTGGTGGTTAAGAGAAGATAACAGACTCTACTGATGTGTGCTTCTTTGCAGCGCTGGTGATGACGCCCTATCTTCAAGCATTGGCGTGTACACTTTTAAAACCTGCGCCGTATATATTACCTACAATTGATGTTGACCAGACAACGGCCATCCTTCTCGTTTCATCAAGCTCCCTGAGGTGTACCTTAAATATCTCATTAATCTTTAACGGTGCGCCATAATACCGCACTCCGAGGCTGTGGGGAGAGATGTCAACGGCAGTCGCGGTAACTGATGTCGTCGCAAACTCCTCGTCCAACAAGAGGCACTCCAACTCCATCCGAGCCCTCTCTTCCCCTCGCTGCACCCTGATTTCTTGAGTTGTCTCCCCATGCGACACATCCTCTACAAGCCTGAGGAAGGCGTCCATCTTGAACGGTTTCATAAGGTAACGGCAACCGCTCTCCTTCAAAAACCGCTCTGTATCTTCATTCACCGTTGCAGTGGCAAAGATCACCCTCTTCTGCATCAAGGGGGCTTTCTCCCCCAGGTGCCTAAAGAAATCGGGTCCATCCATAACCGGCATCTCAATATCGCTGACAATAACATCAAAACGATCCCCTTCAAGGCATTTCAGGGCATCGAGACCGTTACCGGCAGTCACAACCTCGAATCCGCGCAGATCAAGAATATCCACCAGGAGGGCAAGAAGGGCCGTATCATCATCTACAACCAGTATTTTCCCCTTTATCTCATCCATCCTTCTATCTCCTCCTGCGCTCGATAGCTGTTGCTAATAATCCAATCTTTTCCAGCGCAGGATGGTATGCAATGCAACTCGTAAAGTCAAGCTATTCCTCAACGGTAATCTTACCCACCATACCGGCATGTATAAAGCAGAGATAAAAATATTCGCCGGGGGTATCCAGTGTGCGTTCCCAACTCTTGCCACTTTCGACCATGGGTGAGAGCATTGCCCCTTCACCCAGGAAGGGCATAGAGGAAAAGATATGGGCCTCACTGTCTCTATTGATCCACCTGACGGTCTCCCCCTTCTTTATGATGATGTTATCGGGTGTAAACTTGTTCATTACCGTATCGGTTCTCATCGGCATTTCGATTATGTGTACCCCTCCTTGTGGGACAGAGCGAACGGCATCGGATAACTGGGAATTAAAGGTCGCCCTCTTCACCGCCTTGAGGGGTTCAAAGTTGTTTGCAATCTCCTTGTAATGATTGGCCATCACCTCCGCGATATAGAGGATGGAGCTCCTATCCTCCTTGTTGACCTCTTTATTCATTGCTTCATCAATAAGCGCCTGAATCTCTTCGGGCACACTATCTTTCTTCATCTCGACCAGAAGGGCCATTCGCTGCTCGTCATTAGCGTCGAATGCCTTGCCGAATTCCTTGGCAAAACCTGATTCCTCGGCAAATGCCGTACCTGTGAAGGCTAACAAACAGAACACGATAAACGATACAAACAATCTTCTTCTACCCATCTAGAACCTCCTCTCACATAGATGTATCATCGATAAAACTGTATCTAAAAGTACAAGTTTGCCCACAATAACCGGTCGTTGCTGGTGCTTCAAGACTTTTTATGGGATGGTTGCCGGGCTCCTACTATAACATCTCATGACTCCTCCTGCAAACTTATCTCAAAGAGCGTGACGTTACCCCGATGGCAAAGAGTGGGCACTCATTCCTTTGTAGAGTGCGAGGTAGCGGGGAACTACACTATCAAGGGTGTAGGAATCTCTCATGGTCTGCAACCCACGCACTGCAAGGGCAGCAGCCTTCTCCTGATCCTTTAGAAGATTCAATATTCCAAGAGCCAGCTCCTTCGAGTCGCCAGGCTCAACCAGTATTCCGTTAACGCCATCGTTGATAATATCCGTCCCGCCACCTATCCTTGTCGCCACAATGGGGAGTCCACACGCCATGGCCTCAAGGAGGGAGTTGGGCATACCCTCCTGAAGTGATGGGAGGACGAAGATATCCGTTCCGTGAAGGTAGTCGGTAACATGGGGGACATGTCCCAGAAAGATCACCGAGCCGGCAATACCCAGTGACGACGCCATCCGCTTCATCTCCTCAAGGAGGGGGCCGTCGCCCAGGAGGAGGAGCCTTGCATCGGCACATTCATCTGTTACATCTGTCCACGCCTCTAGCAGGTAGTTAATCCCCTTGCGGGAGATAAACCTGCCGCTGAAGGTCACGAGTGGCGCGGCCCCTACGCCAAGTTCTGTTTTTATCCTCTTCCTCTCCTCCGGTGAAGCCGGTGTAAAGATGCCTGGGGCGATGAAATTGGGGATACGCTCTATCTTCGTAACCTCAAAGCCGTCCTGTATAAGCCCCTCTTCAATCTCGCCGGTAGTGGCGACAAAGGCATCGACCATCCTGAGGAGGCTGAGAACCGCCCTGCCAGGAACACTGTAACGGCCTTGCAGGGAGCCCGCCTCAATGCCCAGTTTGGCGCTGGCCACCTTGGCTATTACCCCTTTGCCGAGGAGCTTCAGCAGGGGGATTGTAACAAAGAGGGGGAGGCTGGCGCCGTGAAAATGGACTATGTCAAACTCTCTCCGCTGCTGAAAGAGGGTGCGGGCGCAACTGACGGCAAAGGAGAGGGAGACGAGGATGTTAAGGGGGGTAATCTTTTCAAAGTTATGGAGTTCCGGTTTCAGGGAGCCGACCCGGTAGACTTTCACCTTGCGGTTGAACTCTGCATATGGCATACCATCCATCTGCCGCGCTATGACAAATATATCGACCCCCTCTTCCGCCAGCCGCTCCGTTAGTAGCTGGGCCTGTCTACCGAGACCACCCAGAGAGGGGTGGTAGAGAGGCGATACGATGCAGACCCTGAGTCTCTTCTTTTCCATTTATCTACTGGAACTTTTTCGCGCAACGAGGACCAGCTCTTTTGGCGGCAGGCCGTAAAGTTTTATGAGGCTGTCTATAGCCTCACGAACGACGGGCAGGTGACGGCCCCTGTTCAAAAGCCGAAAGGCGGGGGCATCCCACCTTCGGAAGGGGAGATCGTAGTGATAGAAAAAGACCCTTGCGCGATTGTAACCGGAAAGGGTTGCCAGGCGGAGGAGACTCTTCCTGGTAAAGGGACGCACATGACTCCAGTCATCGTAAAAAGAGGCATCGAAAGGTGGAACCCTCACAATCAGAATGCCACCATCCCTCAAGACCCGATGATACTCCATGAAGGCCGCCTCAGGATCGGGCAGGTGTTCGAGGAGGTGGGCGCAGTGTATCCCGTCCACGACGCCGTCGCCCAGAGGAAGCTCCGTGCCACTGCCAAGAATGACCCTCCTGCCATCCCTCCTGCACTGCTCCACGATAAGCCGGTTGCTGTCAACCCCGACGGCGTTGACGCCGCGCCCAGCCTTGCCAAGGAAAAAACCTAGACCACACCCGACATCAAGAACATCCCTGCAACCGTGGCGGTCCAGTATATTCCAGAAGTAGGCGGCGACTATCTCCCTGTGCGCACGGGCGGTCTCCTGCCCAACTTCGCTGGTTTGCAGGTAGCGGTAGTATGCCTCGTCTCTCTCTTTCATCTCACTCACGGTTGTCTATAAATTCTCTGTGCCACAGTTCGAGCATAAGGAGGTTGTAAATATGGTACTGCCAGTTCCACCTCCCGGATACATGGTCATCAAGGATACGCTGAATGAAAGCTTTATTAAAGTAGCCCCGCTCAATAGAGCGCCGCCCGAGAAGCATATCATAAACCATCTCTCTCAGTTCATCACGAAACCACCGGTCTATGGGAACGACAAAACCCTTTTTTTTTCTGGCAATAATCCCATCTGGAAGGATACCTTTGAGGGCCTTCTTGAGAATATATTTTGTGCTCCGCCTTCTGAGCTTCAACGTTGATGGGATCCTTGCTACATACTCCATGAACTCATGATCTAGGAACGGCGACCGTGCCTCAAGGGAGTGAGCCATCGTTGCCACATCAACCTTTGTCAGGAGATCATTGGGAAGGTAGGTCATCACATCGGCATGTAGGGTTTTATCAAGAAAGCTATCTGCGTCACTGTCACGATACGCCTCCATCATCAAAGCAAATGAATCTACCGATGAAACTCTCGCCCATAAATCAGAAGAGTAGAGGCCATGTTTCATCTCATGCGTAAAGTGGCTGTTTAAACTGGCGTTGCTCAACTCTGGAGTCTTTGTGTACTCCTGCAGAAATCTTTTCAGTTTCCATGTAATACTATCCAGCCCCTTTCCCTGGGGCAGCATCATAACAAGGGGTACAATCTTTTTTACCAACGCAGGCGGGCTATACCGCCGTACCGCCCGTGATAGTTCGTTGGCAACGTATCTCTCATAACCGGCAAATAGCTCATCACTACCGTCACCGGTGAGCGCTACGGTAACATGTTCCCTCGCAAGCTTGGAAACATAGTAGGTCGGTATCGCCGACTGGTCGGCAAAGGGTTCATTGTAGTGCCACACTAATTTTGGCAATATCTCCGTCGCTTCAGGCTCTACAACGAACTCTGTATGGTCGCATCCAAACCTCTCTGCAACCGTACGAGCGTATTGCCGCTCGTCATACGCTTCGTCTTTGAAACCAATCGAAAATGACCTGACAGGCCTATCGCTCATTGCCGACATCAGGGCGACAATGGCGCTTGAATCGATACCGCCGCTTAAAAAGGCACCCAACGGCACATCGCTGATGAGTCGTATGCGCACGGCCTCCTTAAGTTTTTCGAGAAGTTCCTCAGCCACCTCCCTCTCCCCGGAGGCGGATGTAACAACATATTTTGGTCTGTAGGATAACTTCCAGTAACGCCTGATATCTATCTTACTATCTTTACAAATAAGGTAGTGCGCCGGTGGGAGCTTTTTTATACCGTCAAATGCGGAAAAAGGCGCAGGCACAGATTGATAGGTAAGGTAATGATGAATTGCGATAATATCCGGCCTCTTTTTGACTGTCCTATCCTCCAGAATGGCCTTTATCTCTGAAGCAAAGATGAGACAATCATCATCTAAATAATAGAAGAGAGGCTTCTTTCCCACCCTGTCTCGTGCCAGAAAGAGGCTTCGCCTTGTATCATCCCATATCGCGAAGGCGAACATCCCCCGGAGCCTCCTGACACACTCCGGCCCCTCCTCCTCGTAGAGGTGGATTATCACCTCTGTATCGGAGTGAGAGGAAAAAGTATGTCCCAGTCCTTGTAGCTCCCTTTTTAATGCCTGGTAATTATATATCTCACCGTTAAAGACGACCCGTATGTTCCCACCCTCATTCGCCATGGGTTGATTGGCGGCAGATGAAAGATCTATTATGCTTAGTCGACGATGGCCAAGCCCAATCCCCCCCTTGGTGTAGACTCCATCGGCATCAGGCCCACGATGATGCAGGGTTGCCGTCATGCTTCGGATCAGCTCTTCCGGAACATCGCACCCATTAAATTCTACCTTGCCGCAAATACCGCACATAGATAAAACCCTCGATTACCTCATGCTGCTATTACAATACCAATAAATCGATGCCCTTGATCAGATCAGCCTTTATAGGCAAAGATGTAGTATTGTCCGCAAAGAATGTACCTGCCTACTCTATTGGATAATATTTTTTTGAAACGTCGCAGAGGATAAGGTGTGTGATACTTGACCCTGAACCTTTTGAAACCTGCCTTTTTCAGGGCATATATCCAGTCACGAGGCTCCTGCTTGGTTTGAAAGTCGGTGTCTTTTAATAACCCAAAAAGCCTCCCAAATCTCTGTATAGAATACCTGGGAACCTCCGCTACCACGGCAACTCCATCATCGGCCAAGGTGGTATAAATATCTCCTAGAAGCGCTGTGAGACTATTCGTAGCGCTCTCTTCAGCTTTTCTAAGGCGGACTCGGCTCTCGTATATATGGTGTAAGCAGTGTGATACATAAATCATATCGAATGTGTTCTCATGAAAAGGTAATTTGAATGCATCGCCGAGGAGTAGCTTCAGACAGGGTAGAGAGAGGCGTGATTGTACTTTTTTAGCAAAATGATAGTCCGATGTCGGAGAACCTTCACCTTGATAATTGTCGATTCCAACTGCGAGTTTCGGTTTGGCTACGATACAGTTAGTGCTTAACATTAGTCCGTTACCGCAACCTATATCGAGTAGCCGCTTGCCATTGAGCGGTACTTCATCGATATAGTAAGATGCGATATGTTCATAAGTATCAATAGAGAAGCGGTGTGACCATCGTTCCTTTATGAAATCATCTAATATGCCTCTTAGGTTTCTTGCCAAAATATACTCCGCTTTGGTTAGGAAAGGGCTGATCCATTCGGGCCTTTCACAGTACATGGGTGAAGCGCTTCCTCAATCACGTGAAAGACATCTGGTAAAATAGTCAACGTACCTGCCTATAGTATGTTCTCGTAGAACTTTTTGTCTTGCATTCTTACCGAGTATTGTGAGCTTGTTTGGATTCTCAAATAAAGCAATGATCGCGGTTGCAATATCTTCACAGCTTTTACCTACTCTGACACCAACGGTCTCATCAACAAGTTTCCAAGTCTCGCCCACATCAGTGGCAATTATAGCATTCTCACAGGCCATCGCTTCAATGAGACTTTGCGATGGGTAGTTGTTGACTTCTTGGAGCGACACAAATATTTTCGACTCCCATAGCAGCCTTTCCGGGGCATAGCAGTGCATAAAGGTAACATGGTTTTCTATCCTCAGCTGTTCAACCTGTTCCTTTAAGCTCTTCAGTAACGGTCCATCGCCAACAATACAAAAGTCAATATCTTTATGCTTGTCTCCAAGGTGCCGCAGGACGCTCGGAACAGCTTTCAAAAGCAGAGACGGGTTTTTATCTTTAATTAGTCTTCCCATAAAGACAATGCGGTTCTTCTTGCCTACACCTGTCGGCTCGCATCGGGAGTAATCGATAAAACTGCACGGTGCAACAAAGTAATTACCGTTAAATATATCGCCATATCTTTTTAAAAAAGATTCCTTAATCTCGTCTGACAAGAACTCTACATAGTCAGAATTTTTGACCGCACTTTTAAATAGCGCTCTTAGAGCACCGCTGTTAAGGTTTTGATCCAGTGTTGAATCAAAGATAGAAAATCCTTTGTATACTTTTTTCTTTCTCAGAAAGAGCAGGGCATTTAATAAGAAGAGAAAACCCATGGAATGCAATTGGTTGATATTATGCCGGTCAATCAGCCTTGCAACAGTATGGTAAAGGCGCAGGCCGCTCAACATCATATGCGCAAAAGAGGGGTTGGCATAATGATTACCAGTGATTAGAAATACATTTTTGCTTTTGTCGAGCCGAATGCCGTGTTTTAGTAAACTTTCGTAGAGAACCTGATTGATAATAAGAAAGAGATTTGTATCCCTTGCCGAGGCATACAGAAATACGCGGCCATACCTCTTTTCGGCACCGCCTATCTGCTCTCTTCCTACTAATAGCATAGCTTTCCTGACGGGAATCTTTTTCTTTTGGTGTCTGAGATTTCTTGAAGGGTTCATTAATATTTTATCCCTCTATAAGAGCTTCATATAATGCAACCTCATCGTCAGCCACAAAGCGGTCATTGTGCCAAAGCAAGGTGAAGTTTCCGTCAAACATGGGGCAAAGCACCAGTAGGTCATTCTATCAGCCCCATTCTATGAGGACAAGGAGGTTTATTGACCTCTTGCCATAGGAAGGCCACAAAAAGGTTTGCGAATTTA
>JBHHTR010000004.1:0-33428 GCA_046753505.1 Thermodesulfobacteriota bacterium
CTTGACGGCCATACTGAGGTTCTTGACCCCATCCTTAGTCAGTGAGAGGTCGGTCAGTTCGTGATAGTGGGTAGCAAAGAGGGTCTTTGCCTTCAGCGCGGCATTGTCGTGTATATACTCGGCGACTGCCCAGGCGATGCTGAGGCCGTCAAAGGTCGATGTCCCCCTGCCGATCTCGTCGAGGATGATGAGACTCTTCGACGTAGCGTTGTTCAGGATATTCGCCGTCTCACCCATCTCGACCATGAAGGTGCTCTGACCTCGTGCAAGGTCGTCCGAAGCTCCGACCCTCGTGAATATCCTGTCAACTACACCTATGGTGGCCCTTGCGGCGGGTATGAAGGAGCCTGTCTGGGCCATAAGTGTCAGGAGTGCGCACTGGCGGAGGTAGGTCGATTTCCCGGCCATGTTGGGGCCCGTCAGGATGAGGAGCTGGTTCTCGCCGCAGTCGATGGTAATGTCGTTGGGCACGAAACGGTCATCTAGGTTTACCTCTATGACCGGGTGCCTGCCGTCCACAATTTCAATGGTGTCGCCATCGTTGACGAGGGGCCGTGTGTAGTTCATCTCATCGGCGACCTGGGTCATGGCGGTCAGAGCGTCGAGACCAGCGATGAGGTTAGCCGTCTTCTGAACGCGCTCGATATAGCCGGAGGCCTCCTCCCTGATCTGCTGGAATAGACGGCTTTCAAGGGAGAGTGACCGCTCCTCCGCACCGAGTATCTTACTCTCCCACTCCTTCAACTCGGGGGTGATGAACCGCTCGGCATTGGTGAGGGTCTGCTTCCGGATATAGTCGTCGGGTATGCTCTGGAGGTTTGCCTTCGTGACCGATATGTAGTAGCCGAAGACCCTGTTGTACGATATCTTGAGTGAGGTGATCCCCGTCCTCTCCCGCTCCTGTGCCTCCAGACGTGCGAGCCACTCCTTGCCGCCCCGGCTGATCTCTCTCACTTCGTCAAGCTCGTCGTTGAAGCCTGATCGTATGACCCCACCCTCCTTGAGGGTTAGTGGAGGGGACTCTACTATGCCCCGCTCGATCAGTGTTGTGATCTCTCCAACCTCGTCGAGGCCGAGAAGGATACCTTTCAGGATGGTCGAGTTGAAACCGTCCAGATATCCCTTAATCACCGGTACTACATTCAACGAATCCTTTAGCGATACGAGGTCCCTTGGTGAAGCCGCGCCGAGGGCGATCCTGCCGATGAGCCGCTCCATATCGTAAACCTTGATGAGGGCGCCCTGGATCTCGCCACTCAGATGCCTCTCTTCCAGAAGCTCTCCTATGCTGTCCTGACGTTTGCCTATCTCATCGACGTCGGTGAGGGGATAGTTGATCCACTCCCTGAGCCTCCTCCCGCCCATGGCCGTCTTTGTCCTGTCGAGGAGGGCAAAGAGGCTCCCCTTCCTATCCCCATCCCGCATCGTCCTCACTATCTCAAGGTTCCTCTTTGTCGTGGTGTCGATGACCATAAAGTTGGAGGGGTAGAGGGGAACGAGTGTCTTGATATGTTCCAGTGTGGAGCGCTGCGTCTCGCCCACATAGTTGAGGAGCGCCCCGGCGGCCCGTGTCCCTTCGCGCATTTGGGCGCACCCGATACCGTCGAGAGAGGCGATGCCGAAATGCTCCAGGATGTATCTCTCGGCTAGAGAGTAGTCGAAGTCGTAATCGGGCAGGGTGGTTATCTTGCGTGGGTGGTACTCCCTCCACCCCTCTCCCTTGCCACTCTCTCCGCCATCACCCTCACGGATAATAATCTCCGCCGGTTCAACCCTGGCAACCTCTTCAGAGAGGGCGGTCGGGTTGCTGAACTCGGCAAGCCTGAATTCGCCGGTCGTCACATCCATGTATGAGAGGCCGTAAATTCCAACTCCCGCCGAAATGGCGGCGATGAAGTTGTTACACTTTGCCTCCAGAAGTTCGTCACTCAGTGCGACGCCGGGGGTGATAACATTCGTTACCTCCCGCTTGATAAGTCCCTTGGCCCTCTTCGGGTCCTCCACCTGTTCGCAGATTGCAACCTTGTGACCGTTCTTTACGAGTCGGGCTATATAGGTATTTGCGGCGTGGTAGGGGAAACCGCACATGGGGATGCCGTTATCCTTATCCTTACTCCGTGAGGTGAGGGTGATGTCGAGCACTCGTGCCGCAAGCCTGGCGTCATCAAAGAACATCTCGTAGAAGTCGCCCATCCTGAAGAAGATGACGGCGTCCTTGTACCGCTCCTTGATCGAGAGGTACTGCCTCATTGCCGGTGTAAGGTCGCTCATAACTGTGTCGTGTAAACGCTTGTTGCTGTCTGAGAGGAATGTGGGTAGCTTCTCATGGTCATGACGCTCTTGATACCTTCTCTATACCCCGGCGTTCCATAATTATCAACGTGAGGCAAGAGCGAACCCATTGTTGTGCATAGGGTTTGCAGAACCACCTGTTTGTGGAGCCTGATTAATTGCAAATGGTAACAAATATTGAAGAGGGTGTAAATGGGAAGATGTCTAAAACAGGACTATTCCATTTTAAACAGTTGACCCTGTTTTCACTCTAAGAGCCCAGACAAAGAAAGGCCCTCACCCCTTATAAGGGGTGAGGGGTCGGTGGAGGGGAGGATAAAGCGAGGTTATTGGATCAGGAGGGGTGTTTCGGTGTTGCAGATGACTCTGTTCCGTCCCATGCTTTTTGCGGTGTAGAGGGCTTGGTCTGCGCGGTGAATCACGCTCATTTCGCCCTCCTCTGTCTCTAGTGGTGAGGCCACGCCTATGCTGACCGAGCTCTTTATGTGATGACCGTTAGTTATTATATGGCCTGAGAGTTTTGCCCTCAACCGTTCCAGGGGGGTAAATGCCTGCCCCTCCTCTGTCTCTGGAAGGATAATCAGAAACTCTTCACCGCCGTAGCGGAATACAATATCATTCTCTCTCAACCACTGTTTGATGGTGGCGGCAGTATCCTTGAGGACATGATCGCCCGTGAGGTGGCCGTACATATCGTTTACCTTCTTGAAGTTGTCAATATCCACCATGGCAAGAGTCAAATTCCCTCCCGACCTCCGTGCTCTGGCGAACTCCTCATGGAGGCGAGCCATCCCGGCCCGGCGGTTGTAGAGGCCTGTGAGGTCATCAAAGGACATACTCTCCTTCAACTCCTCATAGGATGAAGTGAGACGTGTCTCGATCTTTTCTTTGACGTAGCTATTGATAAAGAGGTGGTTGGCTGTGTAGAAGGCAGCCCCCAGCGCTATGACTGCCACGATGAGCACATGCCCCTGGACATTGACGACGTAGAGGAAAAAGATGGATAGGAGGGATAGGGTGTTGAGCCAGACAAGACCTCTCAGGTCTCGAATAATATCCAATGTCAGAAACTTTGCCATGTGGTTCACCTCCAGTCGTGTCTGTTAACTGGATATAAAGCAACAACCGTGCCATAAGTTGCACTTCAACAAAATCAGTTGGTTGGAGGGTTTAAAGGGATGGGACGAGGTGACAGGTGTCAGAGAGTCGGCAATTACTTCTCGACATAGGGATACAATTGACACTCAGGTTATTATGGAATACGGATGTTAAGCTTTCCCTCCAGGTAGGTGATCGCCCTGCCTGAGAGCGCAACACGGCTGCCCCCTACCTCACAGATAATCTCACCGCCCCGTCTGGAAAGCTGTCTGGCGGTTAATCTGGCTTTATCGACCCTCTCCGACCAGTACGGGGCAAGTGTGCAGTGGGCGGAGCCGGTGACGGGGTCTTCGTCAATCCCGAACTTCGGTGCGAAGAAGCGGCTGACAAAATCGACATCCCTCCCAGGTGCGGTGACAATGACGCCCCTCAGGTCGAGCCTTTTTAAGGCCTCGAAGCCGGGCTGTATGGCGAGTATGACCTCCTCGCTGTCGAATACCGCCAGATAGTCCGGCCCGGACAACACCTCCACCGGCTCCCTTCCGAGAGCCTCGGTCAATACCTTCGGTGAGTCGCACGGCGTGGCAGGTTGAGCCGGAAAGTCCATGATCAACCAGTCGTTGTCACGGGTAACGGTCAGCTCACCGCCTCTCGATCCAAACCGTATCGTATCCCTCCCGTAATCGGTGCGATTAAATATAACATGGGCTGTCGCCAGCGTAGCATGGCCGCATAGCTCCACCTCTGTTGTGGGGGTAAACCAGCGAATCTGGAACCCATCTCCCGAAGGGATGTAGAAGGCCGTCTCGGAGAGGTTGTTCTCTTCGGCGATGGCCTGAAGTGTTGCATCGGTAAGCCACTCGCCGAGGGGGCAGACGGCGGCGGGATTGCCGGCAAAGAGCCTGTCGGTAAAGGCGTCAACCTGATAGAGAGTCAGTTCCATCTTCTGCCTTTCTGCTAGAGGGATGAACTCATAAACAGTAGTGTGTAGTGCATTAGGGTCTTGTTGCTTGCATTACAGGAGTACCATTTTATCACTCTGCTTCTTACAGAATAGTGAAGGCCGAGACAATCCGCAACCTCTTTTTGATTATAGCCATATCTCGCTACTGTTTCTATTGCAGTGCAAGATTAAAGACCTGACCCCGCGACCATACTCTGAACAATTCATCCCTGAATATGCCTCGTGAGTTTATCTCCTGCTCCACGATGCAGGAGCTAGAAACGAAGTAGAGATGTAACTACTCACTACATATCGAAGCTCTGCCGCAGCGAAGCTGTGGGATGTTTCCACTATTCAGGGAACGAAAAATAAAAGTGCTCTTTATTTTTCTCACATTTTCAATGGCTTGCCGCCACTGAAAATGGCGATACTTCCATGTATCTCGGAAGACCTGAATTAATCAGACCTTCCTTAGCACTTACTCAACAATCCACTCCTGACAAAGTACCGTTGCCTGTTCGAGAACCAATTCTGTCGCCTTGGCTTGCATATCCGGCGGGTATCCGTAT
The DNA here is from genome assembly GCA_046753505.1 of Thermodesulfobacteriota bacterium. GTDB lineage: Bacteria > Desulfobacterota > GWC2-55-46 > S146-70 > JAUXIU01 > JBHHTR01. The sequence continues at coordinate 4,903 of JBHHTR010000004.1, forward strand.
TTCCTGAGAATGCGCTTCACCATGACCCTGATTTGAGCGCGGGCGTTTTCGCGTTTTGTCCAGTCGACGGATACACTCCGTTTAACTGAATTCACCAACTCCTGCGCAATCAACTTCAAAGTATCGTCACCGAGTAGCTGGACTGCGCTGTCGTTGACTTCGAGGGCATCGTAGAAGGCGATTTCGTCTTCGTTAAGCCCCAGGTTCTCACCACGTTTTTGCGCCTCCCGCATTTCCCTGGCGAGCTTGATAAGCTCCTCTATTACCTCCGCCGCCTCGATGGCGCGGTTCTGGTATTTATTGATGGCCTCTTCCAGCATCTCGGCGAATGATCGCGCTTGGACGACGTTCTTCCGCATCCGCGTTTTGATTTCGTTGTTGAGCAACTTCTTGAGCAGCTCAAGGGCAAGCTTTCGCTGTGGTAACTGCTGCACTTCCGCGAGAAAATCGTCGGAAAGAATCGAGATGTCCGGTTTGTCGAGACCAGCCGCCGCGAAAATATCAACGACCTCGGATGAGGACACGGCACGTGATACAAGCTGGCGAATCGCTGTCTCCATTTCCTCGGGCGACTTTTCGGAGTCGGAAACCGTTGCCTTAACCAGGCTTGCACGGATTTCCTGAAACAATCCAACCTCGTCCCGAATTGCCAGAGCTTCTTCATGGGGAACCGCAAGCGCGAATGCCTTGGACAAAATGGTCACGGCCTGGAGGTAGCGTTTCTTCCCATCTTCAAGGCCCAGAATGAACTCCATAGCCTGGGCGATGCCGGTCATGCGCTGCGCCGCTGGCGCTTTAACAATGGGGGCATAATTGAATCCGTGGAGCATGTCGCGGACAACTTCGTACTTTTCCAGCAGGATCGCGACGGCTTTGTTCTGGTCGAGGGTCGCCCCGCCCTTGCCGCCACTTGCCGTGTAATTCGCAAGGGCTCGTTTCAGGGCATCCGCCAACCCGAGGTAATCGACTACCCGGCCGCCCGGTTTGTCACGGAACACCCGGTTCACGCGGGCTATAGCCTGCATCAGGTTGTGACCGCCCATGGGCTTGTCCACGTACATTGTGTGCATACTCGGACAGTCAAAGCCGGTCAGCCACATGTCACGTACAATCACGAGTTTCAGTTCGTCTTTCTCGTCTTTGTACCGCTTGGCCATGGCCTCACGGGCTCTTTTGGTGCGGATATGTGGCTGCCAGGCTAATTCGTCGGATGCCGACCCCGACATGACTATCTTGACACGGCCCCTGGTATCATCGTCGCCGTACCAATCCGGGCGCAGTTTGACGATGGCGTTATACATATCCACGCAGATGCGGCGGCTCATGCAGACGATCAGGGCTTTGCCGTCCATCGCCTCTTGTCGCGCCTCGAAATGATCCACCAGGTCAGCGGCCACGAGGCCGATACGTTTCTCGGTCCCAACCATGGCTTCTATGGAGGCCCATTTGCTCCGCATCCGCTGCTTGCGGCTCTCCTCTTCCTCGCCTTCGGTGATCTCTTCGAACTCAGGATCGATAGTCGGCTTTTCGGCCTCGTCCAATTCAATCCGCGCCAAACGGCTTTCGTAGTAAATCGGAACGGTAGCCCCATCCTCGACCGCGCGGAGAATGTCGTATTTGTCGATGTAGTCACCAAAGACGGCGGGCGTGCTCCTGTCATCATTTTCAATGGGTGTGCCGGTGAAACCAATGAAGGAGGCATTCGGCAAGGCGTCGTGCATGTGCCGGGCGAAGCCGTCGATAAAATCGTATTGACTGCGATGTGCTTCATCCGCAATGACCACGATATTGCGCCGCTCAGACAGTAGCGGATAGCTGTCGCCCTTCTTTTCCGGCAGGAACTTCTGGATGGTGGAAAAAACAACGCCTCCAGAAGCAACTTGCAGCAGCTCCCGCAGATTCGCCCGGCCGCCTGCCTGCACCGGTATCTGGCGCAAGAGTTCCTTGTTGCTGGAGAAAGTTCCGAAAAGCTGATCGTCCAGATCGTTGCGGTCGGTAATGACCAGTACCGTCGGGTTCTCCATGTAGGGATGGCGTATCACCTTGCTGGCATAGAACATCATCGACAGGCTTTTACCCGAGCCCTGGGTATGCCACACCACCCCGATGCGCTTGTCTCCGAATTCTCTCTCTATGCTATAGGGTGCAGTCGGTTCGCGTACAGCAAAGGGATCAGCCGCTTCTGCCTCCAGAAACCGGCCGTATTGCAGATTGGCCGGAGCCTCGATTCCACAGGCGGAAAGCGTGCATTCAACCGCCTTGTTCACGGCATGATACTGGTGATATCCCGCCGCCTTCTTGGCGATGGACGTCGTGTCACCACCGTCATACTCGAAGGTGACAAAATTGAGGCAGTAATCCAGGATCCAGCTACGGTCGAACATTCCCTTGAGAAGGGTCTCCAGGCCGGGCTGCACCACGCCGTAGGACTGCTTTTCGTTGCCGGGTTCACGGTACAAGTCGGTCCCGTTGATAGTATGCCACGGCATAAAGCGATCCCATCCGGCCGTCAATGTACCGGCGCGGGCCTGATGCCATCGGAAATAATGAGCAGCTCGTTGTAGACAAACAGCGAGGGAATCTGCTCCTTGTAAGTCTGCAGCTGGTTGAAAGCGTGGCGAATGGTAGCCTTCTCATCGGCCGCGTTTTTTAACTCCACGACCGCCAGCGGTAAGCCGTTGACGAATATAACAATATCCGGCCGCCGCTCGCGCTTATTCTCCACGACGGTAAACTGATTGACCGCCAGCCAGTCGTTCTTGTCGGGATTGGCCGGGTCCGCCAGCCATGCCTTGTCGTGTTTCTCGCCCTCTGCGCTCATCCACGAAATATCAACGCCATCTGTGAGCATCTTTTGAAATGCCCGGTTGTTTTCGATCAGGGATGGACTCTCGGGACGGGTGATCTTGCGGATGGCTTCGTCGATGGCATCGGCAGGCAAGGCAGCATTGATACGCTCCAGTGCTGAGCGAAGCCGCCCGACGAGCACAACGTCGGTGTAACTCTCCCTCTCCCACTGGGAGAGGGACGGGGTGAGTGTATCGCCGTCAGGCGATATATCCGGTCCGTGGGCAATTTCGTAGCCTAGATTTTCCAGCCACGCCAGGGTGGTCTGTTCGATGGCGTCTTCGGTGATGCGAAGCATTAGTAGTCCTCGGCTTTCGATATGAAGAGTTCGACCTCTTCAGCAGGGACAATTGGCGCAAGTTTCGCCACACGGTCCTCATCAACTATCTGCTTTGCATCAAGAGCATTTTTCAAGTCCTTCGACGATATCCATTCATTGTTCCAAATCGACTCATCGCAGCCAGATACTAAGCGGCATAGAGGCTCATCAAATTCTGTGTCTGGAGCAAACGGGAGGGTAATCCGTTGAAGCCATATCTGTATATGTCCGGTATTCGGTATCAGAGAAAATTTGTTCTTGATCCTCTTGATGACACATTGCCTTGCTTCATTGCTATCAAGAAAGCTAAGCAATTTACTCAATATCGCTGCGCACATGGGGTAGGTCTTCGGGTTACGACAAGCAATGTCAACAACAATGCTAATCAATGGAAGGGATTGGTCACACTTGGATAGCCCGCTAAGTCGCTTTTGAAACTCTCCCAGGGATTTCACCAGACTCCCAGCATTGGGATATGCCGTGCTGTGGTCATGAATAATCAACAAGTGCTTCTGCAGGTTTTTTTCATACTGCTTTCGGCTTATCCAACTCCGCTTCTCGTCTTTAATCGACGCGCGGATTATTTCACTGCTTGCTAATGTTTTCGCGTGGTGTAGTTTGAGTCCAAGGCCTATCATCACTTCCGTGAGAGACTTTAGTATCCGCTCCCCGTCTTGTGAATTGTTCACAAAGATACGGCAATCATCCCGATAGCGGAGAATGTGGTAATCTTCAATCTCTTGGTCAGTAATCTTCTTTGTCAACTCGGTGTCTGCGTAACCTAGTACCATCTCTGCTATGAAGTCCATCAACACGGAACCTTGGGGAATGCCATTTGTTTGTCCATGGCGCATGTCTTGTATATGGTTGTCGATAATATTGCCGAGAAGGGAGTTGCATCTCCGCTTTTCTTTCGCCTTCGATTTTGTGTGGAGCGCCCAAGCGACTGAATGTGTGTAGATTGCACCATAGCAGTTGGTAATGTCGGTATTGATCACAAATTCATAATCCAGTGCCAACTCAATGGATTTTTGTTCGACCACATGCCACCAATGCGAAATCTGCTCGGCCTTGTTTTTTTCTTCAGTCAACGATTCAACAGGCAAACTGAGACACTTGATCTTGTCGTTATTGCTGAACCCATCAAATCTCTCAAGAATCTGGTTCCAATGATCCGTTTCTGTGATTCGGTTGACCAAAGAAACGTATAGTGCGGGATGAATGATCTCTATCGGACGCCAAGCGTACTGGCCATCTTTGTTGTTCAGGATCAAATGATCTACGTCATCAAAGTCCTTGGGGCTCTGGCTATTGCTCTGGAAATCCGAGAGTCTTTTTCCGTCAAGTACCTCTGCTACCCCATCAAGCAAACCGTTGAACTGGAAATAGGGAGGCATGTCAAGATGACAATAACTTTCTTGTTTCAACAGAAACGCTCGTGCTTCGTCGCAAGACATTTCGAGGATCGAATGGCTTCTCGGTGTGTCCGACCTTGCGACTGTGCCTGCTTCGCTCATTCAACGCCCTCCAGTATCTTCTCCGCATCGGGGATGGGCAGTTCACCGGAGATCATTTCGGGGAGAAGAGTATCGCGAAGCTTAGATAGCATGACCGACTCAAGCGAGTTCTCTGTGATCTTCTCAAACACAGGTCGCACACGTTCGCTGAATGCGGTCAAGATAGATTCAGACGCTTCTGCAAGAACAAAGTGATCGAAACATGCGTTCTGTACACGTTGTCTCCCAGAAGATCCAACCATACTGGAAATACAGTGTCGCCTAAATTGGTCGTCGCGCGCCAAGCAATATACGAACTCTTTTGTTATCCCGTTTCTGCCACGTAACACGATGAATTCAGTTGAGCCAAAACCCACTTCCTCACCGTCTAGGAAGTCAACCAGCCCGGTCTTTCCGTTTTCGAGACATGGCGTTATACGTGCCAGTAAGACATCATGCTGTTGAAACTTCGCTCCTCCTTTGAACTCTTTCTCGATTACAGCTGTCACAGAGAACCCGCTTGTGGGAAGTGCCTTCATGTCGACATATCGTGCTACTGTTCCTTTTGAAAGCGCGAGGCGAGGGTTTATATCGAGAAGAGTACTAACCACTCTTGGGGTCCACCCCTTCGGTATCTCCCCAAGTTCGGACTCTTCGAAGCTGTCGGGGAAGAGGTCTGCGACCTCTTTGGGCAGGCCGGGGTCGCGGCCTTCGGCTTTGGCGCGAACCGGGTCGAAGTCGATAAACCAACTTTTAAAAATGGCCTGGGCCATCTTTTCCAGCGTGCAATTCATCTGCCGGTTCAACTCGATCTTGTCATCCAGCGAACCGAGGATGTGGGCGATGGCACGTTGGTCCTCAAACGAGGGAATCTTAACGTCACGAACATAGACTGCTGCCCGAGTGGTTGACGGAATCGGTGAACCATCGTCTATTTCGCCAAGGTTGTAATGTTTGATCGCGTAATAGAGCCATCGCATGTGAAGATTGGTTTTTGGCTTCACATAGTAGGCAGTATCAATAACAAAGAAAGGGTCCTTTGAGTATTCTACCCCACGATAAGCCCTCTTGCTACCAAGTATTACGCCGGGTCCTGGAGCAAGTGGTTCAAACGTCCAGCCCACCGGGCCATTTGTTCCGTATACACGATATGGTCCTTCAGCATCTTTGTAGCCACGGATAGCTTTTCCGTATTCGAGTGAAATTTCCTCGCCCCAAGTGCTTTGACGCCACTCATTCGCAACCCTCTGCTCTTGCCTCTCCTGCAACACCACATGCTCCGCCTCAATATTTTTTCTGAAACCTTCCGGCACCTCATCCCAGATAAATACATCCACCCGAAACGGCAAGTTGCTTTCCTCAAGGGCCTCCTTCAAATCGGACACCTCTCTTTTTTGATCGGGCGAGGTAAAAACGACCATATCCAGATCCGACTCGGGGCGGGATCTCCACTTAACGCGGGAGCCGTAGGCCCAGACTTTGACATTCGGCAGGTATCTTTTCAGCAGACCAAGAATGGTCTTGCGCTGGCTGGTGGTGATGTCAACTGCGTCGGTCACTCCCAGCTCTCTCCGCTCATGGTTTGATAGAGGCCGAGGGCATCGTCAATAAAATCATCCATCAGATCGAGGGCACCGGTGGCTTTTTCTCCGCTGTAATCGTGGGCGGTATCTATGCGAGCCTGCGCATATTTCAGCCACTGCTCAATGGATGAGGCAAATAGCTTGTTTTCACCGGCCAAGCGGATCACCTGCTTGGGGCTATTGGGAACTTCGGGAAGTCCCAGTTCTTCCACTAAATAACGTTTCAGCACTTTCCATAAGGTGTCATAACAGGTTTCAAACCGCTGAATGACCGATTCCGCTACGGCCTCGAGAATCAGTTCCGGCTGGTCCTGATCGAGCGTTTTGTAGTTTTTGTACTGAAGCTCAAGATGCTTGAGTGCTTTCTGAAATTTATCGTATGCAATCATGACCTACTCTCCATACCCCAGATGTTTTAGATTCTTTTTAATAGTGGCTTCAAGCTGATCGGCCTTGGCGAATTGTTCATACAGTTCTGAGGACAGTTCCGACATCTTCTCTTCAAAGGTCACCCCGTCATCCTCGATCTCTTCCGCGCCGACGTAGCGGCCGGGGGTCAAGACGTAACTGTGGCCTTTGATGTCATCAAGCGTGGCGGACTTCCACCACCCCGCCTTGTCTTTATACTGCGTACCCTCACCCCCGGCCCCTCTCCCAGAGGTAGAGGGGAGATTGCGCCAGTTGTGATATACACCCGCGATGGCCTCAAGGTCCTCGGGGGAAAGTTCGCGATGAACACGGTCCACCAGTGTGCCCATGCGCCGTGCGTCAATGAAGAGCGTTTTCCCCGTTCGGTCACGGTAGCCGCGTTTATTGTCCGCCTTCTTGGAGCGGGTGACGAACCATAGGCAGACCGGGATCTGCGTGGTGTAGAAAAGCTGGCCCGGCAAGGCGATCATGCAATCGACCATATCCGCTTCGATCATTGCCTGGCGGATGTCGCCCTCGCTGGTTGTGCTGGTAGACATGGAGCCGTTGGCCAGAACAAAGCCAGCGATCCCGGTGGGCGCGAGGTGATGGATGAAATGCTGTATCCAGGCGTAGTTGGCGTTATTGGCTGGCGGCGTACCGAACTTCCAGCGCACATCTTCCTTCAGGCGTTGGCCGCCCCAGTCGGACATGTTGAACGGCGGATTGGCCAGTATGAAGTCGGCCTTGAGGTCTTTGTGCAGATCGTTATGAAAACTGTCGGCCTGATGCTGGCCAAGGTTGGCGTCGATACCCCGGATGGCGAGGTTCATTTTCGCCAGCTTCCAGGTGGTCGGGTTCGATTCCTGACCATAGACGGCAATGTCACCCAGACGACCGCCGTGCTCTTCGACGAAGCGTTCAGACTGAACAAACATCCCGCCCGAACCACAACAGGGGTCGAAGACGCGCCCCTTGTAGGGCTGGATCATTTTCACGAGCAGCTGCACCACGCATTGCGGGGTGTAGAACTCACCGCCGCCTTTGCCTTCGGCGGCAGCAAATCGTCCAAGGAAATATTCGTACACGCGGCCCAGCAAATCTTTGGAGCGTGAAGCCTCATCGCCAAGGCCGATGGTCCCAATAACGTCGATCAACTCGCCCAGGCGGTGCTTGTCGAGCGCCGGGCGCGAGTACTCCTTGGGAAGCACGCCCTTGAGGGTCGGGTTTTCCTTTTCAATGGCCGTCATCGCGTCGTCGATGATCTTGCCGATGGTCGGTTGCCTGGCCTCGGCCTGAATCTTTTGCCAGCGCGCTTCCTTCGGTACCCAAAAGACATTGGCAGCCGCGTATTCGTCCCGGTCCTCGGGGTCGGTGTAGTCGCTCTCGGCTGTCGCTTTGAGGGCGTCGTACTTGGTCTGGAAGGCGTCCGAAATGTATTTGAGGAAGATCAAACCGAGTGCGACGTGTTTATACTCGCCTGAATCCATGTGGCCGCGCATCTTGTCGGCCATTGCCCATAATTTGTTCTCAAAACCAAGGTTGGCACCGTTATTTTTCATGTCGGTCATTTGCTTTCCTTTTCTCTGTCTGCCTAACCATTAGATTAATCCACATAAGGTATGGAAACATGTTTCTCTGTCTCCATCAAACGCTGTTGGTATTTGGAAATATTTATCATAAATACAGGGGGCTTACAAATCTATTATCCGCCACAAAGCGTTGAGAAGGGGGGATGGGTCAGTGCAAGCGAAGGCTGAAGCCTTCGACTACGGCGTCCCTCCGTGTAAATCAGCGTCTTTACGGTAATTCATGAATACGGCGGGCTTACTGGCAAGCCGCCCTATTCTTCCCGGTTACTGCCGCCCTGTCATAAAGTTACCACTCCCGTTCCTTGCTTTTCATGCCGTTAATTGCTGTTGTCCCAGGAGGGGCTCTTCTCCCCAGTTTTCCCTTTACACTTATTGATGATTAGTGCTATTTTTCAAGCAATTAAAGCCGCTGTGGCTTAGTATGTCAAACCCTTAACCATCCCATGACCCTTTATAGCTGGAGGATTAGATAGAGTGGAGAGAAGGCCAACCGTCGCTGTCATTGACCGCTCTGCGCTGAGGCACAATTTTGCCGCTTTAAGAGAGGTGGCGCCGCCATCGGTGAAGGTGATGGCCGTCGTGAAGGCTAACGCCTACGGCCACGGCGCAGTTGAGGTGGCAAGGGTGCTCGAAGCTGAGGGGTGTGATTTCTTTGGCGTCGCCATCTGTGAGGAGGGGGCTACGCTGAGGGAGGCAGGCATTAAGGCCCCTATCGTAGTGTTGGGGGGGACATACCCCAACCAGTCAGAGTGCGTGCTCCATTACAATCTTACCCCGGTAGTTTTCGATATAAGGACGATTACCGATCTCAACGATGCGGCGAGGGGGGCCGGAAGGGTTGCTGATATACACCTGAAGGTCGATACTGGTATGGGACGGCTGGGGCTCCTCCCCCATCAGGTGCCCCCCTTCCTGGATAAACTTAATGGGCTCGATAATATACATCTCGCGGGGGTAATTTCCCACTTTGCTACAGCCGATGAGGAAGAGAGGAGCTATGCCGAGAAGCAGCTCGCCTCCTTTCTCGCGGTGGTGGAGACGATTCGTGGCAGGGGGTACGACCCGGAGCTGATCCATACGGCCAACAGCGCTGCAGCAGTGGCTCTTCCCGCCTCACACTTCAATCTCATCAGACCGGGAATAATGCTCTACGGCTCTTACCCCGGCAGACAATTCAGTGAGAAGATCGACCTCAGGCCTGTTATGGCGGTAAAGACAGTGATCCTGCAACTCAAGAGGGTCCCCGAGGGCTTCCCTGTGAGTTACGGCAGGAGGTATGTCACAGATAGGGAGAGTCTGATAGCGACCATACCGGTCGGTTACGGTGACGGCTATTCACGGTCTCTCTCCGGGTCGGGAGAACTCCTCGTGCGGGGCAGGAGGGTCGGAGTAACAGGGACGATCTGTATGGACCTTACCATGATTGATGTCACCTCCATTGAGGGTGTAAGCGTCGGGGATGAGGTGGTCCTCCTCGGAAGGCAGGGGGAGGAGGAGATAAGGGTTGAGGAGATAGCCGAAAAGGCGGGAACCATCTCCTATGAGATATTCTGCAATATAAGCGCACGGGTGCCGAGGGTCTATAAATGAGCAATGGCCTCGAGAGGGTAGGAGGGACTACCAGGGTGGTTGTCGAGGTGTGCGGGCGGATGGGCACGATGCTCACCCAGTCGTTGATGTGGCTATTTGTTCCCCCTTTCAAGTGGCGCAACATCGTCAAACAGCTCGAATTTGTCGGCGTACAGAGCCTCTTTGTTGTAATCCTGACGGGAACCTTTACCGGCATGGTGCTGGCCCTCCAGAGCTATACGGCCCTCAAGCGTTTTGGAGCCGAGAGCATGGTCGCTCCGGCGGTGGCTCTCAGCATGGCGCGGGAGCTTGGCCCGGTCCTTACCGGTCTCATGGTTGCCGGTCGCGCCGGTTCGGCAATGGCAACCGAACTTGGCACCATGAGGGTGACGGAGCAGATCGACGCCCTTACCACCATGGCGGTCAATCCGATACGATACCTCGTGACCCCGCGAATCTTTGCCGGTCTGCTGATGCTGCCCATACTCTCCATCATAGCCAGCTTTGTGGGGATAGTGGGGGGGTATATCGTCGCTGTGAAGATGCTGGGGATTAATTCGGGGGTCTACATTGCGAGGACGGTGGACTATTTGACCTTTGGTGACCTCATGGACGGTCTCGTCAAGTCCTCTGTCTTTGGCCTCATCCTGACTCTTGTTGCCTGCCACTACGGTTTCAATGCCTCAGGCGGTGCGGAGGGGGTGGGGAAGGCCGCTACACGTTCGGTAGTTTTGGGATGTGTCCTTATCCTTGCCTCGGATTATCTTATGACGTCGTTAATGTATTGATAGGCTGTTACGGCCTCACCCCTGTGCAAGCTTGAAAGCAGTCGGGCTATATGATAAAAATTAGTGACATAAAAAAGTCCTTTAATGGCAAGGTGGTCCTCGATGGCGTCAATCTCGACATTGAGGAGGGAAAGATTACCGTCATTATAGGGAGGAGCGGCGAGGGGAAGAGTGTTCTCATCAAGCACATCATTGGTCTACTGAAACCTGATTCGGGACGGATAGAGCTTGATGACAGGGAGTTGACAAAGCTTACCGAGGGAGAGTGGAATGAGATCAGGCGGCGGTTCGGTATGCTCTTTCAGGGGGCCGCTCTCTTCGATTCCATGACCGTTGCCGAGAATGTCGGTTTCCCGCTGAGGGAACATACGGGGCTTAAACAGAAGGAGATCAGGAGCGCGGTAGAGGAGAAGCTGAAGAGGGTAGGCCTGGTAGGTGTGGAGGATATGATGCCCGCTGACCTGAGCGGCGGGATGAAGAAACGGGTCGGTCTAGCCAGGGCCATCATCATGGATCCGGAGATCGTCCTCTTCGATGAACCGACGACGGGTCTCGATCCCATCATGAGCGACGCCATTGCCCAGCTCATGATCGACACCCAGCGTCAGCTCAAGACAACCTATATTGCCATCACCCACGATATTGCTCTGACCTACAAGACGGCGGACAAGATCGCCATGCTCCACGAGGGGAGGATCGTGGCGGAGGGGAGCAGTGAGGAGATAAAGGGGTCGGATAATCCGGTGGTGAGACAGTTTGTTGAGGGAAAGGCGGAGGGACCGATAAAGGTCTACTGATTAAAACTGCGTGTGCTGCCTGGTGGCAGCTCTTTTTATTATGCGACTGACATCCGAGGCAAAGGTAGGACTTTTCGTCATCCTGGGGATACTCCTCCTCGTATACATGTCCCTGAAGGTTGGCGGGGTAAGCATCGGCAAGTCGGCAGGGTATGAACTCTTCGTTCGCTTCGATTCCGTTGCGGGACTGGACAAGGACAGCTCGGTCCGTGTGGCCGGGGTGGAGGTGGGGAGGGTGAAACAGATCACCCTAGATGGCAACAAGGCGAAGCTTACCCTAATGCTCACAAAGGATGCACGGATAGGCGCCGACTTTGTCGCCGTACTCACCACCCAGGGGGTCTTGGGTGAGCGGTACCTGGAGCTTATCCCCGGCTCACCTAATGCGCCTCTCCTGGAAGCTGGCGACACCATAACCAGGACACAACAGTATATCGATCTGGAGAAGTTTATTACCATCCTGGGCGATGCCGCCGCCGATATCAAGGAGGTGAGCAGCAGCCTTGCCGGTGTCTTCGGGGGTGTCGCAGGGGAGAGAAACCTGAGAGAGATCGTTGTTAACCTGGGTGAACTGACGAGGAGGATGAACAGGATTGTCGCCGCTAATGAGGAGAGGATAGGTCGAACGCTGGGAAATTTTGAGACCTTCTCCCACCTCTTGAAGGAGGAGGGGCCGGAGGTTGTGAAGGGATTGCGGAATATTACCGACGAGTTTAACAGCTTCATCGCCGATAACAGGGGATCCCTGGAGGGGAGTATTCGCAGCTTTGAACAGGCATCCCTCAAGCTTGAGGAGACCATGGATACCGTCAACAGGATGGTCATGAATGTTGAGCCCAAGATAGATGAATCCTTCTCAAGGGTAGCCAGGATTGCCGACAAGATAGATAGGGGGGAGGGGACGCTGGGAAAGCTGATCAACGAGCCGGAGACCCACGATAATTTCAACAAGGCCCTCACGGGTATCAATAGCACCATAGGAAGGATAGAGAGCTTCAAGACCTTTCTCAGCTACCGGGCGGAGTACCTCACCGATATTGAGGAGACTAAGAGCTACTTCTCCCTCAAGCTCCAGCCCAAGGCGGACAGGTACTACCTCCTTGAGATTGTGGATGATCCCATCGGCACGAGGAGTGTGGAGACGCGGGAGACAACAACAGGGGGTACGACAACGACTGTTCGTGAGGTGAAAACCACCGACGATCTCAAGTTTAGCGCCCAGGTTGCCAGACGGCTTGGCGGCCTGACCCTCCGTGGCGGTCTACTCGAATCGACTGGCGGAGTGGGTCTGGACTACCACCTATGGGATGACAAGATAACATTTACATTTGATGCCTTCGATTTTGACCAGACGAGGAACCCCCACCTCAAGGCCGGTTTGCGCTATAGTATCGCAAAGTTTTTCTTCCTCTCCGGCGGCTACGACGACTTCGTCAGCAAGGTGAACCTAGAATCGTACTATGTCGGCGGCGGATTTACCCTGGAGGATGACGATATAAAATACATCCTGGGCTCGGTTCCTATTCCCAGATGATGGCTTAGCCATAGAGACAATGTATGTTATTCTTCCAGGTTCATGAATAGGAGATAGATAGTGGCGGAAAAGTACGGTATAGCATTTGATGTGGGGACGACGACCATTGTTGGCAGCCTCATAGCGCTTGGCAGCGGCAGGGAGGTTGGCACGGTATCGCTACCGAACCCCCAGACCGAATGGGGTAAGGATATATTGGAGCGGGTAAAGGCTGTAATGGAGGAGCCAGAACTCCTTTCAACACTGCAAGGCAAGCTGATCGGGGCGCTCCAGAAAATTGTGACGGAACTCCGCCCCGCCGATGGGGGAATAAGAGGAGTGACGGCGGTCGGCAACCCGGCCATTGAGCATATCCTCATGGGAATCTCCCCGGCCTCACTCGGCAAGGTGCCGTACCGGCCCATCTTCAAGGAGGCCCAGCGGATGTCGGCGCAGGAGGTTGGTCTCAACGGCATGGAGGAGGGGGCGTGGTTCTACGCCTTCCCTCTTGTGAGCGGCTTTGTAGGAGGAGATACGGTTGCGGTTATCCTCGCGACGGGGATGGATGAGGTCACGAGACCCACACTGGCTGTCGATATCGGGACAAACAGCGAAATGGCGGTTAAGAGCGACAAGGGACTCTTTGTTACCTCTGCGGCGGCGGGCCCGGCCTTCGAGGGGGGCGAGGTGGAAAGCGGCATGGTGGCGGAGAACGGCGCCATAAGGGGCATCTCGATAGAGGGCGGCAAGGTGCACCTCGATGTGATAGGTGGGGGAGTGGCGAAGGGAATATGCGGCTCCGGTCTCCTGAATGTGGTTGCCAACCTCCTTCATAATGGGGTAATAGATAGTTCGGGGAGGGTAAAGGGTAGGGACGAGATTGACGGCAACCTGGCCAACAGGATAGTGGAGGGAGAGGAGGGAAACTCCTTTATCCTCCACAAAGGGGCAAAGGGTGATATTGCCCTCACTCAGGGAGACATACGGGCCTTCCAACTCGCCAAGTCGGCCATCCGGGCCGGTATAACCCTTGCCGTGGCGCGGGCAGGAGTGGAGCCCGATGAGATAGAGGAGGTCTACATTGCCGGAGCCTTCGGGAGTAATTTGAGAGAGGAGGACCTGGTAGCTATAGGTCTTCTCGATGAGAGGTGGTTGGGGAAACTTACCTTCCTCGGCGACGCCGCCCTGGATGGCGCCATACTGGCCCTCCGCTCTGAGGAGAAGCGTGAGGAGGCGGAGGGGATCGCCAAGAGAGCGAGGTACCTCTCCCTTTCGGGGAGCAAGCATTTTCAGCGGGAATTTATGAAGGAGATCAACTTTGCGGTCGCCTGATAAAGAATGTTGTACGCAATAAGAGTGATGAAAAATAGCAAGAAGAAAGGATAGACGATGAAGAAGATCAGGAGGGCAGTAATAAGTGTTACCGATAAGAGTGGCGTTGTGGAGTTTGCGCGCTCTCTCTCGGCGATGGGGGTGGATATTATCTCGACGGGGGGGACGGGAGAGCTTTTGCAAAAGGAGGGTATCGACGTTGTGCCCATCTCATCCTACACCGGCTTCCCGGAGATGCTCGACGGGAGGGTTAAGACGCTCCATCCGAAGATCTACGGCGGCATACTCGGCATGAGGGACAGGGAGGAACACATGAAGGCGATGGAGGAGCACGAGATACCACCCATCGATATGGTGGTGGTCAACCTCTACGCCTTCGAAAAGACCATTGCCGGTGGCTGCACCTTCGAGGAGGCCATTGAGAATATCGATATCGGCGGACCGACAATGCTGAGGGCCGCAGCGAAAAATCATAACGATGTGGCCGTGGTAACAGAGCCAGGCGACTACGGGGGCATCCTCGAAGAGATGAAGGCGAATGACGGGGCCCTCTCGCCGGGGACGCGCTTCTCCCTTGCCAGAAAGGTCTTCCAGCTTACCGCCCGGTACGACGGCGCTATCTCCAACTATCTCGGCGCCGTGACCGACGGCGAGGCAAAGTGTCTCTACCCGGAGACCTTTACCGTCCAGTACAGGAAGGTACAGGATCTGCGTTACGGTGAGAACCCTCACCAGAGTGCCGCCTTCTTCAGCGATTCGGTTTCACCACGGGACAGTGCCGGGCTGGCGGGAGCAAAGCAGCTTCACGGGAAGGCGCTCTCCTTTAATAATATCTTTGATGTAGATGCGGCCCTCAGGGTAGTCCGGGAGTTTCACGAACCCGCCGCTGTCATAGTAAAGCACAACAATCCGTGCGGTGTGGCCGTCTCGAAGGGGGGGAGCCTCGACGCCTACCTGAAGGCCCTTACATGCGACCCCGTCTCTTCCTTCGGCGGGATAGTCAGCTTTAACAGGATGGTCGAGGGGGAGACGGCGGAGGAGTTGACAAAGCTCTTCTTGGAGGTTGTCATTGCCCCCGGCTTTGATGAGAGGGCCCTTGCGGTGCTGAAGGGTAAGAAGAACCTGCGCCTCCTTGAAATGCCAGTCAGTGAGTTTCTCCCTCCCCAGGGAGACCGCTCTCACGGCGTCGATATGAAGGTTGTTGCCGGTGGTGTCCTTATCCAGACGCCCGATTGGGAGTCGGCTGGGGATCTGAAGACGGCGACCGAAAGGGGGCCCTCCGAGGAAGAGCTTGAGGCCCTCCTCTTTGCATGGAGCGTCTGCAAACATGTGAAGAGCAACGCCATTGTCTTCGCAAAGGGGACACAGGCCATCGGCATCGGGGCGGGCCAGATGTCCCGTATTGACTCGACGAGGATCGCCGTCCAGAAGGCGGGCGACGCGGGACTCGACACAGTCGGTTCGGTCATGGCCTCGGATGCCTTCTTCCCCTTCAGGGACAACGTGGATAAGGCGAAGGAGGCGGGGGTGACGGCCATCATCCAGCCCGGCGGTTCTGTCAGGGACGAGGAGGTCATAAAGGCTGCCGACGAGCACGGGATAGCGATGGTCTTCACGGGCATGCGCCACTTCAGGCATTAGGGGAAAATTTAAGAATAGTGATAAAAGTGCCAAAACTTTTGTTTCACACGGAGGCACGAAGGCACAAAGAGAATATATTTGCTATGAATGGGTTACCTTTGTGAGCTTTGTGCCTTTGTGTGAGTTTATGCTTTTTGCAATAGTGAAGGCCTGAATAAATCAGACCTTCCTTAAATCGGTAAAATCTTGGAGGAGTTACTATGAAGATACTCGTAGTCGGTTCCGGTGGTCGTGAACACGCCCTGGTGTGGAAGCTGGCCCAGAGCAAGAGAGTGACAAAGATATTCTGCGCGCCGGGCAACCCCGGCATCGGTGAGGTTGCCGAGTGTGTCGATATCGGCGTCGATGACATAAAGGGACTGAAGGAGTTTGCCCTTGAGAAGAAGGTTGGTCTCACCGTTGTGGGGCCCGAACTCCCCCTGACCCTGGGGATTACCGACACCTTTGAAAAGGCGGGGCTCCGGGTTTTCGGCCCCTCGAAGGCGGCTGCCCGGCTGGAGGGGAGTAAGTCCTTCGCGAAAAGGCTCATGAAGAAGCACGGCATACCGACCGCCGCCTACAGAACCTTTACCGACGCTGAGAAGGCGAAGGAGTACGCGGAGAAGCATCACCCGCCCCTCGTTATTAAGGCCGACGGCCTTGCTGCGGGAAAGGGGGTTCTCATCTGTCCAGCCATGGATGAGGCATTCCTCGCCATCGACCTGATTATGAAGGATAGGGCTTTTGGCGACGCCGGAAAGAGGGTGGTCGTCGAGGAGTTTCTCGTCGGTCACGAGATATCCCTCATCGCCATCAGCGATGGAGAGACCGTCCTCCCCCTAGCGCCGGCGCAGGATCACAAGCCGATCTACGACGGCGATGAGGGGCCTAATACGGGCGGCATGGGTGCCTACTCGCCCGCTCCCATATCGGAGGAGCTACAGGAGCAGATAGTGAATGATGTCATGCTCCCCCTTGTTCGTGGCATGAAGGAGGATGGAACGCCGTACCGGGGGGTCCTCTATGTGGGCCTCATGATGACAGATGACGGCCCGAAGGTGCTCGAATTCAACTGCCGCTTCGGCGACCCCGAGACGCAGCCCATCCTCATGCGGATGGAGTCGGACCTCCTGCCTCTCCTTCTCGCAGCCGTTGACGGTAAGCTGGCCAAGGCGAAGATCAAGTGGGATAGACGGACGGCCCTCTGCGTCGTCATGGCGTCGGAAGGATACCCGGCAGAGTACGAAAAGGGGCATGAGATCACGGGCCTTGAAAAGGTTGCAAAGATGAAGGACCTAGTCGTCTTCCACAGCGGAACAGCAATGGAGGACGGCAGACTCGTGACAGCCGGTGGCCGTGTCCTCGGCGTAACAGGAATGGGCGTCGGGATAAAGCGGGCAATAAAAAAAACCTATAGGGCAATTGATGAGATAAGCTGGGACGGGGCGCACTACCGCCATGATATCGGCGCCAAGGCGGTAAAGTGATGAGTGAGAAATGAAGGTGGAGGTATTATGGCAAAAGCTATTGTAGGCATACTCATTGGGAGCGACTCCGATCTTCCCGTGATGGAGGAGACAACAACTATTCTCAAGAAGTTTGGTGTCCCCGTTGAGATAACCGTCTCGTCGGCCCACCGTTCCCCGGCGAGGACGTCGGAGTACACGAGAACGGCCGCAGAACGGGGCCTCAAGGTTATCATCGCAGGGGCAGGTAGCGCCGCCCACCTGGCCGGCGTCATTGCCGCCGAGACGACCCTCCCGGTCATAGGCGTCCCTATCGACTCATCTCCCCTGAAGGGGATGGATGCCCTACTTGCCACGGTACAGATGCCGGGCGGTATTCCAGTCGCGACCATGGCTATCGGCAAGGCGGGAGCCCGGAATGCCGGTGTCTTTGCCGTCCAGATTCTTGCCCTAAATAGCAAGAGGCTCAGGGACAAGTTGGCCGCATACAAGGTTGAGCTTGCAAAGGGGGTTGAAGAGAAGGCGAAGAAGCTGGCGGGGTGTTGAGGGGAGGTGTGGATCTCTTAAAGGCTGACTCTCCGGCAGCACTAGCAAAGGCGAAAGCAATTGTTGAGCAGGGCGGCATCATCGCCTACCCCACTGAGACCTTCTACGGCCTCGGCGTTAACCCCTATAACGAGAACGCCGTAAAGCGACTCTTCCATCTCAAGGGAAGAGACTTCGACAAACCCATATCCATCCTCGTCAAGGATGCGGTCATGCTGCAGCAGGTGGCAGCGGATATCCCCCCCGTTGCCAGAAAGTTCATCAGGCAATTCTGGCCCGGACCACTCACCATCATCCTCCAGGCATCACCACAAATTCCGCCACTTCTCACCGCCAGCACCGGAAAGATAGGCGTCAGGGTATCGGATAATCCAACGACACAGAAACTTCTCGACACCATAGATAGGCCCCTTACCACCACAAGCGCAAACCCCACCGGAAGGATTAGCCCCGTAATGGCTGAAGAGGTCGCAGGCTACTTCGATGACAACCTTGACCTCATCCTCGATGGGGGGCAGTTGCCGGGAAGGCTTGGCTCCACCGTCGTCGATGTGACGGGCGGCACAGTAGTGATTGTACGTGAGGGGGAGATAGCGGCAGAGAAGAACCTTAACGGATAGGCCCGCTTCACAGAGGGCTCACGCAATGCTTCAGTCAGTGAAGAAGTTGTTTCTTTGCACTCGATCGTTCTTTTTTCTTGACCTTCTCGCCTTACGGGTATATAAGAGTACTCATTCACACACCTTAAAATTTCGTTAGTAAATACAGCACCACTTTGTCTCTGTTGATAGCTTAACGCCACCTTCTTATATTAACTATAGGACGGGATATGAAGAGCAGATTAGTCGTGTTAATCATCCTTGCTGTACTCTTCCAGTTCAATTCTATTGGGTGGGCATCAGAGCTGCCGTCAGTTACAAAGGTTCAAACAAAACGTATCGACAAGACAGGCATAGGACGTGCGGAGCTTGGCGAACGTATAACCCTTACGGTGACGAATCTTGAGACGCTTGTTCAAGAAGCCAATGAGAGCAATAAGAGAATTATACCTTATTTAAATGGTCTACCTCTTGCAGATGTGGTAGTCCTCCAAGAAAATAGTCAAGATAGAACACTTTTCTTTACCTTGGAGCGTAAAGAAGGGTCGAAGGCAACGTGGCAACCCTGGTCAAACAGAGAGATAAGGCTCTTACAGGAACTGTCACTGTCAGCGTTGGTCTGGAAGAAGACGTGCCAATCTCTAGTGATGTGAAACTTCAACTTGTCATTATACACGAAACATGGTTCTACATTTTTTCATGTGTAATTCTTCTTGCTATTATCCTCTTTATCTGCCTTGCCCATCGTACCAATATTATCAGGGAGCTAGGGCCTGAGCCAGCAACTAAAGGCGGCGAACCTCTTAAGAAGGCATTTAGTATTGGACGTACCCAGATGGCCTTATGGTTTTTTCTTATAGTCGCATCATATGTCTATCTCTATTTCATCACCGGAGAGCTCAGTACGATTACAGGTTCGGTTCTCGGGTTAATGGGAATCAGTGCAGGCACAGCTTTGGGAGCTGCTCTGATAGATAAGAACAAGATTGATAATGAGAACGCCCTTACAGAGCAAGAGACTACTCTAAAAGCCCGTATCGATGACCTTAAGAATATGAAGAAAGGTATTCAGGGAGCCAATATGTCGGCGGATGAACTGGTCGATAAGCTCATATCCTTAGACGCTAAACGTACAGATGCGGAAATAAAACTAATAAATATACAACAGAAAAAAGAGAGAATACCTGATCCAGGGCAGGGGCGTAGTACATGTGGTTTTATCTATGACCTACTTACAGATGATAGGCGTATAAATAACGGTGAAACTTATGGCACCCCCATAAATTTCAGCTTTCATCGTTTTCAAATCTGTATTTGGACTATTGCGCTTGGGATAATTTTTATTTTTGAGGTATACGAAAATCTGAGAATGCCTGAATTCAGTGATACTTTACTCGGATTGATGGGGATCAGTTCTGGGACATATGTAGGATTTAAGTTCCCTGAACATTAACAGTTCGAACTGACCTCTGTAAGGATTCAACTCTGTAACACTACACTTCTTGAGGAAAGGCCCTGAGGCTACACAGGAAGTGAGTTGAGGTTTGTTTCCTATCCACAAGGATAGTTACGGTTTTTTTATGTAAGGGAGGTAGAATGGCCAGTCTATGGAAGAAAATATTCACAGTAGTCATGTGGATAACGGGCGTCTTCGAGGCAATAATGGGAGTTGTTATTGTCTTTTGTGCCGGGAGTCTTCAGTCGTATTTTGCCACTGGTATCCTCTCGGAACCGCTCTATCTGCGAATACTAGGCATGATGGATCTCTATATCGGCGTCACCTATTTTCAGATAGCCCGCAATCCAGAATACTACCTCCTTCTGAACCGGCGTACCTCTTACCTGAGGCTGGGGCTCTCTGCGCTCTTTTTTGTCGAAGGTTTTTTTCTGCTGGAGGATAGAGGCTTGAGGCTGATGTATCAATCCCTCGCCGTCTTTGATTTCTCCCTCTTCGTTATCCAGACGCTCTATATCAAAAAGTCATCTAAGGAGAGGTTTGTATAAAAACCACCTATAGCACAACAACCTATAAACTGAGGAGGAAAAAATGAGTGGAAAGAAGAAGACATTATTCGTATCGGATATTCATCTGGGGGCAGGGAACTCATGGGACTGGTTTGATGCCAAGCTGGAAGGGCCTAAACTAATAAACTTTTTTCAGTACGTTAAGAATCGCCACGCTAAGCAGAAAGATATCAAAGAGGTTGTGTTGCTGGGTGATGTCTTTGACTTATGGGTATGTCCACATAATGTAAAGCCCCATACATTTGAACAGATCATAAGACATCACGCCGCAGTCGTGAATGGGATAAAGGAGATGGCCGCTGCTGTGCCTACTCTCTATGTCAATGGCAACCACGACTACCAGGTTACAAGCCAAAATATCAGTGATGCCTTCGAGGGCAAAATAAGACATATTGGCAATGTGTACCGGAGAGGAAATGTTTTGGCGGAACATGGGCACCAGTATGCTCTCTTTAACCGTCCTGATGCCAAAAACGGGGGACCTCACCTGCGCCTCCCCCTAGGTTACTACATTACACGATTGCACACCACTCTGGAAAATTCCAGAGGGTCAAAGGCCAAGATGATTTTTCAGGCCATCGATGAGTCATTTCAGATTATGGGAGCGGAAAAATTACCGGAATCTGTGCTTGATGCGCTGAAAGACGCTGTTGAAATGCCTCCTAAACCTAAGAAAGTTGAAAAATTTACTATGGGGCATATCTGTCCCGACCAGCAATATGATGAGGTGAGGGAGCGTTACAGGAACCTCTTTGATGACTGGAAGGATGCGGTGGGTTTCTGGCAGAGCATTCAGATGATTATGAGTGAGCTTAATCGTTTGGGAACGGTGGCCGACAGATTGTGCCGCGATGGAGTCGATATCGTAATCTTTGGTCACTCTCATGACACAAAGATGGATAAGGACACCCTCTTCGTTAAAGACCGTATCTATGCTAATTGCGGATATTGGTGCGGTTTTGGAGATAAGGATAAGGCCGATGACAATGCTCACTTTGTCGAAACTGATGGCAAAACGGTCATCCTGAACTATCTGGTCAATGGTACGGCTAGAGAGGATAGCGTACTGGAACTATAAGGCATGGCGCTTGGACCTCTCTTGTGTAGGCAGGGGGCACATAGCGAGTTGTTGTGAGAACAATATGGAGCAGCGGAGGTTACTATGAGTGAAAAAATATTTGATTCTGTAAAATCATTTTTCTCATCTATCTTTGATGAAGACGAAGGGGATGGGAAGGTAAAAGAGGAGAAGGAAGCTGTTGAGCTTGAACGGCCCTTCACCCTTTCTGATGAGTGTGACATAAACTCACCTATCATGAAGGAGATAATGGATGAGGACATGAGGGGGCTCGATACCCCCCTCAAGTTGATGCATCACTACGCGGAGATTCTCAATGAGAGAACCACCGACCGTGACATTGGCAAGAAGCTGGACGCCCTCTTCCTCTGCGGCAAGACGCCAAAGAGCCTCGACGGTTTCTATCACGGCGTCACCCTCTCTCTGAGAACAGGCCTCGACAGCTTTGGCAGGCTCGATGAGATCAGGAGGAAGCTTAAGATTGGCGCAACTCTTGATCCCATGCAGATTATCTACGGGAGACTCCTCTCAGACACCTCTCCATGGGCGGGGAAGAACTTTACGAAACTTACCAAAGAGAAGGTTGGCAAACTGACCGATGGTTCCGACACGGGGGAGGAGCCAACCTATCTGGGGATAAACTCCTTCAGGAAGGACAATAAGGGGGTCATTAATAATATTGCAGGTCAGATACTCTCCACCATCATAGATATGGAGAGTATCCCCGGACCGGAGAGTAAGCAGCGGTCGTGGATCTACGCCAGGGGAGGGCTCTTCCTGGCCAAGAGAGAGCAGTCAGTTGATATTGACCATCCCGAAAAAGAGGTGGTGGCCCTGAACTACCGCTGGGAGGGGATGGGGAACAAATTTCCGAACAGGCTCCTAATTGATGAGATCGTAGAGATAGCCGAAGGGCTCTTCCTGGGTAAGCTCTACTACGCCACAGCCCTCCAATACGTCACGCAGGAGTACAATCCCAAGGTTACCAAGGCGGATTACAAGTACCGCAACTTCGGCTACTTCCTCTTGATGGACGATTCATGGCTACATGAGAAGAACATGCTCTTTCCCGAACTTACCTATAAGCTGGCAGATAACCTTCCGCAAAAGTTCGGCACCTTTACCCTCACAGACTCACCGGAATCGAAGGCTATAGAGAAGAGCCTCCCAGAAGGAAAGACGGTCCTCCACTATCTTCAGAAGCTTTCGAAGGGTGTGGAGGAGGGGAAGGATAGTGAGAAGAAGTACTTCAAGGAGATACACAAGCTCTTCCTTTGCGGACAGAGGCCTGACGGTATCGAGGGCTTTTTTCATGGCGGGGTGGTGGCCTTTAAGAGCGGCGGTTTTCTCAAGAAGCTCGGGAAAAATGTTCTTAACGACCTCTGGCCTGCGGTCCGCCCCTTCTCCCCATGGACTGGCAAGACCTTTACTCACACCACGGTCAGGGGGATCAAGAAGTACATAGGCGTCGATGCGGAGTACTATGAGGGCAGCGACACCATCATCTTGGGGACCAATACGTACAAAGAGTCTCTTGACATTACCTTGCCAGGTACAAAGCTTATCGAATCGGTCAAACTGCTTGGCTTGGTGGTTGAGTATCCCGATGAGAGAGAGAAAGATGAGGATATCTACATGAAGAGTTTCTTCTTCATCGCCTCAAACAACAAGTCGGTCAATCCTGAGAACAAGGGGAAAGAGGCCCTCCAGTTCAACTACAGGTGGCCCGAGTTTCATACCATCTCACCCGACAACCTCTGCATTGATGAACTGGTGCGTATCGCCGATGGTCTCTATCTGGGCCAGCTCCTCTACTCTACCGAGCCCGGTATACCCTACGACCCTGACAGGGATCCCGCCGACTACAAGTACGATAACTTCGGCTACTTCATGCTCATGGACGACGACTGGCACTCGATAAAGGAGTTTATCGCCTTTGACACCGAGGTGTAGGGGGAGAGGAGTTGACGCCTGCCAAGTTGCAAGGCGGCACGTGACTGTTTGATAATTATTGATATGTAAAGGAGGTGTACTATGCCCGATAATGATCGCTCAGGGGATGGGCTGGTGAAGCCCAAAGCCACACCGATACCGAACGATGATCGCAATAAAATCAAAACCCTTGATGATCTTGCTCTCAGTGAGATAACGCTGGAACACTTCCCGGTGGTCAAGGAGTGGCGCAGGCGTCTCTTCGACTCGAAGTACCTGCCGGAGATCTGTGACGAGTTGCCTGGCCATCTCACTGAGTATATGCAGAAAGAGGAAGCGCGTGAATTCACTCCACAAAAACGAAGGGCAAACGCCCTGCACCATGTCTTTACAAAGAAGACGCCTATCGTAAAGTTGCCTATCGAAGAGACGGATGCTCTCCTGCCGGGACAGACCACCACCAGTTTTGTCGGCCCAGTGGTCTACCCCGACGCTATCGGCTACTGTATCTGGCCGGAGCTGAACACCGTGGCTGACAGGTCTCAAAATCCATTCAAGATAAAACCTGCCGTGGCCAGTAAACTTAACAAGGAGATATTTCCCTACTGGCTGGAGAGGAGAACGGTTCAGGAAGAGGCCCGCTATAGCGCCTACGATACGGATGACTTTAAGGGTGAGGACAGGGACAGGGTCGAGGGAGTGGCGGGGGTTGATCCGCCTCTTAAGAAAGGGGCCGGAGAGACGCCCAAGTGTCAGGAGGTATTCGAGCGGGTCGCATTCTTCCTCTCCGACAAGGCAACGTGCGTCTCCCATACGGTTCCAGACTTTGAACGTATGCTGAAGTACGGGCTGAATGCTCTTGCAGCTAGAATGCAAAGCGATATAGACGACGGTCTGGCCGATACCCCTGAGCAGGTCGAGTTTCTCGAGGGGGTCATTAAGGTATTCGATGGGGCTACAACCTACGCCGGGCGTCTGGCTGAGGAGGCTGAGAAGGCGGGCAACGCTGAACTTGCCAGCCTCTGCCGGAAGGTTCCGGCAGGGCCTTCGGAAACCCTCCATGAAGCCGTGGCCGCCATATGGATCTGCTATCACCTCCTTTTGCAGGAGAACACCAACTTCGGCTTCTCCATCGGCAGGCTCGATCAACTGCTTAATTCCTACTACCTATCCGACTGGGAAAAGCTCGGTAGTCAGGCGGAAAGAGATGCCTACACCAATCGGGCTGTGGAGCTCATCTGCCATTTCTTCCTCCGATGTTCCGACCATGTGCCCCTCTCCACGGAGGGCTCTGAAAAACTCTTCGCCGGGAGCGGCTCGAACCAGGCGCTGACCGTTGGAGGCGCCAACTACGAAAAGGGCGAACTCGTAGATGCGGTAAACGATATGACCTATATCATCCTCAAGGCAACAGAACTCTTGTCCATTCGCGATCCGAATGTACACGCTCGCTACCACAAGGATGTTCATCATCGTGACCCACAGGGCAACAAGCTTCCGCCGGGAGTTACGAGTTCCTATCTCAAGCGGCTCTGTCAGGTGAACATTGTCACCAGGGCCACACCGGCCATCCACGGTGACGCGCCGGTAGCGGAATCGATGGCCAGATACTATGCAGCCCATGAGGGCATAGATATGGAGGAGGCCCTTCAGGATGCCCACGACTACGCATCCATCGGCTGTATCGAGCAGAACTCTGCCGGGAAACACTACGGCAATACCGGCTCGACACTGATGGTTCTCCCTGCCGTTTTGGAGTTGACTATCTTCGGAGGGAAGCACAGGAGCGATGGTGTAAAAGAGAAATCGCCAAACCTCTTCTACGGTGAAACCAGCTTCACCACAAGACCCCTCTGGCAGATGGCTGATATGGATGAGTTCATTGCGGCCTTCCGCTTCCAGATGGATGAGATGGCAAGGCACACCGTTATGAATAACAACTATTTCGGTAGGACCACGGAGAGAGTCAGACCCGTCCCCTTCCTTTCGGGACTCTTCACGGGGCCCACCAATACCCCCGGCGGTAGCGGCGCCACCTTCCGTGATCTTGCGGCAGGAGGGGCAAAGTACAACTCCTCCGGTGTGGCGGTCATCGGCCTGGCCGATGTCATCGACGCCTTCTGTGTCATTGATGAACTCGTCTTTGGCGGGAAGATGACCGCAGATGAACTTCTTGCGGCGATGGATGGAGACTTTGATGAGAAGGCCCTCCCTCAGCAGGTAAGGGAAAATCCCTGGGGCTCGCTGACTCTCAACTGGGAGTCGTTGGCCCACAAGATGAAGGCTCTCTTTGAGAAGGATAGTGAAGAGGAGGGCCACCACCTTGAAGTAGAAAGAATGAGGGAGGTCAGAGAGGCCATAAGGAAGGCCCCGAAATACGGCGCAGGGGTTGCAGAGTCAGGTATCTACGACAACTCTACGGCTCTCAAGTATACCAACCTGATAACGGGTATCGTTCAGGATGTCTATTTTCAGTACCGGACCCACAGGGGAGGGCGATATCTGCCGGGATACTGGAGTATGACCAATCACGCTGGTTTCGGTATGCTCTCCAAGGCTACCCCCAATGGTCGAAAGAAGGGAGCGCCCTTCGCGAGCGGGATTACCCCCTGTCCCGGCCTTGTCAAGCGGAACGGCGACCCAGTGATGATCCTCGACCACATACTCTCCGTAGCCGAGGTGGACGCCAATACGGTTCAGAACGGCTATACCTACAACCTCAGCCTGACAACAAGGGGGCAGTCGCACTTTGATGACGATACCGCCCTCTTTGCCCGGTATATGAAGACCTTCGAGGATGAGGACGGTGTGTTGGTGCAGCTCTGTGTCACGCCTATCAAGGCATTCAAAAAGGCCCACAGGGCCGCGACGGCTGCCGAAGAAGATGGCGCCGGAGAGGGGGCGCGGAAGGCCCTTGATCCCTACCGGGATCTGATGATTCGTGTTGCGGGATACTCAGCCTACTTTGTGACGCTTAGCCCCGAAATGAGACAGGAGATTATCGACAGGGCCAACTTCGCCCTCGAAACCGGCAGGGAGCAACACTCTCTATAACAGGAAGGAGGATTCCCATGCACGCTGCTTTTCCACGTTTTACACGAGAGATAAACCAGATCATGCAGCTGGGCGCTGCCAACAGCGCGGCGGTCGACCTGATGGATCGGGCCGGTGGCAGGTTGCTTGCCGGGGGGATGGCGATTATGCTGAAGCTCGGATTTACCCTTTTAATGAAGGACAGCCTCCTCAGCATGGAGGGGGCAAAGAAGGCGAAGAGCTTTTTCGATGAGAACTTTGTCATCGTTGACCCCAATGCGGATGGGGGGCAAAGATACTATCAGGGCAAGTTTTTGATCCGAACCAAAAAGGATGACGATGATATGAACGTCCTCCTCCAATTCTGTCCGGAACCGGACAAGCTATTTATCACCACCCACTTCGGGAGGTGCCTTAACCCCACGTCGGTGGTTGCTGCAAAGGCACTCACGGAGAGTGAGGCGGCGCGGATCGAGAAGGACCCCGACCAGGTGGACCTTGTTATCCGTTTCAAGGATGTTCAATCGATCAAGGGGCTGTTGAAGCAGCCAGACGTGGATATGGCGGGTCTCCTCCTTGAAAATCTGGTGCAACTGACCGGAAACCTCGGACACCTCTTTAAGTTCGGGGCCATCGCGGCGAATGTGGAACAGACCCTCGACCTTCCAAAGTTGTAGGACTTTTATGTTTCAGAGAGGAGTGTCGTGGAGGAGCGGGCGCTGATTTTTGACATCAAGAGGGATTGCAGTGAGGATGGCCCCGGCATCAGGACGACGGTCTTTTTCAAAGGGTGCCCCCTCTCCTGCGTCTGGTGCCAGAATCCTGAAGGGAAGACAAAGAGGCCGGAGCTTTCATTCAGGGCTGACCTTTGTCGCCCATCCGAGTGTGATGCCCCCTGTGTTGAGGCCTGTGACGCGCAATGCCTCAATCTGGATGAGAACCTTCATGTCGACCATTCGGCCTGCACACGATGTGACCGCTGCTTCGATCTCTGCCCCACCAATGCCCTTGAGCCGGTCGGCTACACGATTACCGTGGAGGAGCTTCTCTACAGGGTCTTGATCGACAGGCCCTTTTACCGGTCAACAGGGGGCGGCGTCACCCTCTCCGGTGGCGAGGCTACGATGCAGATGGGCTTCAGCCACACCTTTCTCAAGGAGTTGAAACGGGAGGGCATTCATACAGCGCTGGAGACGTGCGGTTATTTCGACATGGAGAGCTTCAGGCATAGAGTCCTGCCCTATCTGGACCTCATCTATTACGATCTCAAACTCATCGACGATGAGGCGAGCCACCGCTACACCGGGCACTCCAACCGACTCATCCTTGAGAACTTCATTGCCCTGACACGAGAGGCGAAGATCCCCATCGTTCCCCGTATTCCCCTCGTACCCGATATTACCGCCACGAGAGATAATGTCACTGGCTTGGCACACTTCCTAAGACGGAACGGCGTGGAGAGCTGTTCCCTCATGCCGTACAACCCACTCTGGCACGACAAGGCAAGACGGCTTGGCCTGACGACGAGCTATGAGCACACCTCTTTCATGAGCAGAGATAGTGAAAGTGAATGCGCCAATGTATTTCGTGAGACAAGATAGAGTAAGAACCCAGTAAACTCTTTAAAATAGCCAGTTGTTGGCCACGCTTTTTCTGATAACCACAATAAGCACCTCGGTAATTGGTATGTTCAGTGGTACGTGGCGAGTTGATCAACATTAATGGAAGGAGGTAGCATGGCAAAGGGAGGAGATGGCCCACTTACTTTGGAGGCCAGAGAAGCGGTAAGGAATTATACATTAAAGCTCTTTGTGCTGCCTACAGTGGTATTTACCATTCTGGGGTTCTTCTTGGGAACATTTTTTACTGAAAAGGCCAAACTTGCAAGCAAAGGTGCTGCGCTGGAAGCCACAGAGGAGGCTTTAAAGCTAAATGAGAAATTCTACAATAATTATTTGACAACCATCGAGAACATTCGGGCGA
>JBHHTR010000005.1:0-28130 GCA_046753505.1 Thermodesulfobacteriota bacterium
AAATGCTATTTACATTAAAGTTATTAACTTACCACTCAAAATGGAATAGCCCTGGAGGGTTGGGACGTCCCTGTTTTTCGCCGGATAGTGGCTCTGTCTTGCAATAAAAAAGCCCTCACGTAATGTAAGGGCTCTTTCTATTGACAATTTTAATAGGGAAAGCGGGAGTGAAAGAGTCTATTCCTCCTTGCTATTCTCTATCTCAAGCATCTTCTTGTAGACTCCGGCCATATCCTCCTCGGAGAGATGCATCCGCGCCATATTGTAGAGGATGTTGTCCTCTTTGTAGATATGGTCGGGAAGTACCGAGCTGAGATATGCGCCGGCCTCCAGCGCCTTGTTGTAGTCGCCCGTGTCGAGGGACTCCTTATACTCCTTGATCCTCTGGACAAGTTCAACATGTTCCAGAATCATCATCCCTATGGGTCCCTCATCTCTCGGCATGAAGGTCTCCATAGCCGGGAAGAGGGCCTTCTCCTCCTTACTGAGCGAGTGGATGTCAAACTCCTTGTCCAGCTTAGCGAGTAGCTCCTTCAGCTTCGGCGCTGTTGCATCGGGGGAATCCTTCAGTTCCTGCTGTAGGCGGCCAATGTTATCAACGACCTCAAGGACCTCCCTGTGTTCCTGCATCAATATCTCTATTGGATCTGTTGTTGTCATCTTGAATCCTCCTGCCTCTCATTTATTTTCTGGAAGTGTACCATAATCGTCACGGTAAGGTATGACTTTTGTCAATCTTTAACCGCTGTACAGAATATGATGTCGTAGGTTGCATAGATCTGTCTCTCCGCCGTGTTGGAGCCGTCTTTCGCCGGGTGAGTATTCTTGCCCCCATCTTCTCCCCTTTGGGGAGTGGCAGAAAACATCTCACGGTACAACCTCGACATATCTTTCAAAAGAGCCCCCCTGGCGAGGCTCCTGTCACCCCCTGTTGATGGATTGGATGCGCCTATCCCCCGGACAGCCCTGATGAGGGAGAAAAGGTCGTCATAGAACCTTAGCCTGGCAGAGCCGGTGAGGGATGGTCGTTTAAAACCGGCGCTCTTCAGTGCAGACAATAGCTGTGACCGGGAGGGGAAGGTCATAAGGGGGGGGAGACCATCCCTTCGTGCGGACTTGGCGGCTGCCCTGTATGCAGTGTTGAGCTCTTTAAAGGTATCTTCACCGAGAAGGGAGCAGGTGAGAACGCCTCCGGGTGCGAGCACCCTGTATATCTCGGAAAAGGCGAGGGTGAGATCGGTGAACCACTGGTAGGCGAGGCTCGAAGCTGCCAGGTTAAAGGCTGCGTTTTTGAATGGAAGGGCGGAGCCGTCGGCGGTAACGGGGTGGAAGGCGCTTCCATCCACCTGGTCGGCAGCAATGGCCGTCATGGAGTGGGCGATGTCGCACCCTGCAATGGTTACTTTAGGAAAAAACCTCTTAAGCCCCCCAGTGAGAAAACCGGTGCCGCATCCGATCTCCACTATCATGGTTGGACTTATTTTCAGTGCGGCGGCATGTTCCAGAAGCTCTGTTGCTACGGCTCTTTGGAGAGAGGCGCCGCTGTCGTATGCCTGCGCCGCCTGCGAGAATGCCTCGCTGATTCTTCGGCTTCTGCTGTGCCACATTTCATCCTTCATAGCTCTTCGGCAAAACTCCTGACTACGTTATTAAATCTGGTCGCCTGTGTGATAAAGGGGGCATGACCGGTATCGTTGAATATCTCCAGGCGGGCATTGGGCATCACGTCCGCCAGAAAAGCACCTGCTCCCAGCGGAACGACCGCATCACTGTCACCGTGGATGATAAGGGCAGGCGTCTCGATCTTTTTAACCTCTCCTCTGATGTCAGTGTTGATAAGGGCCGTAAGAGCGGAGAGGATTGACCCTTTGTGAAAGGAGGCTGACCGCGAAGAGTAGTGAGAGACAAAGTCTGCCGCCTCTTCGCTCTTCAACTCTTGCTCCGTAAAGTTCAGGGCGTAAAAACCGTTCAGTGTGGACGATAGATCTCGCCCCAGCTCCTTTGCCATCCTTCGCGTTACCCCCCTCGACTGACCCCACGCAAAATCATCCCTCATCACGAAGCACGGAGTAGCGCCGACGAGCACCACTCCTCTGAAATATTCCGGCTTCAAGTGGGCGGCCTGCAAGATAACCTGCCCTCCGAGAGACCACCCCACTGCTACAACCCCTTCCTCTGACGTGTCATTTGCTCTCGCATATTCTTTGAGGGAGCAGAGGAGGGAGTCAACTGCAGGGGCGAGGGTTGGTTCCGCCCAGGGGGCGCCATCGCCGTGACCGGGAAGGGTAAGTGTACGGCATTTATACTCCCCTGTGAGGGCTGTTAACTGCCTCTCCCAAACAGCAGCATCCGTTGCCCATCCGTGGAGAAAAAGGATATCCTTCATTTTATCTTCCCTCTCAATCGTTCAGTCGGCTCTTGCTATCTTCTATTGGAAATAGCGAAGAACATAGCAGGTATTTGATGGACAAGCCCACGGCTAAAGAGGCGCGTGATAGAGGGGGAAAAGAGTAGGGCTGTGGAGTTTTTGAGAGTAGAGGATGTATGAGAAGGAGGATTGCCAGCGCCTTTTACAACCGTCATCAAAAAGGTAACAATGGAATATCTGGCGTCGACACAAGAGAGTTGACGCTGCCGGAGGATGCTCCTCTGGCAGCGATATGATAAAGGGGGGCGCAGAGCCACCTCCCTAGACCTCTTCTACTCTTCGCTGAACCCTTTCAGGAGCTTCACTCTCGTAGGATGCCGCAACCTGCGTATCGCCTTTGCCTCTATCTGACGCACCCTCTCACGGGTGACGCCCAGCACCTTCCCCACCTCTTCGAGGGTAAAGTCCTGCTTCTCCCCGATACCGAAGCGCATACGAAGCACCTTCTCCTCACGAGGGGCAAGACTGGCTAGGACCTTGCTGGTCTGGTCCGAGAGATCCTTGTCTATCGCCATGTCGGATGGAGACGGAGAGCCCTCGTCCTCTATGAAGTCACCGAGGGAACTCTCCTCATCGTCACCAATAGGCGTCTCGAGAGAGAGGGTCTGCTTCATGAGCTTGAGAATGCGCCTCACCTTCGATGTTGGAATGTCCATTCGGGCCGCAATCTCCTCAGGGTAGGGTTCCCTCCCCAACTCCTTGAGCAGCTGCCGACTCGTCTGTAAGAGGCGGTTAATCGTCTCGATCATGTGGACGGGAATACGTATCGTTCTACCATGGTCAGCGATAGAGCGCGTTATGGCCTGCCTGATCCACCAGGTGGCATAGGTAGAAAATTTATACCCCTTCTTGTAATCGAACTTATCAACGGCCTTCATTAAGCCGATATTGCCCTCCTGAATGAGGTCGGAAAACTTGAGCCCTAGGTTAACATACCGCTTGGCGATACTGACCACGAGCCTAAGATTGGCCTCGATGAGCTTCTGCTTCGCCACATTCATATGGTAGTCGTTAATCTTTATGGCCTTTGAAACCTCACGAAGCTCTTCCCGCCACTTTTGATACGAAACGCTATCCTTTTCCCTTGTCACAGTGTCAGCAAGGAGAGCAGGGGTAAAATCTGCAAGAGGGAGCGCAAACTCGATATCTGTCTTCACAACCTTGAAAAGGAGCTTACTGGCACGCTTGCCAAGATACTCGGCTCCGGCGGCGGCGGCGGTTTTATTGATCCCCTTTGGCATCGAGGTTCTTATGCTCTTCACCCCTTTTTTGCTCTTATCTGGTGGTGAGAGCGGCGCCGTCAGGCTGTCAATCCCCTGGTAGATCCCCTTCAGGAACCGTAAGTTCCTGGCCTTCACCCTTGCGATTCTTTTTGGCCCACTCTTCGCTTCCTGATACTTTACAAGACGCTCCACACGGGTAATCCGGGTAGCGATACTTCTCATCATGTTAGCGCTGAGACTCTGCTTTTTGAGAAGACGATAGGCGCCCTCCCTCTTTCGCCTCTTTAACCTTTCAAGGGTGCTAAGTACATCGTTTGTATGGTTCTCATCGAAGCCGACCGACTCTTCCGCATCTTCCACAAGCTCACGTATTGACTTGTTGCCAGCACGCACTCTCGCCGTAGTCCTCAGCACCTCTCTTGCCGCGAAGGGGCTGCTCAGCGTGAGGCGCTTCATCTCATCCCTCGCCGCCTCTATCTGTTTGGCCAGAGTTACCTCATCTTCCCGCTTAAGGAGAGCGACGGAGCCCATCTCCCGCATGTATATCCGCACGGGATCCTCAACCCTCTCCGCCTCCCACGGCGTATCGCCGGTGGCGGCAGCCTTCCCCTTGGCCGTGCCGGTACGGCCCTTCTCAGCAGAGTCCACAACATCGACTCCCATTTCGCCAAGTGTTTCAAGGAAGTTGTCCATATCATCCACAGAGAAACCCTCGTTGGGCAAGGCGTTATTGATCTCCTCATAGGTGAGAAAACCCTTATCACGACCGATATCCACCAACTTCTGCATGTCAAAAGTGTTGTTCTGAGGCTTCATTACGGAGCTCTCCTTATTGGTTTTAGTAAATTGCGTTATATTATAATAAAATTGTAGTGAAGTCAATTATCTTTATGCTTTTTTTTGGTTTTTTTTGATAAACTTGCGACATATAGAAAGGTGTGCGCTGCCGTCGCCGACGGACACGCTTGAGGGGCAATGAAAAAGTCTTTATCTATTCCGATAAGTTTGGCATGTACTACTACGGAGACGAACATCCGATGAAACCGGTTCGCCTCACACTCACCTAACCCGCTTATTCACAAATATGCTCGCGCCCTCCCTTGACCTTGAATCCACCAAGGCCTTTGTTCGAACTTGGCCGTATCCACTGGTACGGCGCGCCCTCGAAAAATCGCTGGTAAATCCAATCTCTGCGCGATCATCATGGCAATTCAAGAATAATGCGGGCTAAGGACTGCGGGAAGGAAGTGCAAAAATGAGACAGGGAGCAGGAGAGTGGTATAATGCCTACACAACGCGCACCCACACGCGCTATATCTCCTTGATAATACAACCCTTTTACTTGGCATGATATTTGCTTTACTACTCAGGCAGTATGCAGCAGAAGACATTAAAAAACGATATCTCATTTTCCGGTAAGGGGCTCCATTCGGGCCTCCATGCCAATGTCAGGCTGAGACCTGCCCCGGAAGAGCACGGAATACTCTTCATCAGGACCGATTTGAAGAAGCCTGTGTCGATCATGGCTGCGGCGCGCAATGTTACCGATACTCAGTTTGCAACCACGATCGGCCACAGCGGAGCGTCGGTATCCACTATCGAGCACCTCATGGCCGCCCTCTATGGGATGGGAATCGACAACGCAATTGTTGAGATTGATAGGGCCGAGGTTCCTATTCTGGATGGGAGTGCCTCTCAATTGATAGACATGATTAGAGAGGCAGGGGTCTCCTTGCAGCGTGCAGCCAAACAATTTCTCATCATCAATAAACCGATAAAGGTTGTAGAGAAGGACAAGCTGGCAATGCTCCTCCCCGCGAAGGAGTTGAAGATTAGCTACAGCATCGATTTTGCCCACCCCATACTTGATGAGCAGGTCTTCAGCGGTCTCTTTTCCGAGGAGGTCTTTGTTGAGCAGATCAGCAGGGCCAGGACGTTCGGCTTCATGAAGGATATTGAACTTCTCAGGGCAAACGGTTTAGCCAAGGGGGGCTCTCTGGATAATGCCGTTGTTATCGGAGACGACGCCATCCTGAACAAAGGGGGGCTCCGCTACACCGACGAACTCGTGCGTCACAAGGTGTTGGATATAATGGGCGACCTGGCGCTCCTGGGGATGCCCGTTATTGGTCACCTTGTTGCAGACCGCTCCGGCCATACCCTCAACCACCGTCTGGTTACGAAGGTCTTGAGACACCACAGAAGGTGGGAGATCAGCGAATCAGACGATACTACGGCAGGGCGCTCCTACAACCTGCCTTCCATCTTCACAGCCAACCCGGCTTCTCTCTAATCCCTTTTCTCCACCCTGGATGAATCAGCCCTCCCCCCGAGCCTGCAAGGGTTTGGCCGTTGGGGACGTTTGCCTCAAACGGAACGATTTGTGCTGAATAGCGGCGCTACCCCTTCGCCCGCTCGATGTAGGCTCCACTCTCGGTGTCCACCCGGATCAGCTGTCCATTCTCGATGAAGGCCGGGACATTTACGACAAGGCCCGTCTCAAGGGTGGCCGGTTTCAGTGAAGAGG
Source organism: Thermodesulfobacteriota bacterium (assembly GCA_046753505.1). GTDB lineage: Bacteria > Desulfobacterota > GWC2-55-46 > S146-70 > JAUXIU01 > JBHHTR01. The sequence goes on from JBHHTR010000005.1 coordinate 6,179, forward strand.
TGGCAGTGGCCCCCTTCAGTTCCGGCGCCGTATCGACAACCCGCATCTCCACAACCTTCGGCGGCTCGACGCCGACAGGGCTCCCATCATACATATCAACCTTGAAGCGTACATTCGGAATGAGATAACAGGTCATGCCTTCGAGATCATCCTTCGAGAGGGCTATCTGTTCATAGTTCTCGGTGTTCATGAAGTAGAATTCATCGCCGCTGTCGTAGAGATACTCCATCTCCTGCTGATCGAGAAAGGCACGCTCAATCTTTTCGTCCGACCTGAAACGGTTCTCAAAGCCCGTACCGGTTTTCAGGTTCCTGAGCTTACTCTGCACCATGCCGCGCCCCTTACCGGGCGTCACATGCTGTATCATTGTGACCCTGCACGGCTCCCCCTTGAAAAGAATTGTCATACCCACTCTCAACTGTGTTGCCGGAAACATATAGACCCTCCTCCTGCGTTAAATTCTGTTGTCACCACCCTCACCCCTTACCACCCATCCTGTTCTATCCCCATACTCTTTCCACGCCTGCACAGATCATCAATGGATACGGAGTCGAGATACTCGGCGATCCTCCTTCCCGTCTCCTCCCATATGGGGCGCGTCACACACTGATCCAGTAGATTACACTTGCCCAAACGCTTAGGCGCCACACAAAAGACAAGATCCGGCGGCCCCTCGGTTGCCCGTAAGATATCCCCTACAGTTATGTTGGATATATCCTTTGCAAGAGAGTAGCCGCCCTTTGGCCCCCTCTTGCTTTGCAGGATGCCGGCCTTTTTCAACTTCTGAAAGATCTGCTCAAGATAACGTGGAGATATTTTCTGCCTGCTTGAGATATCCTTCACCTGCACAGGGAGATCCCTCGAGTTGTAGGCAATATCAAAGACAGCCCTGACGCCGTAGAGACTCTTTGTAGAAAGCCTCATCTATCCCTCTTGGAGATATCTACCTTTACCTGGGAATAGTTAATCCAGCCGACACGAACTCTTTTATACATGCTTCTTTGCGTACTCCAGACAGGCATAGAGGGCCGGTTGTCTCTTTTTATAGATAAGAGAGTCGAACTTAATGCCTGCCGCGTACTGCCCTCCCATCTCAAGAACCCATCTGACGGTGCCCGGCGTATCCTCTGTACTCTTGAACCCCTTGCCGTCAAAGAAGGTGAGCTTGACTACCACCTTTGCCCCCTCTTTTATGGACCTCTTGAGGTATACTCCAATCCCCCCCTTGCTCAAGTTGATAGCAACCGCTTCCGCAGAGGGTGAGCCATCTACCTGCTTAATCTTCACCTTTGCCAGGAGATATGGCCGCTCTGCCTTACGCCTTTTTTTCATCTCTAACCCCCTCTGTGAAAAGGATCGCCTGCAATCAACATTACTATGGATGGCATTATTTATTCAGGCCTTCCACAGCGCTCGGATGTGCCGCCATCATAAAAGACCGTATACCCTTGAAAATATGAGAAAAGGAACCGTCGCATTTCACCTTTAGTCTCTCTATAATTCAGGGCTGGACTTTTTACTTAGCCATCTCACGACTTTTTACGAGGCCGTCTTAGCCCGCTTGATTCACAAATGTGCTCGCGCCCTCGCTTGATCTTGAATCCACCAAGGCATTTGTTGTCGGTTGGCCGTATCCACAGGTACGGCACGCCCTCCAAAAATACCCCGGTAAATCCAACCTCTGCGCGATCATCACGGCAATTCATGAATAATGCGGGTTAGTTGCAACATAATGATAGTACTCATGTAAACATAAAAGTGTCTACAGCTTATAATACCTGTGATAGAGCTTCTTCGGCGAGGCGCCAAGTAGATAGCGGGTCAGTATCCCCCAGTTTTTAAGTGTATTCGCGAGAGCAAATCCACCCTCCCACCGCCGATGGGAGGTTATGACATAATCGTTCACCATCTCGACTCGTCCAATGGTTTTCAACCTTTTAACACACTCTACATCCTCCATCAAGGGGAGAGTTTTCAGCGAACCTATCGCAAAAAAGGCATCTCTCCTCACGAAGATAGCCTGGTCGCCAAAGATGAGACCAAGCCGACTTGCTCTCAGGTTGGCTCCACACTCAATAACACGAAAGATGAGCCCTGGAGCATCTATCCTCAACCTGAAGGCCCCTCCCACCACTCCACGCCTACTCATAGCCCTCCTCACCTTCACCGACCATCCCTTCGGCAATATCGTATCTCCATGGAGGAAGAGGAGCACATCACCGGAGGCCGCCTTCGCCCCAGCATCCATCTGCAGCCCTCTTCCCCTCTCGCTGGGAAGAACCGCCGCACTCATCTGCTTCGCCACCTCTACTGTCGCGTCACTGCTTCCCCCGTCAACGACTATCACCTCAGCCTCACCACCGACAGAGAGGATGGCGTTGGCAATCTGCCTCTCTTCGTTGAGGGCCGGTATGATTACTGAGATATTCATGACGTGGGCGCTGATAATCTTGCACTCATATTCTGTCCCCATATATCCGGTAACGTCAATACCATCCAGCGTTGTCCGTTTAGAAGATTGCACCCCATAGCGATTGTGTCCGGATGATAAAAAAGCATTGATAAAGCAATGTTGTGATTGACTTTTGAGTACGGGTGTCGAGGTATAATAAAAATTTGGTAAACCCCCGACTTTGCCGGGAGACTATAAAAGTTTGACAAATCCGGGAATAAATGGAAGCCTCCTAACTTGTGAAGTGCTCAAGGTAAACAGAAAAGGAGACTTTCACGAAAAGCAGTCAAAGTTTAAGTCATACACAATGGGATTTCAAGTATCATATAGGGTGGATACCCCAGTATCGGAGGAAAGTTATGTATGGTGCTCTTCGGCGCTACCTTGGGGAGTCATTTCATGAGCTTGCAAGGCAACGGGAGTGTAAGAGAATAGAAGGACAAATGATGTCCTACCATTTGCATATGTTGATATAGATACCACCCAAATACTCAGTGTCCCAAGTAGTTGGGTAGATCAAGGGAAAGGCGCCAGGAGCATGAGGAGCACCGCCTTGAGCAATTGCAAATATTTGTTTGAAAAGGTATCTACCTGTCACCGTTAGGTGGCTACTAAACAAATCCGCGTTGAGTGGTTTACATTACAAGCCTCCGGCTTTGCCGGAGATCAGGTGACTAACCCATGAATCTCCACAGAATACTCTCCCTCACCATGCGCCACCTCTACCTCTACAAGAGGAGTCTGCCCCGGCTCATGGAGATCTTCTACTGGCCCTTCCTCGATCTCCTGGTATGGGGCTTCGTCGCCCTCTACCTTGCCCGTTATAAGGAGTCGCTCCCGGCGTTTATCTCTTTTCTCATCGGGGCCCTCATCCTATGGGACATCCTATTCAGAAGCCAGCAGGGGATAGCGATCTCCTTTTTTGAGGACGTTTGGTCTAGGAATCTCCTCAATCTCTTCATGAGTCCGTTAAAACCGTCGGAGTACCTGGTCACCCTCATGGTTGTGAGTATTGTCAAGCTGCTTGCCGCCTCAACCGTCCTCGTCCTCCTCGCATGGCTCATCTACTCCTTCAATGTCTTTATTATCGGCCTCTCCCTCATACCGCTGGTCTTTAATCTCATCATCATGGGGTGGTCTATCGGTATCGTCACCATCGCCCTCATCATGCGTTTCGGTCAGGAGACGGAGGTCCTTGCGTGGGGGCTGGCCTTCCTCTTTCAGCCCGTCTCTGCGGTATTCTATCCCGTATCCGTCCTCCCACCTTTCCTGCAAAGCATTGCCCGTTTTGTCCCTTCGTCGCACGTCTTCGAGGGGATGAGGGCGGTCATCGCGGGGGGCCTCTTCCCGCTCCATCATCTCCTCTGGGCGGCGGGGCTGAACTGCCTCTACCTGACCGGGGCAATCTTCTTTTTCGCCTGGAACTTCAGAGTGGTCAAGGAAAAGGGACTCTTGGCAAAGACGGGTGAGTGAATGCAAATCCTCCCCTCTGACCAACGGCGCGGCCCAACTGTTCTAGCAATCTGTCGGACTTAGGGTGACAGAATCACGTAACACGTTGAAAACATTGCAGTTATGTTTTTGCACTCAAAAACCAACCTTCAATAAAAACAGGCGCTTGCAGAGAAAGTCCGACAGACTACTAGACCCCTCCGGAGCGGAGGAAGACGGCAAAGAGGGCAATCAGGAGGGCCAGGATGAGGTTCATTCGCCCAAAGGTTCTGGCCAGTTTAGAGAATCTCCGATCACTCCTCGCTTTCGGCCCTATATAGAAGTCGTGGACGAGGCTTGATATGACCAGAATTGTTATGAGAGTAACTTTAATTATGAGTGTCCTGCCGTAGGAGGAAGCAAGGAATGTTGTGTCTCCAATGGCGGAGGGGGGGATGCCGAGGAAGTAGAGGTTCAAGGGGCCGGTAACAAGGAGGATGATGATGGCGATCCAACCGAGTTTCCGGTATTTTTGTCCAACAAACTGGTAGACTTTTGACCTGTCCTTCGGCTCAAGGGTCATGAGGAAGGGGGCGATGATAAAGACGAGGAAGAGCATCCCCCCCACCCAGAAAAGGGCGGCAAGGAGGTGGAGATAGAGGGTTAGATTTAGCACAGTATGGGACTCCTTTGTTGATCACGCATAGTGCTCACAGAGCACACAATTATAACGCTACCAGGGAGTAGTATATCCGGTATGATCCTCCCCGTCTATGACAGATGTCAACTACGTAAGCGCAGGCCTCTACGACACATTGATACTGAAACCGCCTCGCCGCTGATCCCCTCCGCCGGACATGACGCCGGTTACATGGTCGGTGACGACAGCGTGAACCCCTCCGAAGAAGACGTGTCTTGCGCCCCACTGAAAGTGCTTGACTCCCCCTCTTGTGAGGGAGGCAAGGGCAGCCTCTTCTATCCCCTCTTCGATGTGAAAAACCCCCTCCTCCCACTGAACACGGGGGGCATTGACGGCAGCAGAGGGAGTCATATTGTGGTCGATGATATTGAGGATTGCCTGAAGTATGGCGCTCCGTATCCGTTTGCTCCCACCGCTCCCCAGGACGATCTCCGGTTTCCCCTCATACATGACAATGGTAGGGGCCATCATGGAGGAGATTCGCTTGCCGGTTTCATGGCGGTGGAAGCCGTGGGGGGAGAGATCCTCCTCCCCCAGTATGCTGTTCAGCATAACCCCCGTTCCCGGTATCATGAAACCGCATCCAACGCCATTGGATGTGGTAATGGTGGCGGCATTCCCATCCTTATCGGTAACGCTTATGTGGGTCGTACTGCCCAGCCCGTCTTCCCCGAAGAGCGTGTCAGGCGGGACAGATTCCACCATCTTCTGGAGGTAAAGGGCTACATTGTCATCAGAGAGAAACTCTTCGGCCAGCCCCTCCTCATAGATGCGGTGGTCAAAATCTTCCCCTCTCGCCTCGTTGGTACTCCTCATGGCCTCCATAAGGAGTCTCAGTGAGGAGGCGGTGTTATGTCCCAAACTCTGAATATCGTACGGTTCCAGGAGCTTGAGAGCAAAGGCGATGAGGCACCCGCCGGAGGAGGGAGGCGGGTTCGTATAAATTTTCCTTCCCCTGTAACCTGCAACCAGGGGCTCCCTCACCACGACACGGTACGCCTCGATATCCTCTCTCGTGATGAGGCCGCCGTCACCAAAGGTGTCAAGGAACCTATCCGCCACCTCCCCCCTATAGAACATATGGAGCCCCTCGCGGGAGAGGTGATCGAGGAGGTCGGCCATGTCGTGGTTGCATATCATCTCACCCTCTGTAAGGAGGGGGCCATGAGGGGCGTATATCCTCTTCGACTCTTCCGATGCGGTCAGAATGGGGGTGAGTATGGCGTTAAAGGCGGCCTGTTGGGCGTTGAGGGGAAACCCCTCTCTGGCGTAGCTGATAGCTGGCGCCATGATCTCGGTGAGGGGGAGGGTGCAGTGCCTCTCGTGAACCATCGCCAGCCCCGCCATGCAGCCCGGTACAGCCGCAGCCCCCCTTCCGATGTGAAAGACCTGGAGGGCATTGCCAAACTGGACATTGCCCGCGTAGAAGTGGAGATTCTCCCGCCCCCCCTCTCTGCCCAGACCGGGCATGGTGGGGAAAAAATCATAGAGTACTGTCTTGTCCTCATGGCCGGTGTGGGCCATGAGGAAGCCGCCGCCACCTGGGCTTGTCAGGGCGGCCTCGCAGACGAAAGAGGCGAAGGCTGCGGCCAGTGCGGCATCGAAGGCGTTCCCACCCCCTTCGAGCATCTCCGCACCCGCCCGCGCCGTCAGTTCATGGCCGGCGGAGATGACCCCCTTCATGGCCCCTCTTCTCCACTATCTATCTCTCTGTAGAGCCTGGCTGAAGTTTCGTGAACTACGTCGCGGAGATCTCCACTCCTCTCCCATGTGGCAAACTGCCGGGACGCCCCATCTCCCCCCTCGATGATATCGTTAATGGATGCAATATAATCGCTGGAGCCGAGAGCCTCTGCATCTTCCTCCACGTAGCGAAGCAGCTCCTCAATGGCCGCCCTTCCACCGATAGTTCGGTTTCCCTCAGCGGTAACAAAATCGCCGTCAAGACCGTACCGACACGCCCGCCACTTATTCTCCCTGATGACTGCAGCGTGGGACCTGATGACGGGAACCTTTCGGTCAAACTCCTCACTAAAACGCTTTACCATTGCCTGAATGAGGGCTGCAATGGCAAGGGTCTCCCCGATAGTGGAAGGCGTGTCGCAGATCCTCACCTCGACCGTACCAAAGTCGGGGTGGGGACGCACATCCCACCAGACGTCACGGAGTGTCTCCACAGTCCCGGTGGCAAGGTAGTTATTCAGGAGTGTCGTGTAATCCTCCCAGTGTTTGAAGTAAAAGGGGAGTCCACCAATTGGCAGCGATTCAAATATTTTAGACCTGTACGACCTGAGACCAGTTTGATAGCCGTCCCAGAAGGGAGAGTTGACCGAGAGGGCGAGAAGGTGGGGGATATAGTAGAGCATCCGGTTCAGTACGTAGATACACCTCTCGCCGCCGTTAACGCCGACATGGACATGGAGGCCGAAGATATTAAAACGTCGTGCGATGATCTGCAACCTTTCACCGAGACGCCTGTATCTTTTGTCCTCCGATATCTCCTGATCCCGCCAGTGAGAAAAGGGGTGAGTCCCCGCACAACTGAGGAGGGTATCGTACTTTGACGCTGCCTGGGCGGCGACCCTGAACCGCTCCAAGAGATCCCGCTCCGCCTCCGCTATGGTCGAGCAGACGTCGGTATTGATCTCGAGGTTAGAGAGCATCAACTCGTGCTTGATTGAGCCCTTATAGGCATCGAGTCCACTTATGATCTTTGTCGATGTAGGGGTAAGGGCGAGGCTCTCCCTGTCGATGAGCTGAGTCTCCACCTCGATACCGACCGTATAGCCCGGTGAATTGTTAAATTTAATCTTCCCGTCTGTCATAAGTAGTGTTGACTCTCCCCATTTGGTGTAGTGACGCTACCGGCAAGGCATCGTACTTTTCATTAAAATAAGCACCCCTCCCAAAGAGAATATAGTGGCGGAGAGTCTGATTACGCTAGCATTTTCCCCTTCATAATGCAAACCCTCCATTCCTGCATCTTCTGCTCATGAGCCCCTATCTTCAACTATCTATCAGCGAATATTTTCAATGATTTAGCCCACTTCATTCATGAATTGCCGTACCGGTGAAGAGGTTCAAGTTCAAAGAAATATGGCGATGGATTCAAGCTCAAGCGAGGGAGCAATAATATTTGTAAGTAAAACGGGAGAGGTCGCAGCCATTGATCGATCCAAGGAGAAGGAACATCACCTGGTTCCTGGCGGGTCTTTTCTTTTTACGAACTCTTCATGTATCGTGTCGTAATCGCCGGCATTGCTTGCAACCAGGTTTTGAAGATGGGTAAAATCTTCCATGCCTATTGAGGTAATAAGTATCCCTGCGCCTGAATCATCTACCCTCACAACACAGCCATCAAAGTTGATAGTTATTTTCGGGTCCGAGCCTGTGAGGGTAATAATAACCGCACATGTCGTTCCTGCCGTTACTCCCTTTGCCTGCACATAGATCCCCTTAAGACTTATATCCCTCGATGCAGTAACAGGAAATTCTTTCCCGTTGATTAAGAGTGTTACGCTGGTCTCAAAGGGGACACGCATCATTTCGCGCTTGTTGTCGGGTCTGTCGCTTCGTTTTCGGCCCATCAGTTTCCTCCTATAATCTGAGGCGCCACCCCCTCTTGAAGAGGGTGACGACGAGGAGCCAGAGGGAGATAATCATGGTAATTATCACCACAGCTCCTATGGTGTGGTTAGATTCCCGGACGCCTATCATGGAGTACCGGATGCCGTCTATGAAGTAGAAGAAGGGGTTCAGGAGGGCGAAGGTCTGCATCTTTTCCGGGAGCATGGTTATTGAATAGAAGACGCCGCCGAGGAAGGTGAAGGGAAGTATGACGAAGGTGTTCAGGATGCTGAGCTGCTCGAAGCTCTGGGCCCACAGGCCGACGACCATTCCCAGCAGGGCGAAGATGATGGCAATCGCTACGGTGTAGAAGAGAAAGAGGAGGAGGTGGTCAATGCCTGCTGCGCCGAAGAAGACCGCTATGATAAGGACGCCGATTCCCACGACGACGGCCCTGATTACCCCCCCGACGACAAAACCGATGACCATCTCGATGTGAGAGAAGGGGGCGACAAGTATCTCCTCGATGTGCCGTATGAAACGCTGGAAGTGGAGGGATGATGAGCAGTGGGTGAAGGCGGAGGAGATGACGTTCATCATGAGTATGCCGGGGAGGACGAAATCTATGTACTCGACCCCCGCTATGGTGTCGATCTTCCTGCCCACGACATGGCCAAAGATGAAGATGTAGAGGAGAGCCGAAATCCAGGGCGTGATGAGGGTCTGGGTGGCTACCCGAAACATCCGGTCAATCTCACGTCGGATGAAGGTATAGAGCCCTATCCAGTTCACCACCCCTCCCCCTCGGTTATCTTGAGGTAGTAATCCTCAAGGCTGTTACCACCTTTCAGGAACTTTTCCTTTGGCCCTTCGGCGACAATCTCTCCCTTGTTGATTATGGCTATGCGGCTACAGAGCCTCTCTACCTCTTCGATATAGTGAGAGGTGAGGAGGATGGTCTTGCCGGCGGCGTTGATATCCTGCAAGTGTCGCCAGAGGTCGTGGCGGAGCTGCACATCGACACCGGCGGTAGGCTCGTCAAGGATGAGGAAGTCGGGATCGTGTACCATCGCGCGGGCGATCATCACCCGCCGCTTCAGTCCGCCGGAGAGCTCCATGAACCGCTTGTCGGCGTGCTCCACGAGATCGAACTGTTCTAAAAGCTGCTCGACTCTTTCGGCTCTCTGCCGTTTGGGAATGCCGTAATACCCTCCTATAAAGTTCAGGGCCTTTCGAACCGGCGTGAAGAGGTCGGTGTTGAACTCCTGTGGGGAAATCCCAACCTTGCGGCGGGCCTCCCGGTATTGCCTCGTGACATCGGTTCCAAAGATGGAAATCTCACCTATGTCATAAGTGGCAACCCCGGTTATACACTGTATCGTCGTGGTCTTGCCCGCGCCATTGGGGCCAAGAAAGCCGAAGAACTCCCCCTCTTCAATATCCAGCGAGATGCCATTCACGGCTATGTTCTTACCGTACATCTTCTTTAACCCTTTAATGCTGAGCGCCTTCATCGTGACATTGTATACCATAGGAGGATAACCTGCCTCAATTATATTGTGAACGCGACACCCCCGCACCTTTTTCACCTGTCGCTTATGCCGTTGTTCGATATATAATCGTGAAGCGATTAAGGAGGGGATGCGGGGAGAAGAGAGTATGGGAAAGAGAGAGGCCCGTCATAAGAGCCGTAAAAATACGCCGAGTGGCTCACTAAAGAAGAGAGAGGCGCTGATTAAGGCAAACTGCCAGCCCGGCTGTATCTGCAAGGGGATTAAATTGGTTAAGGTCATGAAGGCCATTGACGGCGAGGCAAAGAGCTTGAAGGAGGTCACGAAAGCGACCGGCATTGGTAACGGATAGTGTGTATCAAAGTGGTGGGGCGAGAAGGTAGAGAGGCTGTTGAAGGAAGGTAAGAGTCGAATGCTGTTGGGCGTCAACCGTAGAGTAATATGTTGGTAGTGGGTGTGTTGGCTGGTATGACTATATGATACTGCTAGCCGATATTATCATCTCGGCGATGTCTTTCAACTTCTTGTTCTCTTTTTGTGAATAGCTCTGGAGAAGTTTGAAGGCCTCTTCTTCAGAGACGGTGCACCGTTTCATGAGGATTCCCTTCGCCCTTTCAACCAGCTTGCGCGTCTCGAGGGCCTCACTGAGCCCCTCCATGTCATTTTTCAGCTTCCTGAACTCACCGTAGCGTGCAAAGGCCAGCTTGATGGCGGGCATGAGTTCTTTCTTTGTGATAGGTTTAACGAGGTAGGCAAAAACCCCCGCCTCTATCGCCCCTGCCGTCAACTCTTCCGAAGAGTGGCCGCTGACGATAATTATTGGTATTGGAGCGTTTTCGGTTATCTGCTTTGCCGCCGCGATCCCATCCATTCCAGGCATGGCAACATCCATGACCACAAAGGCGGGCTTAAGCTTGGCCGCCATCTCGACCACTTCAGGACCCGTCTTGGCTACACCGATGACGGTATGACCAAGCGATTCCAGCTGGTTCTTAAGGCACCTTCGAGAGGTGGGATTATCTTCGGCTATGAGGGCTTTGAATCCAGTAACCCCTTTGCCATTAGTGCTATGTTTTTTTGCCATGGGCTCCGTCACCCTTACAGTAATACACTCATCATATTATGTCCGTCACAAATAGTAGCAGTAAAGCTCCCGATTAGTCAACAGCTTTTGATATTACAGCGTCGAATAGTGCAGCAAAGGGCTGAAATTGATAGAGAAAGTAACCGCCTCCATTGTGCTTTTTTCACCTCTCTACGTGCTTCATAAGGTCGATAAATACGGCCAGGAGAACCTTGACCATGTAGTAGCCAGCTCTGATGGGGGTTATAGATGACGTTCCACCCATGCGCACATTCATGACTACCGGAAGCTCAGTGATCCTGAAACCCGCCTTGTGGAGCAGTATGAGCACCTCTACCTCCGGGTAGTCCTCCGGGTAGTGTCCAACATAAAAGTTGATAACCTTATCATTGACGGCCCTGAAGCCTGAGGTGGTGTCGGTAAGTTTTTTCCCGACGATGGCGGATATGATAGCGGAGAAGATGAGCATACCGAGCCTCCTGGGCACAGGCGCCTTGTAGGCCCCTTTCCCGATAAAACGGGAGCCGATAACAATATCGGCCCTCTCTCGTTTAAGCGGTTCAACGAGTTCGACGATCTCTTCAGGAGAGTGCTGGCCATCTGCGTCAACCTGTACGGCAATCCGGTATCCCCGGTCGGCGGCAAAGCGGTAGCCCGTCTGCATGGTGGCGCCTATGCCCATATTGCAGGGGTGGCTGATTACTGTGGTCCCCATCTTTTTAACGATGGCGGCGGTATCGTCGGTGGAGCCGTCATTGATAACAACGACATCGGCGCCAATAGATTCCCCCCTGATGGCGGTAATCACATGACCTATGCTCTCGGCCTCATTATAGGCTGGGATGATTATGAGGATGGGGTTGTGCCTGATTTTGGATGTCCCGTCTCTTTTCAAACTGCAAGCGTCCTGTTGCGAAATTATTTTCTGTTCCACTGTTACTCTCAACGGTCACCCTCAAATCTATAGCACATAGGTTGGATGGTCAAGGAAAATGAGCTTGCAAGGCAAGGGACGGAGAGCGTGAGATGGTTGCATGACAGAGTGTGCCGTCTCTGGCGTGTATGGCGCCATTGGCGAAATGGCGGTGAAAAAAATTGTGCGCCTTCCAGAGTTATGCTATCCTTTCTCCCTCTTGAGCTGTAATAGATTATGCAAGGAGCAGCTATGACCATTCTCAAAAACCTCAACCCCCGGCAGGCCGAAGCGGCGATGTGTGACAATGGGCCTCTCCTGATCCTGGCCGGCGCCGGGAGCGGCAAGACCCGTGTTCTTGCCTATAGGATGGCTCACCTAATCCTCGAAAAGGGGATTCGTCCTGCGAATATCCTGACCGTAACCTTTACCAACAAGGCGGCTGGAGAGATGCGGGAGCGTCTCACCGGGCTCATCGGCGCTCTGGCAGGGGAGTTGTGGCTGGGAACCTTCCACTCCATTGGACTGCGGGTACTCAGAATTGACGGCCAGGCGATAGGGGTTGAGCGGGGTTTTACCATCTGTAACGACTCCGATCAGCTTGCTCTGGTGAAGGGGTGTATGAAGGATCTCATGATTGGCGACAAGGCGACAAAGCCGAGAGTGGTTCTCGCCCTGATTAACCGGGCAAAGAACCGGGTCATAGGACCCGAACTCTACGCCGAGGGGGCCACCGACTTCATCCAGGAGAGGATTGCCAAGATCTACACCCTCTACCAGAAGAGGCTCAGGGAGAATATGGCCCTCGACTTCGGTGACCTCATCTGCGAACCGATTCGCCTCTTTGAGGAGCACCCCGACGTGCTGGAACGTTATCAGTCCCGGTTCCACCATATCCTCGTTGACGAATACCAGGATACCAACCAGGCCCAGTACCGTCTCATCCGGCACCTTGCGGAGGGGCACCGCAATCTCTGTGTGGTGGGCGATCCCGACCAGTCCATCTACTGCTGGCGGGGGGCAGATATATCGAATATCCTTGACTTTGAGCGTGACTACTCGGACGCGACCACCTACACACTGGAGCAGAACTACCGCTCAACGGCCAATATCCTAGCCGCCGCCAACTCGGTGGTAAAAAACAACTGCAAGAGGATAGAGAAGTCACTCTGGACGGAAAACGCAGCCGGTGAGAAGGTTGTTTTTGAGATGGCCAGGGATGAGCACCACGAGGCCGAACTCGTTGCGGAGAAGATAGTAAAGACAGTCACGGCAGAGCCGTCGAAGAGCTACCGTGACTTTGCCGTCTTCTACCGGACCAATGCCCAGTCCCGTGTGCTGGAGGAGTACTTTATCAGGAACAGCATCCCCTACACGATTGTCGGGGGGCTCAGATTTTACGAGAGAAAGGAGATCAAGGACGCCGTTGCCTACCTCAAGGTAGTAGTCAACCCCCACGACTCCATCAGTCTCCTCAGGATAATCAATACACCCCTCAGGGGCATCGGAAAGACCACCATTGAGAGGGTCACGGCCATTGCCAGAGAGATGGGCGCCTCCCTCTACGACGGTCTGAAGGAGGCGCTGCGCCAGGATATCCTCTCACGGTCACGGGTGGCCCCCCTCGTGGCGCTCATCGAACGGCTCCACGGCGATATGGGGAAGGCGCCCCCCAGCGAGCTATGCCTCCGTATACTCCAGGAGAGCGGCTATATGGCAATGTGGGAGAAGGAGGCGACCGACGAGGCCGAGTCGAGGGTCGAGAATCTACACGAACTGGTGGCGGCCATAAAGGACTTCGATGCGTCGAGGGAGGATGCAAGCCTCCTCGATTTTCTGGATCAGGTTGCCCTCATCAGCGACATAGACAGCCTTGAGGAGGAGCACAATCGTATCACCCTCATGACGCTCCACTCGGCGAAGGGACTGGAGTTCCCCGTCGTATTTGTCGTGGGCATGGAGGAGGGGCTCTTTCCTCATTCGAGGAGTCTTGATGAGGACGATCAGATGGAGGAGGAGCGAAGGCTCTGTTATGTGGGTATGACAAGGGCTATGGAGCGCCTCTTCCTCCTCTGCGCGAGGCAGCGCAACATCTTCGGTGAGTACCGTTTCCAGGCCCAGTCACGCTTTATTGACGAGATAGAACCCGACTACCTGACGATAGAGAACGATAGATCTCCCACCCGCCGTTTTGCTGATGATACAGCGATGGTGAGTGACGAGCCGTACTACACGATGGAAGAGAGCCAGGAGGAGGAGTGGAGCGATGGCTCACCCTGGCGCAGGGGGATGCGGGTCCGTCACCCCTCTTTTGGTCTGGGGAAGATAGAGCGGTGCGAGGGGGCCGGTGAGACGGCAAAGCTCACCGTTGCCTTTGCCACTTTCGGGATAAAGAAGCTCATCGCAAAGTACGCCTCTCTGACACCGATAGGGGTGTAGGAGGGGGCGACCTCTCTTTTAAGCCTCAGTCGATCACTTTTATCCGGGAGACCATGAATACTCAGCAATGACTTTCCTGCTTACCAAGATAGCCCTGGCCCTTGTCCTGCCTCCCGCCAGCCTCCTCCTCATCATGGTGGCTGGACTCCTTATCATGGGGAGGAGCCGTATCCTTGGCCGCCTTCTCCTCTTCACCGGCCTTGCCCTCCTCTACCTTCTCAGCGTAGCGCCGGTATCGGACGCCCTGCTGCGCCCTCTTGAGAGATATTCCACCCCCTTTGCCGGAAGGTATACTGGAAGGGAGGCCATTGTTGTCCTTGCTGGAGGGGCCAGACACATAACGTGGACGGGGCTGCCTGTTCAGCCATCGGCCACCTCGCTGGAGCGGGTTGTATACGGCGTTCAACTCCAGAGAGATTCAGGGGGGCTCCCTCTTGTCATATCGGGAGGAAGCGGCAACCCGGCGCTGCCCGGCATCTCCGAGGGGGAGGCCATGGCAGAGGTGGCACGAGCCCTCGGCGTCTCCAGGAAGGATCTGATTGTTGAGGATTCTTCACGCAATACCATAGAGAATGCCCGGAATGTGCTGAAGGTGTTAGGTAATGGAAGACGCATCATCCTGGTCACCTCCGCTTCTCACATGGCCAGATCCTCGGCAATGTTCATGGGCGAAGGCTTTGACGTGCTGCCAGCGCCGTGCGGCTACAGGAGCGAAGACAAACCCCTCGCCATCGGCTCCTTTATCCCTAGAGCCGCCGCCCTCAACGACTCATCGACGGCCCTCTACGAATACTTTGCCCTTGTCTGGTACCGCTTCCGGGGGGGTATCTGAATTATGCAGAGGTGTCCAACAGCCCACAAACAGCCCACAAACCCCTTGACACCATTTTTCTTCTCTGGTAGTGTTCATATTATGAACGCTACGGCCACAGGCGACCGCCAGCCAAAGGAGCAGTCCGATGATTACCGCTCCTTCCTCCTTCTCGAAGAGATCTCACGGGATAACAGGGTCACCCAGCGGGCCCTCAGTAAGCGCCTCGGTCTCGCACTCGGTCTCGTCAACTCCTACATCCGAAACCTCACAGCAAAGGGGTATATCACCGTCTCCACCATCCCGCCGAAGCGGTACGCTTACTACCTCACCCCCAAGGGTCTCCTTGAGAAGACAAGGCTGACCTACCACCACCTTCAACACTTCACCCACCTCTACAAAGTGGCCCGCCAGGATTTTCAGCGCCTCTTCTGCGATCTCTACGATAAGGGGGTTCGGCAGGTACTCTTCTGCGGCGTCGATGAGGTAACAGAAATCGCATACCTCTCCCTTCAGGAGGTCGACATTGAACTTGTGGGCATTGTGGACGGGAGTGAAAGTAAAAAAATCTTTTTTCGCCATAGGGTCGCCTCTTTAGGAGCCATTAATGACACGGAGTTTGATGTCGTGGTAATTACCTCCTTTGCCAGTGGCGACCTCCTCAAGGGGGAGCTGGTCAAGGCAGGGGTTCCTGAGGAAAAGATATGCAACATATCTTCCGGCGGTTGGCTCGGCAGAGGCAGGTGATGGGGGCGAAGGTCACGCAAGAGTGGGCGTATCGCAGTGACGACAACCGTTTTGTGGCACGATCATAGAGGAGCATAGATGGCAACAGAACAGATGAAGATTGGACTTATCGGCCTCGGCTACTGGGGTAAAAATATCCTCCGTAACCTCCACGAACTAGGCGCTCTTCATACCGCCTGCGACAGCAACGCCGCCACACTTGCGGAGATGGGCGGAAAGTATCATGGCGCCACTTTTTCTCTTTCCCATGACGAGGTAATCAACAACAACGATATCGGGGCGGTAGCCATAGCCACCCCCGCCTCTACCCACTACGAGTTGGTGAAACGCGCCCTCAACGCCGGCAAAGATGTCTTTGTCGAGAAACCGCTTGCCCTGACGGTGGCCGAGGGCCAGGAGTTGACAGAGATCGCGAAGCGTGAGGGGCGGATACTCATGGTGGGCCACATCCTCCACTACCATCCAGCCGTCATAAAGCTCAAGGAGCTCATTTCAACAGGCGAACTGGGAAAGATTCAGTACATCTACTCAAACCGTCTCAACATCGGCAAACTCAGAACGGAAGAGAACATCCTCTGGAGCTTTGCCCCCCACGACATCTCGGTTATCCTCATGCTCCTCGACGAGGAGCCGGTCACGGTATCGGCCTTCGGCGGCCGCTACCTCAATGCCGATATTTATGATACGACGGTGACGACACTAGAATTCAGGAACGGAGTAAAGGGGCACATCTTTGTAAGCTGGCTCCACCCCTTCAAGGAGCAGAAGCTGATCGTGGTAGGCTCTAAAGGGATGGCCGTTTTTGACGATGTAAGTGATGATAAACTCCTCCTCTACCCCCACTCGATAGAGTGGCAGGAGGGGAGGATTCCGGTTGTGCAAAAGGCCGATCATCGTACCGTCACGATAGCAAAGGGTGAGCCCCTCAAGGATGAGTTGAGACATTTCCTGGAGTGTGTTGGGGAGAGGACGAAACCCAGAACGGACGGAGACGAGGGGGTACGGGTGCTCAGGGTACTCGACGCCGCTGAATCCGCCCTTGCCGACAGGCCGGTTGTAGAAGAATTGAACCCTCCCGCGCCGCCCCTCTCTTCAACGGTATTTGTCCATGATAGCGCCTCCATTGACGATGGCGCAACAATTGGGGAGGGGACAAAGGTATGGCACTACTCGCACATCCTGAAAGGGTCGTCTGTCGGGGAGCAGTGCGTTATCGGCCAGAATGTCATGATAGGCCCCGATGTCACCGTCGGCAGGGGGTGCAAGATTCAGAACAACGTCTCCCTCTACAAGGGGGTGACTCTGGAGGACGAGGTCTTCTGCGGTCCCTCCTGCGTCTTCAGCAACGTCTACAACCCGAGAACATTTGTTAATAGAAAGGCGGAGTTTCAGAAGACAGTCGTGAAGCGCGGTGCAACCATAGGCGCAAACGCGACGATACTCTGCGGCACAACCCTTGGGAGATATGCGATGGTAGGGGCCGGCGCTGTAGTAAAAAACGACGTGGCCGATTACGCGATAGTTGCCGGAGTGCCGGCCAAGCAGATCGGCTGGGCCTGCAAATGTGGCGTCACCCTCTCCTTCAGCGATGACCAGGCCACCTGCACCCACTGCGGCAGCAGGTATGAGATAGTGGGAGATGCCCTGTCTATCATCAGGGAATCTCTGAATAATTCGTCCATGAATCATTATGAGGTCAAATAAATGTTCGATTTTATTTTCTCACATTTTCAATGACTCACCGCCACTGAAAATAGCGATACTTCCATGTATCGCGGAAGGTCTGAATAAATCAGACCTTCCTTATTAAATAAAATAGGAATTTTAGCAGTGAGACAATAAGTTGGGGCAAGTCCGATCCTTTACGCATAACGTTCTAACACTGATGACAGGGGCAGTCATAGCTCAAGCTCTTCCTTTAGCCATCTCACCAATTCTTACCAGAATTTATAGCCCTGATGATTTTGGTCTTTTTGCTCTGTATATGTCCATAGCATCGGTTATTTCAATTATTGCAACTGGACGCTATGAAATGGCCATTATGCTTCCAGCCAAGGATGAAGCCGCTGTTAGCCTTGCATATCTGTCTATTCTGATCGCTGTTTTAATCAGTTCCGTAACTCTCGTAATTATTTGGCTATTCCATGGTCCGATAACAGATATAGTGAACAACGCAGCAATCTCTAAGTGGCTCTACCTTATCCCAGCATCTATTTTTATTGCTGGGTTGTATCGAACATTATATTATTGGCTGAACCGTAAAAAAAAATATAAGGGACTTTCTTTTAGCAGAGTGTCACAGTCTTCGGCAACCGTAGGAACAAATTTAGCAATGGGCTTTGGTGCATTTGGGGTCAGTGGGCTTATTATTGGTGATATGGTCGGGCAAGGAGTGGCCACTGGTGTGTTGGGATGGCAGGCATCGCAAGGTGGTTGGAATAATAAAATATCTATTGATAAAGATAGGATGATTAAGGCGGCAATACGCTACAAGGATTTCCCGATCATAAATACATGCCATGCATTTGTAGATATGTTGCAGACAAGTGGCGTCATCTTGTTGCTGGCACGATTTTTTGGGAATACAATACTAGGTTATTACTCATTAACGATGCGCATATTAAATGCACCGGCGACATTGATTGGTTCAGCCGTTTCTCAAGTGTTTTATCAGGAAGTCTCGGAGATTCATAATAATAAGGGCGATATTCGACCGCTGATAATAAGGACAATCGTTAGCCTGGGGTTGATAGCGCTGCCCATATTTATTCTTGTACTACTCTTTGCGCCAACTGTATTTGCGTTTGTCTTTGGAGCGCAGTGGAAAGATGCAGGCATGTACGCCCAGATTTTATCTCCATGGATACTGCTGAGGTTTGTATACTCCCCTGTTTCTCAAATACCATTGTTACTTGGCAAGCAAAAGGAATACTTCTATATCGGTTTGATCTATAATGTTCTTATTATACTTAGTGTCACTATTACAGGATATTTTGACTTTTCAGTAGAAGCGTGTATTGGAACAATGTCATTGCTGGCCACTGCGGCCCTGGTCGTCGTACTTAAGTGGCTATTCATTATTGTTGAGAAAAGGAATCAACCATGAAGTTTGATGCTCATACTCATAAGTTCCTCAGTGGCAGGCGTTTTTCAAATGGATTGCAGATAACTGTATCTAAGCACGAAAAAAACATTCCATCAAAAATGAATTTTATAGAGGGAATGATTAAGGGAAAGAAAATAATACATGTTGGATGTACAGATCACATTCCTCTAATTGACAATAAGATCAAAGACAATATTTGGTTTCATAAAAGGCTTGATGAGGCTGCAACAAGGTGTTTAGGCATTGACATTAACAGTGAAGCTGTTGAGCACTGCAAAAATAAACTCGGTTATAATGATATCTACTACCATGATATCGGCAACACATCCGAACCACTCAAAGAGATAGAGAATTCTAGGTGGGACTATATGATAATCGGAGAAGTGTTAGAACATATTGATAACCCCGTACACTTTTTAAAGAATATTTTAAAATGTTACGCCACTATTGAAAAAATAATCATCACCGTTCCGAATGCGTTAAGATTTGAGAATTTTATTAATGTTTTAAAACATGTAGAATTAATCAACAGTGATCATAGGTACTGGTTTACACCCTATACGTTAGGCAAAGTAGCCGTAGAATCAGGCATGAGTGTTGATGGTTTCTGGTTTGTTACATCCACAGAGCCGCCACGATTAAATATTATCAAGAAAACATTTATGAGAATGTACCCTGCATTTCGTGACACCATTGTGATGGTTCTCAATACGAACGGACATTTTCAACAACATAAATAA
The DNA here is from genome assembly GCA_046753505.1 of Thermodesulfobacteriota bacterium. Lineage (GTDB taxonomy): Bacteria > Desulfobacterota > GWC2-55-46 > S146-70 > JAUXIU01 > JBHHTR01. The sequence goes on from JBHHTR010000005.1 coordinate 25,680, forward strand.
TTATGCAATTTGGCACAACGCTAGTCCTTTTTACATCCAGTTATCCATTTGGGAGTGGAGAACAGTTCATAGAGACTGAGATTTTCTATCTCAGCCAAGCTTTTGATAAGGTAATCATATTGCCTAATTCGATATCAGGGTCTCCACGAACGGTTCCAGCAAATGTTCTAGTCGATTACTCACTACTACTCCAGCAAGAACATAAATCGTGGTTCTATCTCAAATCTGCATTCCTATCACTGTGTACAAAGAGTTTCTGCATGGAAGTGCTTGCACGACCTCAAGTGCTATCGAGCTATTTCTCGCTTTATAGCTTGATAGCGTGCATAGCTTACGCATTCAGGACAAAATCATGGGTAGCGCGAAAATGCCGGGATAGGAAACTTAATGTTTCTAGGACTATTTTTTATACATATTGGTTTGGAGCGCCCACCCTTGGATTGGTTTTAGCAAAAAAAAAATATCCAGGGTTGGTAATTGTAACCAGGGCTCATGGCGGTGATTTATACGAGGAAAGAAATGCCCAGGCTTATCTTCCTTGTCGTGCTGAAATGATACAAGGTGTAACAAGCATTTATACAGTATCTTTAGATGGACATAACTACCTTGCAAAAAAATACCCTCAAAGTCAAAGATGCTGTAAAGTCGCCCGACTAGGTGTCGATAGTCGGCAGTTTATTACGGCATGCTCAACAGATGGCGTCTTCCGTATTCTTTCCTGCTCAACACTGGTGCCAGTGAAGAGGGTGGACTTAATAATTAAAAGTCTGTCTGCATTGGCAGGATTAAAACCTGAGATAAAATTTGAATGGAACCATATAGGGAACGGTCCTCAACGCAAGAATCTTGAAGCTTTTGCACACTCCATTCTACCCTTACATGTGCTGTGGAAATTTCATGGTTCAATGGATAATAAGCAAGTGTTTGAGTTCTACCGTGATAATTCGATTGATCTCTTTATAAATTTAAGTGAATCAGAAGGTATTCCTGTTGCAATAATGGAAGCTCAGAGTTGCGGTGTTCCAGTCATTTCCACAGCAGTTGGTGGCATACCTGAAATTGTAAATGACAATAATGGAATTTTATTGCCAGCCGACCCGAATCCTCACGATGTAGCACAAGCGCTACAAAGGCTTATTACTGACCCACAATGTATGAGAGAAAAAAGGGCTCACAGTAAAGCAAGCTGGTATTCACATTACAATGCAGATACTAATTATCGTAAGTTCAGTAGTGGGCTTTTAAGGTTGCTCGAAAGTTCATGCAGGACAACACGTTGATTGTAGCCAAGATAGAGCTGATTGTCAGACTATGCCACGTGGCCTCTTAACCCTTTCGTGTAATACAAACGTTCGAGGAACTAAAACTAAGAAGTGATGGACAGCCGGATAGAGGGGTTTGAATATTTACGGGCAATTATGTCTGTTTTTGTAGTTGTGTGGCATATGGGTGGAGGAGGGCAGTCGTTAATATTTTTTCAGAATAACTACATGGAACACATTTTTTCTGTCTCAGACTTTCTAAACTTTCATGTGCTTTTATTAGCTGTTCCAACATTTATTTTCATCTCAACTTTTCTATATGCTGCGAAAGGGCACAGCACTACAGCTCTCAATAAACGCTTGAAGCGGCTCTTGGTATTATTAACCGTCTGGCCAATAACATTCATCGTATATAAAAGTATCTATAATGGAGTATTTTATCTCCAGCCAAACTCGATAGGCTCTTTTGTTGTTACAATGGTACGCGCAGGAAACACAATTTACTATTTTTTTGTTTGCCTGATCATTTGCCTTTTTGTTGCCCATTTCATATTAAAGCTAAATAACCAACTGCAAGCATCAGCTTTTGTCTTGTCAGTACTTGTACTAACATCCTTGCCGGCGCTTACTAAATTAACTGGTTTTTATCCATTAAGCGCCTATTGGAGTCCTTTCAATTTCATTCCACTTTCTGTGGCAGCAGTACTCTTTGCCCGAAATATGAATTACGTGTATTCAAAACAAAACATCCTTTTACCCGCCTCTCTAGTGGTGTGTGTACTCTTTGCCGTTTTCGAGTGGCGATATTCTGTGGGGCATATATTTTTTGCTGGTCAGGGTTATGCAATTCCGGCATATACAAGAACATCACTTTTATTTTCAGTTATCGCGATATCAATTGTCGCATTAAACCCAAATATAAAATCGAATGGCATAATAAAATATATGGCTAAATATTCATTAGCTCTCTATTGTCTTCATCCTTTCTTGATTACGCCGATCAAACAATTGGCAGCGCTTTTTATTCAAAACCATAGAGTATTAACATACACTTCAATTCTTTTAGTTATTGCATCTAGCTATACAATAGCAATGTTGTACAGAAGATACTATCTCAATGAAGGTATTGTATCGTAAATTCGCAAACCTTTTTGTGGCCTTCCTATGGCAAGAGGTCAATAAACCTCCT
>JBHHTR010000006.1:0-26322 GCA_046753505.1 Thermodesulfobacteriota bacterium
CTTTTAAGGATAAAAAAAGTGGGTACGTCGGTCAAGTCCGACAGACTGCTAGTCGATTTCCTGTGATAATTTTGTTTAATTCTTGCATTGCTCGCGCTTCTATGGTATTCAAGCAAGTTCAACTACGCACGCTTCCTGCTTCCGTGAGGGTGTTCCGTAACTGGAATCTCACGACTTGAGGGGGGCGGAGGAAAACAACCAGAGGAGGAAAGAATGGCCTATCTTACAATGAAACAGCTACTTGAGGCGGGGGTTCACTTTGGCCACCAGACAAGGCGGTGGAACCCGAAGATGAAGACCTACATCTTTGGCGCGAGGAACGGTATCTATATCATCGATCTTCAGCAGACGGTAAAGATGTTCAAGGAGGCATACAATGTGGTGAGGGATGTCGCCTCAAGAGGAGGGAAGGTTCTCTTTGTCGGCACCAAGAAGCAGGCGACGTCCGCTATAGCAGAGGAGGCGGCGCGGTGTGATATGCCCTATGTCAACCAGCGTTGGCTCGGCGGTATGCTCACCAACTTTAACACCATCAAGCAGGGAATAAAGAAGCTCAATGACATCGAGGCGATGAAAGAGAGCGGCCAGATGGATACGATGATCAAGAAAGAGGCCCTCATGCTCGACAGGAAGAGGGAGAAGCTGGATAAATTTTTGGGCGGCGTGAAAAATATGACTTCCCATCCCGAGGCCATCTTTGTCATAGATTCAAAGAAGGAGGATATCGCTCTGAAGGAGGCCAGGAGGCTCGGCATCCCTATCATTGCGATTGTCGATTCCAACTGTGATCCCGATTGTGTAGACTACATCATCCCTGGGAATGATGACGCCATAAGGGCGATCAAGCTCTTCTCCTCATCAATGGCAGATGCCTGTCTCGAGGGTAGAGCGATCTATGAGGAGAGCCTCCAGGCGGCAAGCGATAAGAAGCAGGAGGCTGCGGTTACCGCTGAGGTCGCTGCGACTGTCGAGGCTGAGATGGCGGCAAAGGGCCCAGCCGGGGCGGAGGACGGAGAAGCCGCTACGGCAGAGGCGTCGCCTGTTGCACCGGCAGCCGCTGTAGAGGCCGTGGCGCCGAAGGCGGCTGAAGGGGTAGTAAAGGAAGAAGTGAAGGCGGTCGTACAAGATGCAGTGAAAAGTGAGACAGCCACCAAAGAGGTTGCGGCTGAGGCTGCGGCTAAACCGGCGCCGGCTCAGGAGGGGTAGAGAGGGAGACGTTGACTGATCTGGCGGTGTGGGTCGCTCCAGGTAGAGGGGGCACACCGCTGTAACACTATAAAAAATACGTGCCTGACTGTAGTCAGGATTGAACTGGGAGGATTGATGGAAATTACGGCTGGAATGATAAAAGAGGTGAGGGGGAAGACGGGGGCAGGCATTATGGACTGTAAGAATGCCCTCAAGAAGTCAGATGGTGATTTTGACGGGGCCATAACCTATCTGAGAGAGAAGGGGCTTGCCGCTGCAAAGAAGAAGGGCGATCGGATTGCCGCCGAGGGGAGTGTGGGAACCTATATCCATCCTGGCGATAGGGTTGGCGTCCTTGTCGAATTAAACTGTGAGACCGACTTCGTGGCCCGGACGGAGGAGTTTAAGAGCCTCCTGAAGGATGTTGCCATGCATGTAGCGGCTGCGAGTCCGCTCTATGTGAGACGGGAAGAGGTTGATAAAGATTTGGTGGAGAAGGAGAGGGCCATCTTCAAGGCCCAGGCTCTGGAGTCTGGAAAGCCGGAAAAGATAATCGACAGGATAGTTGACGGTAAGCTGGAGAAGTTTTATGCCGACATCTGCCTCCTTGAGCAGTCCTTTGTGAAGAACCCGGATATTACCATTGACCAGTTAATAACCGAAAAGATTGCGAAGCTTGGCGAACACCTCTCGATCAGGCGTTTTGTCAGATACAATGTGGGCGAGGGTATGGAAAAGCGCTCCACCGACTTTGCAAGCGAGGTGAAGGCAGCGGCGCAATAACCACTCCGAGCAGCGCCTGGAGGGCTTCACCACCGGTGAGCCTCTCCTATGGCGAAGGCCGCTCCAATTGTTCGATCCTTGAACCAGTTTCTGACGTAAGGGATTTTTATGGCGACTCCTGAATATAAAAGAGTACTACTCAAGCTCTCCGGCGAGGCTCTCATTGGCGATCAGGGGTATGGCATTGATCCGGCGGTAGTGGCCTCCATCTCGTCTGAGATCGGCAATGTTCAGAAGCTGGGTGTTGAGATTGCGGTCGTCATAGGCGGAGGGAATATCTTCCGTGGCCTCAGCGCCAGTGAGGCGGGGATGGACAGGACGACAGCCGACTATATGGGTATGCTGGCCACCGTCATGAACGCCCTTGCCATGCAGGACGCCCTTGAAAAGAAGGGGGTGGTGACGCGGGTCGTTTCGGCAATAGAGATGAAGGAGCTGGCCGAGCCGTATATCAGGCGCAGGGCGGTGCGGCACCTTGAGAAGGGGCGGGTCGTCATCTTTGCTGCCGGCACGGGCAATCCCTACTTTACCACAGACACGGCAGCTTCACTGCGGGCGATGGAGATAGACGCTGATATTATCCTCAAGGGGACCAAGGTGGACGGCATCTATGACAGAGATCCGATGAAGGACAGTGACGCCAGTCGTTACACCTCCCTTACCTACATGGAGGTTATACAAAAAGAGCTGAAGGTAATGGATACAACGGCAATATCTCTCTGCATGGAGAATAACCTGCCCATTATTGTCTTTAATATCATGAAGAGGGGCAATGTTGAGAGGGTCGTTCAGGGAGAGATGGTTGGAACTACTGTCACGGCTGGTTAATATGCCAGCGGTAACCCCCTCAATTCAAGCGAAGGTGATGCCATGAAGGATACCGTTTTTAAGACCATGAAGGATAAGATGGAGAATGCGCTGGAGAGCCTTCATCACGAGTTTGGCACTATCAGAACCGGGAGAGCCTCTCCCTCTTTTCTGGACAAGGTACTGGTCGATTATTACGGCAACAAGACCCCTATAAGCCAGGCGGCCAATATCTCCGTTCCCGATAGCAGACTCATTCTCATACAGCCGTGGGATGCGAATCTTTTGCCCGCTATTGAGAAGGCCATAATGGTTGCGGATCTTGGGGTTACCCCAAGCAGTGACGGGAAGGTGATACGCATTGCTATCCCCCCTCTGACGGAGGAGAGACGTAAGGAGTTTGTCAAGCTGGCAAAGAGGGTGGCCGAGGATACGAAGGTCTCTATCAGGAATACCAGGCGGGACGGGAATGACGGTCTGAAGAAGTTGGAGAAGGATAAGGATATATCGGAGGACGAATTCAAGAAGGCTCATGTCCAGGTGCAGGAGATTACGGACAAGTATATCGCAAATGTGGATGAGATCCTCCACCACAAGGAAAAGGATATCATGGAGGTCTGACCATTATGGGGCAGGCGACGCCATCAATTTTGTCTGGTGATCGGGGGGGGGATGACAGGAGTTCTGCTGGATGGAGAGGATAGATAGAACCAGGCTCCCAGTCCATATTGCCATTATTATGGACGGCAACGGCAGGTGGGCCCAGAAGAGATTGATGAATCGTATCCGGGGACACAGGAAGGGGATTGATGTCGCCAGGGATACCGTTGAGTTCTGCAGGGAGAGCGGCGTCAGGTATCTTACCCTCTACGCCTTTTCAAGAGAGAATTGGAACCGTCCAGCCCTGGAGGTAAAGGCCCTCATGAAGCTCCTCAAAATCTACCTGAAGGAGGAGCTCCCCTCCCTCATGAAAAACAATATCAGGTTCAGTGCGATCGGCAACATAGGGGAGCTCCCGAAGGGGGTTCAGCAGGTGGTTGCCGTGACAGAGAGGACGACCGGTGACAACGACGGAATGGTTCTCCAACTGGCCCTCAGTTACAGCGGTCGGGAGGAGCTTGTAGGGGCGGCGAAGGCGCTGGCCGAAGAGGTTGCCAACGGTACGTTGAAGTGTGATGAGATAAGTGAGGAGGCCTTCGCGGGGCGGCTCTATACGGCTGGCATCCCCGATCCAGACCTCCTTATCAGGACAAGTGGAGAGATGAGGGTGAGTAATTTTCTGCTCTGGCAGCTCGCCTATACCGAGATATATGTGACCGATGTCCTCTGGCCCGATTTTACGAGAGAGGATATGATTGAGGCCCTTCTTAACTTCCAGAAGAGGGAGCGCAGGTTTGGCTTAACGGGCGCGCCTCAGGTGGTTGGTCACAGTAACTGACCTGTTTAAGGGGTTTGGAGAGAGAGTCTGAAGAGGGTTCTAACCAGTATTGTCGCGGCTCCGGTTCTCCTGGCAGTCCTAATCTACGCATCTCCCGCCTGGTTTCTCGTCATTATTCTCCTTGTCACCGTTGCCGCCCTATGGGAGTGCAGCTCAATGACGCTGGCCGGATGTGACCCGGCTGGCCGTTTTGTGATGGTGGTGGTAGGGAGCGTAATGCCCCTTCTCGTCTACTGGAGGGGAATGGATGTTGTGCCGTGGTTTTTAGCAGCCTCTCTCTTTATCCTCTTCCTCCATCATATGACAGGCCGCAGGGATATATCGGAAACTATCCGCTATCTTGGCGCCGGGAGCTTCAGCCTCCTCTATGTGCCCCTGCTGCTCTCTTTCATGGTTCTTCTGAGGGGAGGGGAGGGTGGTCAGTGGTGGATACTCTTCCTCTTTGCGGTGATATGGGGGAACGACATATTTGCCTACTATACAGGGCGGGCCATCGGACGGCACAAGCTTTCCAGGGTGGTCAGCCCTAAAAAGACGATTGAGGGGGCCGTCGGAGGATTGATCGGCGGGATAGTGGTTGCCGTACTCTTCCACTACGCCCTCTTTAGCGACAGGGGGGCGATTGAGCTTGCCCTCCTTGCTCTCCTGCTGGGGGTTGTCGGGCAGGCAGGGGATCTCTTTGAATCGATGATTAAGAGGAGCGCGGGGGTAAAGGATTCGGGTTTCATAGTGCCCGGTCACGGTGGCATCCTGGACAGGATAGACAGCCTCCTCTTTTGCCTTCCACTCCTCTATTGCTACATTACGTTTCACGGGTGTCTATGGTAGGGGTAACAAAGCTCTCCATCCTCGGCTCTACAGGCTCTATCGGTCGGAGCACCCTCGATCTGGTCAGGCTACATCCGGAGCGGTTTGATGTGGTCGCCCTTGCAGCGGGCGCGAACATTGAGCTATTAAGAGAACAGATTGAGGAGTTCATACCGAAGCTCGTCTCTGTCCAGCGAGATGAGGATCTTAAGAAACTGGGGCCCAATCTCTCCGCCTCTGTGGAGTGTCTCTTCGGTGAAGATGGCGCCATGGCGGTGGGGTGCTTCGACGAGGCGACGATGGTTGTTTCGGCCATTGTGGGCGCTGCCGGTCTCAGACCGACACTAGCCGCCATAGAGGCCGGTAAGGATGTGGCCCTGGCCAACAAGGAGACCCTCGTTATGGCGGGTAGCCTTGTCATGGGTGAGGTGGAGAGGCGTGGCACCAGGCTCCTCCCCATTGATAGTGAGCACAGCGCGATCTTTCAGGCCCTCTCCGGGCAGCGGATAGAGGATGTGCGGCGTCTGATCCTTACGGCGTCGGGTGGCCCCTTTCTGAATATGGCTCCCGAAAGGGTTGGGAGTGTTACCCCCGAGGCAGCCCTTGCCCATCCAAACTGGAAGATGGGGAAGAAGGTCTCGATAGACTCGGCAACGCTCATGAATAAAGGGTTGGAGGTGATCGAGGGGAGGTGGCTCTTCGATATGGGGTATGACAAGATTGATGTCGTGGTTCACCCTCAGAGTATCGTCCACTCCATGGTAGAGTATGTTGACGGCTCGGTCATCGCCCAATTGGCTACGGCCGATATGAAGGGGCCTATCGCCTACGCCCTCTCCTCTCCTGAGAGGATTGAGGCTGGTGTGGCCCCTCTCGATCTTACCGCCTGTGGCCGTCTCGATTTTATGGAGCCCGACATGGCAACCTTTCCATGTCTCGGTCTCGCCTACGACGCCCTCAAAGAGGGGGGGACTATGCCTGCCGTTCTGAACGGGACGGACGAGGTGGCGGTGGAGGCCTTTCTTGAGGGGGCGATCCCATTCTCCGGTATACCGGATTTAGTGGAGCGGGTCATGGAGAGGCACAGATGTGAAGAGGGTTCTGACCTCGAAGCAATAGTGGAGGCGGATCGATGGGCCAGGCAAACGGCGTGGCAGACCATAAGGGATGGCGTCGCGCACCGGTAGAGGGCAACTATGATTTATTCAGAGGTACCGCGACACAGGGACGTGTCGCCATTTTCAGTGGCGGTAACGCATTGAAAGTATGAGGTATCAGCGGTGTGACGCAGGCGCTATGGAAGGAGTGAGATGACAACGACAGTTATATCTTTTGTTATAGTTCTTGGGATACTTATCTTTATTCATGAGCTGGGTCACTTTACGGTGGCCAAGCTGTGCGGAGTGGGGGTGGAGAAGTTCTCCCTCGGTTTCGGCCCCAAGCTGGTTGGAGTGACACGAGGCGAGACGGAGTACCTCATATCCCTCCTACCTCTCGGCGGTTATGTCAAGATGGTTGGCGAAGCGCCCGGTGAGGAGGTATCAGACGAGGTGATGGAGAAATCCTTCACCCACAAGTCGGTCGCCAAGAGGAGCGCCATTGTGGCGGCGGGCCCGATAATGAACCTCATCCTCATGTTCTGCCTCATGCCGATAATCTATATGATTGGCATCCAGGAGCCGGCCTATCTGAGCGAGCAGCCCCTCGTGGGATACGTTGAGAAAGGGAGCGCAGCCGAGGAGTCAGGCCTGAGGAAGGGCGACGTGATTACGGCTGTTAATGGCAGCGCTATTACGAAATGGGAGCAGCTAAAGACGAGTATAGTCACCAGCCCCGACGCGGCTCTCACTCTTGAGATCGCACGAAAGGGGGAGACGCTGTCAATGGACATGAAGGTTGGTTCATCACGCCAGACCGGAGAAGGGGTGGTTGGCCTCTACCCGCCTATGGCGCCCCTTATCGGTGGACTCTCAAAGGGGTATCCCGCCGAGAAGGCAGGTATCAAGTCTGGGGACAGGATAGTCAGGATCGGTGACGCCGAGATTACCCACTGGGCCGAGGTGCAGGAGTTTATAGGCGATGCCACCGATGAACTGCCCATCATTGTCGAGAGGGAGGGTGAACTGGTAACGGTGCAGGTCAAGCCGAAGTGGAACGAGGAGTCGAAGCGGGCTCTCATCGGCGTCTCTCTCCTTCAGGACAACTTCATTACCAAAAAATACGGCTTCATAGACTCCATTGGGTACGGCTTGAAACGGGCCTGGGAGCTAACGGTCTTTACCTTTGTCATCCTGAAGAAGCTCTTTACAGGCGATATATCGATGAAGAGTCTTGGCGGTCCTATTATGATAGCCCAGGTTGCGGGCCAGGCGGCTGAGAGCGGCATCTCGGCCATACTTTCTCTGATGGCCTTCCTGAGCCTCCAATTAGGAATACTCAATCTCCTCCCAATCCCTGTTCTCGATGGCGGACACCTCTTCTTTTTTGGCATCGAGCGTCTCAGGGGTAAACCGGTTAGTGAGCGGGTAATGATTATCACCCAGCAGGTGGGGATGGCCCTCCTTCTGCTCCTCATGGTGGTGGTGACCTACAACGACATACGCCGCCTCTTTGGAATATGACTGGGGGAATGTAAGGGGGAATGTAAGGGGGAATGTAAGGGGGAATGTCAAGGAGGATATGACGGACGGTATGATATTGACGGTCATGGCTGGGACGAGGTGAAGGGCCGATGAGGATGGTGGCCGTAGACGCGTCTACCCCATCGGGCAGTGTGGCCCTCTTCGACGGCGGGGAGTTGGCGGCAGAGCTGACCTTCCACCGTGGGGGGAGGCATTCAGAGACTCTCCTGACGGCCATTGATACGATCTGCACGATGAGCGGCGTAGTTATAGGGGAGGTCGACGCCTACGCGGTAACACGAGGCCCCGGCTCCTTTACCGGGCTCCGTGTCGGCATCAGCACCGTTAAGGGGCTGGCCTGGCCGTCGGGCAGCGATGTCATAGGAGTATCGACACTCAAATCTCTGGCGATGAATCTCCCATGCGCGGATGGAATAATAGCGCCAGTTTTTAACGCGAGGCGTGGAGAGCTTTATGGGGGCATCTACCGCTGGGAGCAGGGGTGTCTGGAGGTGGTGGCCGATGACTGCGCTGCTGCGCCGGAGGTTTTTATTGCACAGGTGGCAGAGGCTCTATCCACTGGGGACGCCGACGATCCCATATTTCTTGGAGACGGGATCGATATATGCGAGGCCTTGATAGAGGAGCGTCTCCCCTCAGCCAGGTGCGCTCCCCGTCTCCTGTGGAGTATCAGGGCATCAAATGTGGGGAGAGTTGCCATAGAGAGCGACGAGACACGGGGCGATGCTTCGACTATCCTTCCCCTCTACAAGAGGGATATGGACAGGCTCTTCAACGGGACACGGGGGGGACGGGAGCAGGTAAGTTGACAAGTAAAAGCGCTTGTATTATTATCACACAGAAACTCATTAACAGGGGGAACCTATGGAAAGTTTGGATCAGGAGGTTATAGAGCGCCTCATTGAAGAAGATGGGGAGCTTAAGAAGGTATATCAGACACACAGAGAGTACGATCAGAAGATAAAAAAGTTTGACAAGAAGGCGGGACTGACACCCTATGAGGAGTCGGAGCGAAAGAGACTTCAGAAACTCAAGCTGACCGAGAGGGACAGGATGGAGGCCGCTATCTTGGCCTACAGGAACAGAGAAGGGGAGTAAGGTGAGAAGCGACAGGGTAAAGAAGGGCAGTGAACGGAGCCCCCACAGGGCGCTCCTCTACGGTACCGGTGTCTCCAAACGCGGGATGGGGCAGCCCTTCATCGGCATTGCCTCGAGCTTTACCGACCTGATTGCAGGCCATATTGGCATGAGGGACCTTGAGCGCTTCATCGAGAAGGGGGTTCACACCGGCGGCGGCCAGCCCTTTATCTTTGGCATACCGGGCATATGTGACGGCCTTGCCATGGGACACCACGGGATGCACTACTCCCTCCCCATTCGGGAACTCATTGCCGACAGCATCGAGTCGGTTGTCCAGGCCCACAGCCTCGACGGGATTATCCTCCTCACCAACTGTGACAAGATAACTCCGGGGATGCTTATGGCGGCGGCCCGCCTCGATATCCCCGCTATCGTTGTAACGGCCGGCCCCATGTTGACTGGCAGATACAGGGGAAAGAAGCTCTCATTTATCAGAAATACCTTTGAAGCCATGGGACGGTACAGAGAGGGTGAGATTACCAAGAGTGAACTCGATGCCTGCGAAGCGGGGGCCTGTCCGGGGGTAGGGAGCTGCCAGGGGCTCTACACGGCGAATACGATGAGCTGTCTCACCGAGGCGATGGGGATGAGTCTTCCAGGGTGCGGCACGGCCCTCGCCGTCTCGGCGGAGAAGAGGCGGATAGCCTTCGAGAGCGGTGAACGGATCATTGAAATGGTGCGCAAGGGCGTGACGCCGAGCAAGATATTGACGAAGGCGGCCTTCGATAATGCCATCATGGTCGATCTGGCCCTCGGTGGCTCAAGCAACACGGTCCTCCACCTGCTGGCTATTGCCCACGAGGCGGGGGTGAAGCTCCCCCTTGAACGTTTCGATGACCTCGCCAGGAAGACGCCCAACATAGCGGCGCTGGAGCCCGTTGGCGTCCACTACATGGAGGATCTTCACTGGGGCGGAGGCGTTCCGGCGGTGCTCCACCGGATGGGCGACAAGGTAAGGGACAACCCGACCGTATCGGGGAGGCGGGTAAAGGCGATTGTTAAAGGTGTGGACTACATCGACGACGAGGTGCTGCGACCGGTGGATAGGGCCTTCCACAAGGAGGGGGGGATAGCCATCCTCCACGGAAATATTGCCCCGCTAGGCGCAGTTGTAAAGCAGTCCGGCGTCTCTGATAAGATGATGCACTTTACAGGCCGGGCTCGTGTCTTTGACTCTGAGGAGGCGGCGATGAAGGCCATAATTGGCAAGAATATAAAGGGCGGCGACTGTCTCGTCATCCGCTACGAGGGGCCCAAGGGCGGCCCAGGTATGCGTGAGATGCTTGCCCCTACGGCAACGCTCATGGGGATGGGCCTCGGTGATTCGGTGGCCCTCATCACGGACGGACGTTTCTCCGGCGGGACACGTGGGCCCTGCATCGGCCATATCTCGCCAGAGGCTATGGAGGGCGGCCCCATCGCCCTCGTGAAAGAGGGGGATACAATCGAGTTGGATATCCCGAAGCGGACGATTACGCTCAGTGTGGACGACGAGGAGCTTGAGAAGAGAAGGCGCAGTTGGAAGGCGCCTGAACCGAAGATAAAGAGGGGGTGGCTTGCCCGGTATGCGAAGGCGGTAACCTCGGCCAATACCGGAGCGGTGCTGGAGTAGAGCCGGAGCAGGGGTGGAAGAGGTATGATAAAGGTATGACAAAGCAGATCAGTGGAGCAGAGATATTTATAGAGTGCCTGAAGAAGGAGGGGGTGGATACCATCTTCGGCTATCCCGGCGGCGCGGTGCTGCCCATATACGACGCCCTCTTTAAGTCGTCGCTCAGGCATCTAATCGTCAGACACGAACAGGGTTCAGTCCACATGGCCGACGGCTACGCCAGGGCAACCGGCAGGGCGGGGGTTGTCCTCGCTACGTCAGGGCCGGGGGCTACCAATACGGTTACCGGAATTGCCACGGCCTACATGGACTCTATCCCCATCGTTGTCTTTACGGGACAGGTGCCTACGGCCCTCATCGGAAACGACGCCTTTCAGGAGGCCGACATAGTCGGGATTACGCGGCCATGTACCAAGCACAACTACCTGGTAAAGGATGTGCGGGAGCTTGCGTCAATTATCAAGGAGGCCTTTCACATTGCGACTACCGGCAGGCCCGGCCCCGTGCTGGTCGATATACCGAAGGATGTCCTGACAGCCATGACCACCTTTGACTATCCAGAGGATAGCGAAATGGTGAGCTATCGCCCGACCTACAGGGGACATACCAAGCAGATAAAGAAGGCCATCGACTGCATCCTGGAGGCCAAGCGGCCCGTCATCTACGCGGGAGGCGGGGTGGTTCTTTCCAATGCCGCATTGGAGTTGACCAAATTTGCGGAGAGGCTTAACATCCCGGCGACGACGACACTCATGGGTCTTGGCGGTTTCCCAGGCACTCACCACCTCTTTATGGGGATGCTGGGGATGCACGGCACCTACTGCGCCAACATGGCGGTAACAAATACGGACTGCCTCATCGCAATCGGCTCTCGTTTTGACGACAGGGTTACGGGGAAGATTGACGAGTTTGCCCCCTACGCGAAGATCATTCATATCGATATCGACCCTACGTCGATAAGCAAGAACGTTCAGGTCGATGTCCCTATCGTGGGCGACATCAAACATGTCCTAAAGGAGATGCTTACCCACCTCAAGGGGGTAACGGCCCGGGCCAGGAAGAGGGCCCTCTCTGAATGGGTGGGACAGGTGGATGAGTGGTCGACCAGTCACAAGCTGTCGTATAAGTCGCAGGGGAAGAGGATGAAGCCCCAGTACGTTGTAGAGCGGATCTATGAACTGACGAAGGGCGATGCTATCATTACAACCGAGGTTGGCCAGAACCAGATGTGGGCGGCCCAGTTCTACCTTTTTGACCGCCCCAGAACCTTTCTGACATCGGGGGGGTTGGGCACAATGGGGTACGGCTTCCCGGCGGCCATAGGGGCCCAGGTGGCCTTCCCCGATAGGACCGTCATCGACATTGCCGGCGACGGTAGCATACAGATGAATATTCAGGAGCTGGCGACCGCCGTCCAGTACCGCCTCCCGGTAAAGATTGCCATCCTGAACAACAACTTTCTCGGCATGGTGAGGCAGTGGCAGGAGCTCTTCTACGACAGGAGATACTCCCAGACCTGCATGGAGGTCATGCCCGACTTTGTCAAACTTGCAGAGGCTTACGGCGCGGTGGGACTGAGGGCGAAGAAGGCGAGCGAGGTTGACGATACGATCAAAAAGGCTCTTGCCGTCAATGACAGACCTGTAATCATGGAGTTTATCGTGGACAGGGAGGAGAATGTCTATCCCATGGTTCCGGCAGGTCAGCCTATCAACAAGATGCTCCTGGTGTAGGGTATGAGAGGAGGTTCGGTGCGCCATACTATTTCCATTCTGGTAGATAACGAGTTCGGAGTCCTTTCGAGGGTCTCAGGCCTCTTTTCTGGGAGGGGTTTTAATATTGAGAGCCTCTGTGTGGCAGAGACACTCGACCCCGAGATATCCCTCATGACCATCGTCACGAGTGGTGACGCCCAGGTCATTGAGCAGATTACGAAGCAGCTCCACAAGCTGATCAATACCGTCAAGGTGACGGACCTCACGGGGGAGGACTACCTCGAGAGGGAGTTGGCCCTCATAAAGGTTAGTGTGTCGAATGAGCATAGGGCCGAGATCCTGAGCATCATTGATATCTTCAGGGCAAAGGTGGTTGATGTGAGTCCTAAAACCTATACGATAGAGATAACCGGCGACCAAGAGAAGATAGCGGCAATAACGGAGCTTCTGAGACCCTTCGGTATCAAGGAGATGGCAAGAACAGGCAAGGTTGCCATGGCAAGAACGCTGAAAACAGTCAAGTAACCTTTAAGGAACCTCTGATCAATTCGTTCCTGAATTAATCAGGCCTTCCATAACATACAACAGCCCCGGCTACAATCTGGACGTGTGTGGAGCGGGCAATAAATCTGGAGGAGCACAATGCAGGTATATTACGACAAGGATCTGAATGTTGAGATTATAAGGGGCAAGAAGGTTGCCATCATCGGATACGGGAGCCAGGGCCACGCCCACGCCCAGAACCTCAAGGAGAGCGGCGTCGATGTTGTAGTCGGCCTCAGGAAGGGGAGCGGCTCATGGAAGAAGGCCGAGGGGGCGGGACTCACCGTGAAGGAGGTGGGAGCGGCAGTGAGCGGCGCCGACGTGATCATGATCCTCATCCCCGACGAGATGCAGGGAGATACCTTCAGAGACGAGATCGGGCCAAACCTCAAGAGGGAGGCGTACCTCGCCTTTGCCCACGGTTTTAATATCCACTTCGGTCAGATCGTTCCCGATAAAGATATCAATGTCTTCATGGTTGCCCCCAAGGGACCGGGCCATCTGGTGAGGCATGAGTATACCAGGGGGAATGGCGTGCCAACCCTCGTCGCCCTCTACCAGGACCCGACGGGTGATACAAAGGACGTCGCTCTCGCCTACGCAGGCGCCATAGGGGGCGGAAGGGCCGGTATCATCGAGACGAACTTCAAGGATGAGACGGAGACCGACCTCTTTGGCGAGCAGGCTGTCCTCTGCGGGGGGGTAACGGCCCTCATTACCGCCGGGTATGAGACCCTCACCGAGGCCGGTTATCCAGAGGAGATGGCATACTTCGAGTGCCTCCACGAACTTAAACTCATTGTTGACCTCATCTATGAGGGGGGAATCTCAAACATGAGATACTCCATAAGCACCACCGCCCGGTACGGCGACCTCACACGGGGTCCACGGGTTGTAACGGATGAGACAAAGAGGGAGATGAAGCGCATACTGGGCGAGATACAGAACGGCAACTTTGCCAGAGAGTGGATGGTGGAGAACAAGGTGAACAGGCCCGTCTTCACCGCCCTCAACAGGCAGGGCGACGATCACCCCATCGAGGCCATTGGCGACAAGCTGCGCCAGATGATGCCGTGGCTCAAGAAGGGTAAGATCGTTGACAAGAGCAAGAACTGATGGCGTCGTAAAAAGTCCGATCTGCTGGGCCGTAGCCATTTTTCAGACACTCGACATACCATATGTATGCCTTCGCATCTGAAAAACCACTACTCCTTGCATATCGAAATTTTAACTTAGCCATCTCACGACTGTTTACGAAAACATCAGAACTGACCTGCCGGACGAAGATTGGGAAGGTCTGATTAATTCAGACCTTCCGCGATACATGGATGTATCGCCATTTTCAGTGGCGGCAAGCCATTGAAAATGTGAGAAAAATAAAATCGCACTTTTATTTTTCGTCCTCTGAATAGTTCATGGATGAATTATTCAGAGGTTCCAGAGACGAGAAGTGTACGCTGTATGGGGGCATTCGTGCCCCCTTTTACTATTGAGTAATGGAGATAATTTAGATGCGGATTCCAATTGCGAGGGAGGGTTATCCCTTTATTTTCCTCTCAATCATTGCTATAGTAATTTCTTATTTTTTGGGCAGTACGATTCTTATCGGGTTCTCCATCTGCCTGGCAATTTTTATTGTAGCCTTTTTTCGTGACCCAGAGAGGGAGGCCCCCGATGTGGAGAACTCCTTTGTCGCTCCTGCTGATGGAAAGGTTATAAAGGTTGACAGAGTTCGTGAAGAGAGGTTCCTCCATGAGGAGGTGCTACGGATCAGCATCTTCATGAACCTCTTTAATGTCCATGTAAACAGGGCGCCCGCATCGGGGAGAGTGGCAGGCATTGCCTACAATCACGGAAAGTTCTTTTCCGCCGACCTCGACAAGGCCTCAATGGAGAATGAGCAGAACGCCCTACTCATTGAGACGGAGGAGGGGAGACGTTTTGTGGTCGTCCAGATAGCCGGTCTCGTGGCGAGGCGCATCGTCTGTTACGTGAAGGAGGGCGATACCGTCGGACGTGGAAAGCGGTTTGGCATGATACGATTTGGTTCACGACTCGATATATATCTCCCAACCGACTCTGAGATAAGGGTAAGGATTGGGGATAAGGTGAAAGCCGGCGCATCTCTGCTTGGGGTGTGGGGGGGCGGAAATGCTGGATAAAGAGATAAGGGGCGCTGGAAAAAAGAGGAGACGGAGAGGGGGGAGCCGAGTTCGGAAGGGCGTCTACCTTCTTCCTAACATCATCACCTCTCTGAGCCTCTTCGGCGGCTTCTACTCGATCATTGCCTGTCTCGACGGCAGGTTTGAGAGGGCGGCCATCGCCATACTCATCTCCGCCGTTCTTGACGGCCTTGATGGCCGGGTGGCGCGACTGACAAATACAAGCAGCGAGTTTGGAATGCAGTACGACTCCCTCTCCGACCTTGTCGCCTTCGGCATTGCGCCGGGGGTGCTTATATTTACCTGGGCCTTGCAGCCCTTCGGGAGATACGGTTGGCTGGCCGCCTTTCTCTACGTTGTTTGCGGCGCGCTGAGACTGGCCAGGTTTAATGTTCAGAGCGCTACCGTTGAGAGCAGAACCTTCAAGGGGCTGCCAATACCGGCGGCTGCCGTCCTCGTGGCCTCGACGGTACTCTTCCTCTTCTATGTGGGGCAGGAGGAGATAGCAAAGCATATTACGGTTCTGGTCATGGTCTATTCACTGGCCTACCTTATGGTCAGCAACGTGAAATATTACAGCTTCAAGGAGCTTAACCTCTCCAAGAGGATGCCCTTCAGGTTTCTCGTAGGGGTAATACTTCTGCTCATAGTCGTCGCCGCCGAACCGTCGGTGATGATCTTTGTCTTTACACTTATCTATGTCGTCTCCGGTCCGGTGATGACCCTCGTCAGCAGGAGGAGAGGGGTGAAGGTGAAGGGTGAGGGTGTGGAGGACGTTGGAGAGAACCCGGAAAAAGGTGTTTGAATTGTAATGTCTGAATTATTCAGAGGTTTATTAAAGATGGATAAGAGAGTACGAATATTTGATACGACCCTCAGGGACGGCGAACAGTCACCGGGGGCGTCGATGAATGTGGAGGAGAAGCTCCTCATCGCCCGTCAGCTCGCGAAGCTCGGCGTCGATATTGTTGAGGCCGGTTTTGCCTACTCTTCACCAGGCGATTTTGAGGCGGTGCAGCGGATTGCCCATGAGGTGGAGGGGCCGGTGATATGCAGTCTCGCCAGAGCGAAGGAGGAGGATATCGACTCGGCGTGGAAGGCGTTGAAGGGTGGCGAGACCCCTCGTATCCACACCTTTATCTCGACCTCCGATATACATCTGAAACATCAGTTCAGGCTGACCAGGGATGAAGCGCTGAAGAGGGCCGTCGCCATGGTGGAGAGGGCCCGTGGCTATGTGGATGATGTGGAGTTCTCACCCATGGATGCGTCGAGGAGTGACGTCAGCTACCTCCATGAGGTCATAGAGGCGGTCATTGGGGCAGGGGCCACAACGGTCAATATCCCCGATACGGTAGGTTACGCCCTACCCCACGAGTTTGGTGAACTGATCAGGGGAATTATGGTGAATGTTCCCAATGTGGAGGGGGCAATCATATCAGTCCACTGCCACAACGACCTCGGCCTGGCCGTGGCGAACTCCCTCGCGGCGGTTATGAACGGAGCCCGCCAGGTGGAGTCTACCATCAACGGGATTGGCGAGCGCGCCGGGAACGCCTCTATGGAGGAGCTGGTCATGATCCTCAGGACGAGGAGGGATCTGGTAGAGCTCGATACGCAGATTGTCACGGAGAATATCTATCCCGCCAGCAGGCTGGTGAGCAGCATAACCGGGATCTCCGTCCAGCCCAACAAGTCCATCGTCGGTGACAACGCCTTTGCCCACGAGTCCGGTATACACCAGGATGGCTTACTGAAGGAGAAGGCAACCTACGAGATCATGACACCCGAATCGGTGGGGCTATCTCACTCTACCCTTGTCATGGGGAAGCACTCGGGCCGTCACGCCTTCAAGGAGAGGCTCAAGGAGTTGGGTTACGAGTTGAACGATGAGGATCTGAACAGAGCCTTCAATCGGTTCAAGAAGGTGGCGGATAAGAAGAAAGAGGTCTTTGATGAGGATATCGAGGCCATTGTAGCCGATGAGGTGCTGAGGATCGAGCCGCCCGAACGGAACAGGCTGGTCAGCCTCCATATAGCCAGCGGCACCGGCGACGTCCCGACCGCCGAGATAGAGCTGGAGGTTGAGGGGAGGGCGGTTAAGGCTACCGGCACGGGGGACGGGCCAGTCGATGCCGTTTATAAGACGATAAAGTCTCTTACAGAGACGAAAAGCCGCCTCCTCAAGTACTCGGTGAACGCCATAACGGGCGGGACCGATGCCCAGGGGGAGGTTGGCGTGAGGCTCATGGAGGGTGACTGTATCGCCCTCGGTCAGGGGGCCCATACGGACATTATAGTTGCCAGCGCAAAGGCGTATATAAACGCCCTGAATAAACTGGAGTACATGAAGAGCGAAAAGAGGAAGAGAGGTATCTGATGGGGATGACAATAACAGAAAAGATACTGGCCCGCCACGCTGGCCTCAAGGTTGTGGAGCCGGGACAGCTCATTAACGCGAAGGTAGATATTGCCCTCGCAAATGACATTACTGCGCCCATAGCCATAAGCGAGTTCAGGCGGATAGGCGCAAAGAAGGTCTTTAACAGGAACCGGGTTGTCCTTGTGCCCGACCACTTTACGCCTAATAAGGATATCAAGTCTGCCGAGCAGTGCAAGATACTCCGCGACTTTGCCAGGGAGCATAAGCTGAGCCACTACTACGACGGTGGAGAGGCGGGTGTGGAACACGCCCTGCTGCCTGAAAAGGGTGTCGTCGTTCCCGGCGATGTCGTGATAGGCGCCGACAGTCACACATGCACCTACGGCGCAATGGGGGCCTTCTCGACTGGCGTCGGTTCAACCGATCTCGCCGCCGCTATGGTGACGGGCGAGGTCTGGTTCAAGGTTCCCGAATCTATCAAGTTTGTCATGAAGGGGAGGCTAAACAAGTGGGTTTCGGGCAAGGACTTTATCCTCTCCATCATCGGCGATATCGGTGTTGACGGCGCCCTCTATAAGGCGATGGAGTTCTGCGGTCCGGCGGTCAAAAAGCTCTCCATGGAGAGCCGCCTCACCATGTGTAATATGGCGATAGAGGCGGGCGGCAAGAACGGCATCATAGCCCCCGATGAGACGACCGAGGAGTATGTGGCCCCACGGGCAGAGCGGAAGTACCGCTTCTATGCAAGCGATGAGGACGCCAACTACTGTGACATACGGGAGTACGACTGCTCAAAGCTTGAGCCCCAGGTTGCGTTTCCGCCCCTTCCTGAGAATACGAGGGGCGTCTCCGAGGTCGGCAACATCGCCATCGACCAGGTTGTGATAGGCTCCTGCACCAACGGCAGGATCGAGGATCTGAGGAGCGCGGCGAAGGTGCTCAAGGGGAGAAAGGTCTCCTCCAATGTTCGTCTCATCATCATTCCGACGACGCCGCTGATCTACAAGCAGGCCATGGCTGAGGGGCTCTTCGATATCTACCTCGATGCCGGGGCGATCATCAGTCCTCCCACATGCGGTCCGTGCCTCGGCGGTCACATGGGAATCCTCGCCGAAGGGGAGAGGGCGTTGACGACGACAAACAGAAACTTTGTGGGGCGCATGGGGCACCCGAAGAGCGAGGTCTACCTCGCCAATCCGGCAGTCGCGGCGGCCACCGCCGTCAAGGGGAGGATCGCCCACCCCGACGAGGTGATGAAGAAGAACAGGAGATAGGGAGCGGCTCTTACGGCTCCCGATTTGAATCGTATAGCGGAGAAAGGTGAATAGTATGAAATTAAGCGGAAAGGTTTGGAAGTTCGGGGCGGATGTCGATACGGACAGGATTATACCTGCCAGGTATCTAACTACATCGGAGCCGTCTGAACTGGCGAAACACTGTATGGAGGATGCCGACGCCTCATTTGCGGAGAATGTTAAGGCTGGCGACATCATTGTTGCAGAGAAGAACTTCGGCTGCGGTTCGTCGAGGGAGCACGCCCCTATAGCCATCAAGGCGGCCGGCGTCTCCTGCATCATAGCAAAGAGCTTCGCTAGGATATTCTACAGGAACGCCTTTAATATGGGAATCCCCATCCTCGAGTGCAGTGAGGCAGTCGATGCTGTCTCGTCGGGCGATACCCTGGAGGTAGATATCGAGAGCGGTCTCATCGTGAATAAAAAAAGTAAAGAGGAGTACCAGGCCCAGCCTGTTCCCCCCTTCATGCGCGAGCTCCTGGGTGCCGGGGGACTCATGGCGTGGGTGAAGAAGAGGGCGAAGGCATAGGAAGATCCTTGGCCGTCGTATTACGTCTGCATAACCATAGAAGTGAAAGGGATAGAGATGAAGAGGGAAGGCAACAAGAGTACGGTAATTGAGAGCGAGAAGCTTCACATCGAGAACAAGACACTCTTTGTGGATTTAAAGGAGAACGACGGCGGGAAGTTCCTCCAGATAGCCGAACTGTCGAATGACAGGAGGAGTACGGTGGTGATACCCTTCAGCGGACTTGAATTATTTAACGAGGCCCTCCAGAAGATTATGGATAATAACCCCTCCGACATGGAGTAGGTGTCGAAAGGTCAAGGGTTGCAAAAAAGAGGAGTAGAGGTGAAGAGTCATACAATTGCTGTTTTAGCCGGTGACGGCATTGGGCCTGAGATAGTCGAAGAGGCTCTCAAGGTTCTTGCCGTGATAGGAGAGAAGTACGGTCACACCTTTGACCTTCTAAGGGGGGAGGTTGGAGGCGCATCTATAGACGCCTTCGGCGTTCCACTGAAGGATGAGGTCTTGACCCTTGCCAGGGAGAGCGATGCGATCCTCCTGGGCGCTGTTGGCGGACCTAAGTGGGAGGGGCTCGACTACGCGATACGACCGGAACGAGCCCTTCTGGCCCTGCGAAAGGAGCTGGGACTCTTTGCCAACCTGAGACCAGCTACGATATACAGCGCCCTTGCCGACGCCTCTACCCTCAAGAGGGAGATTATTGAAGGGGTCGATATCATGGTCATCAGGGAGCTGACGGGGGGGCTCTATTTTGGAACCCCAAAGGGGGTGGAGACACTTCCCGACGGCAGTGAGCGGGGCGTTAACACCCTAGTCTACACCACGCCAGAGATAGAGCGCATTGCAAGGGTCGCCTTTGATATTGCCATGAAGAGAGGGAGGAGGGTGACCTCCATCGACAAGGCCAACGTCCTTGAGGCGACCGAGTTGTGGCGGAGGGTGGTTATCGATGTTCATCGTGACTACCCGGAGGTGGAACTGAGCCATATGTACGTTGATAACTGCGCCATGCAGCTTGTGAGAAATCCTAAACAGTTTGACGTGCTTCTTACGGAAAACACCTTCGGCGATATCCTCTCCGATGAGGCGGCCATGCTTACCGGTTCGATAGGTATGCTGCCCTCGGCAAGCGTCGGCGGGTCAGTCGGCATGTATGAGCCCATTCACGGGAGCGCCCCCGATATTGCGGGAGAGGACAAGGCAAACCCCATTGCGACCATCCTTTCCGTCGCCATGATGTTGAGGCACTCCCTCGATCTGATTGAGGAGGCCGACGCCATCGAGAGGGCCGTAGAGGGCGTCCTCGAAAAGGGGCTCCGTACGGGAGATATCTATCAGAATGGGCAAGGCGGGCAGGATGGGGCTGGCAGCGAGGGGACGCGCCTCGTCGGGTGTCGTGAGATGGGGGCTGAGGTTGCCGCCCTTATCTCATGAGGGAGAGCCGTGCTGATATGAATTCTCTGGTGGAGGTTCTACATGTTTGAGGAGAGTCGGGAGATGGTGGCGGCCCTCAAGGCACGAGTGGACGAGTTAAGGGGGTATCTTTGACCTCGCTAGCAGGATAGAGGAGCTTAAGGAGATTGACGCTCAACTTGCAGACCCCGCCACGTGGGAGAGTGGAGATACAGGCGATCTCTCAAAGAGGAGGGCCTCTCTTAAGGGTGGTATCGACCGGGTTGCCTTTGTAGACGATGGACTTGAGGAGGCCGAACTCCTCCTTGACCTTGCCGAAGAGGAGTCGAGCGCAGATACGGCCCTGGAGGCTGATACAAAGATTGGCGAAGTGGAGGCAGCTCTGCGTATCCTTGAAGTTGAGAGGATGCTCAGCGGAGAGAATGATGCACATAATGCCATTGTCTCCATCCACCCCGGCGCAGGAGGGACGGAGGCCCAGGACTGGGCGGAGATGCTCCTGAGGATGTATCTCAGGTGGTCTGAAAGGCGCGGTTTTCAGGTAGATATCGTGGACTATCAGGCTGGAGAGGAGGCGGGGGTCAAGAGCGTAACCTTTACCGTCACAGGAGAGAATGCCTACGGATACATGAAGGCGGAGGCGGGAGTTCACCGTCTTGTCCGTATATCCCCCTACGACGCCAATAAGCGGCGACACACCTCCTTTTCATCCGTCCTCGTTACTCCTGAGATAGAGGAGGATGTCGAGGTGGATATTGATGAGGCCGATCTCAGAATAGACACCTACAGGAGCGGCGGCGCTGGTGGTCAGCATGTGAACAAGACCGACTCAGCCGTTAGGATCACCCATCTGCCGACAAAGATTGTTGTCCAGTGTCAGAACGAGAGAAGTCAGCACAAGAACAAGAACACGGCCATGAAGATCCTCCGGTCGAAGCTCTACGAACTGAAGATGGAAGAGCAGAGAGAGAAGCTGCAGGAGTTCAGCAAGGACAAGAAGGAGATTGCCTGGGGGAGCCAGATCAGGTCCTATGTCCTCCAGCCGTACCAAATGGTGAAGGATCACAGGACCTCTCTTGAGATGGGCAATGTGGACGCCGTACTTGACGGCTCCATCGACACCTTTATTGAGGCCTATCTCATGAAGGCTGGCAGTTGAGCGGGGGCGTCCAAATCTCTTGACAATCGGGGCGGGTTGGTAGATAGTAGTGCGCTGTAGCGCATTCTGAAAGTAATCGGTGTTATGAACCTGAAGACTTTTAAACACGGGGTCCACCCGGCATATCATAAGGAGCTTACCGCCCAGAAGAGAAGCGAGCGGGCGCCGCTCCCGGCGAAGGTTACCATCCCCCTTCAGCAGCATATCGGTGCGCCGTGCAAACCCCTTGTCAAGAAGGGGGACGTTGTCGAGGAGGGGCAGCAGATAGGCGAGGCTGTGGCCTTTGTTTCCGCCCCTGTTCACGCATCAATCTCCGGTAAGGTGAAGGATGTGGGCGAGTATCCCCACCCAGGCGGCGGAAAGGTTTTAGCTGTTGTAATTATTGGTGACGGCGCCGTCAAGGAGTGGCCTGAGGGCGCTACAGGGCTCGATCTCGATAGCTATACACCTCACGAAATCAGGGAGGCGATCAGGGATGCCGGGATTGTCGGCATGGGAGGCGCCGGTTTCCCGACCCATGTGAAGCTGAGTCCCCCGAGGGATAAGAAGATCGATACGGTCATACTGAACGGGTGTGAATGTGAGCCCTTTCTGACCTCCGATCACCGGATAATGCTCGAGTCCACAGAGAAGATCCTGTGGGGGATGAAGGCGATCATGAAGGTGATCGGCGCATCAAAGGCTTACATCGGGATCGAGGATAATAAGATGGACGCTATTGAGGCCATGGGCGAGGCGTCGAAGAGTATTCTTCCCGACCTTGAGGTGGTGCCCCTTGAGACAAAGTATCCCCAGGGCGCAGAGAAGATGCTCATCAAGGCGACGGTAAACCGTCATGTTACTGTGGGCAAACTGCCCCTCGATGTGGGGGTCATTGTCAACAATACTGGCACGGCGGCCGCTATATACGACGCCCTGAAGATAAAGAAGCCCCTCATAGATCGGATAGTAACATTGAGTGGCCTGGGACTTGTTGAACCAAAAAATCTCCTGGCCCGCATAGGCACTCCATTTAGCGAGCTTATCGACCTCTGCGGCGGTCTGAAAGAGGGTGAAAAGGCGGTTCTCAACGGTGGGCCAATGATGGGTAAGGCTCAGTCCACCCTTGATGTTCCCGTTGTCAAAGGGACGTCGGGCATTACCGTTCTTGCCAGCGATGAAGTCAAGATTGGAAATCATCAGCCGTGCATCAGGTGTGCCAGCTGTGTTGAGGCGTGCCCCGTTGATCTCATGCCCTACAGGATCGGAGATCTGGGGAGGATGGAGAAGGTTGATGTTTTCAAGACGTGGGGCGGCTTGACCTGTATAGAGTGCGGCTGCTGTTCCTACGTCTGTCCCACCAACAGACCCCTGGCCCAGTGGATAAGGGTGGGCAAGGTAAAGGTACGGGAGGCCGACAAGCGTCAGGCAAAGTAGTCGATTGCCGTCGTCGAGGTAAGGTTTATCGTTTATGAGTACAGAAGAGAGACCACTGCAATCCGCCACGGAGAAGAAGAGCGCCCCTAAAGCGGCCGCTTCGGAGGGCGTAGCCAAGAAGGCCAAGAAGGCCGAGGCGCCGAGGTTTATCCTTGCGGCTTCCCCCTTCTTCCTGGAGGATGTCAGCACACCGAAGATAATGCACACCGTTGTCATGGCCCTCTTGCCTGCAATGGCGGCCGGCATCTACTTCTTCGGCTTTAGAGCGCTTCTTCTTCTGGTCGTCTGTATCGTCTCCTCCATGGTTACGGAGGCGGTGACCCAGAAGTTCAGAGGGCGACCGGTAACGGTCTACGACGGGAGCGCCATCATCACCGGCGCCCTCCTTGCCCTGACGCTCCCTCCCGGCTTCCCGATATTTGGCGCCATATTGGGCTCCGCCTTTGCCATTGCCGTAGGCAAGCAGTTCTTCGGCGGCCTGGGGTACAATATCTTTAATCCGGCCCTCCTCGGAAGAGCCTTCCTCCAGGCGGCCTTCCCTGTACTTATCACAACCTGGTCGGCGCTAACATCGTGGGGCCAGGCCGCCGCAAGTGGAGTGGATGCCGTAGCTACGGCTACCCCCCTCGCCCTCATGAAATTTGACGGCGTAGCCACACCGGTTCTCGATCTCTTTTTCGGTAACGTAGCCGGTTCTCTCGGCGAGACGTCGGCCATAGCCATCCTTGTCGGGGGGCTCTACCTTCGCTACAAGGGGTATGTCAACTGGCGGCTTCCCCTCGGCTATCTTGGCTCGCTCTTTGTCTTCGGGGGCATCTTCTGGCTCATCGACCCATCGGTCTATCCGAACCCCTTCTTCCACCTCTTCGCCGGAGGGGCCATGCTGGGGGCGTGGTTTATGGTAACCGATATGGTGACATCGCCGACAACGCCTATGGGGCAGTGGATATTTGTCGTGGTCGCCGGCTTTATTGCCGTAATCATACGTCTCTTCGGTGGTCTCCCCGAGGGGGTGATGTACTCCATTCTCCTCATGAACTCCACTGTTCCACTGCTGAACACATGGACCAGGCCAAAGATAGGTGGAGGGGCAAAGTGAAGGATAAGTCCATAGGGATACTGGTCGTACTCACAGTCGTCGCCACGCTGATAGGCGGGATCCTTGCGACAGTCTATCACGCCGCCGCACCCAAGATAGAGGCCAACAGACTGGCTGAGGAGAAGAGGGCCATCTTTGAGGTCTTGCCCGACGCCGAACGATATGAGACAATTGAGGCGATCCTGCCGGGCGACAAGGGTGATGAGTTGGTGAAGATATTCAAGGGCTTTGACGGTGAAGGCCGGTTTGTGGGCTACGCTTATACCGTTGCCGGTCCAGGTTTCCAGGCGGTTATAACGATGATGGTCGGGTTGAGGCCCGACTACATTCGGCTTCACGGGATGCAGGTGCTGGAGCAGCTTGAGACGCCCGGCCTGGGGAACAAGATACTCTATGACGATTTTCGTGATCAATTTAAGGGGCTTGAACTTGTGCCGAAGATAGAGTACGTAAAGAACAAGAAACCGGAGAAACCGAACGAGATACGGGCAGTGGCAGGGGCGACGATTACGTCGAAGTCGGTTGTGAATATAATAAATGAGGATTCGAAGAGGGTTATAGAGTACCTAAAGGGACATGAGGGATATGCGCCAACAGGCGAGTAGTGGAAGCGCCGGGTGTTGTTGAACCCTCTGTAGAGATGATATGTCGGAAGCAAGAAGTTTAGGAAGAGAGTTTACCAAGGGGCTCTGGGACGAGAATGCCGTCATCAAGCAGCTTCTCGGCATGTGTCCTTCTCTGGCGGTCAGTAACTCCGCCATTAACGGTCTTGCAATGGGGCTGGCGACGTGGTTCGTCGTCCTTGCGGCGAGTGTCATGGTCTCTCTCATCAAGGATATCATCCCCAAGGATGTGAGGATCCCGACGAAGATCATCATCATCGCCGGTTTTGTCACCGTTGTTGACCTCTTTCTCAAGGCTCAGCTGCCCGCCGTATCAAAATCGCTGGGACCCTACATCCCACTCATCGTTGTGAACTGTCTCATACTTGGACGGGCGGAGAGCTTTGCCTCTCACCACTCAGTGGGTCGCTCAATCCTGGACGCATCCGGTTCGGGTATCGGTTTCACGGGGGTTCTTGTCGTCCTCGGCGCTGTAAGGGAGATTCTCGGAACGGGGAGTGTCTTCGGCGCTCAACTTCTGTCAGAGACGATCTTTACCCCCTGGCTTGTCATGATCCTGCCCGGCGGGGCCTTCCTCTCACTGGGACTCATGATCGGCATCATCAACTACGTATCGGCACGCAAGGGAGGACAGAGCGCATGAAGCTCTTCATGATATTCATCTCCGCCGCAGTGGTGAACAACTTTGTCTTCACCTACTTCCTCGGTATCTGCCCCTTCCTGGGCGTGTCGAAGAAGTTCGACACCGCCCTGAATATGGGGCTGGCGACAACCTTTGTCATGACCCTCACTGCGGCGATTACCTGGCTCATTAATCACTACATCCTTATCAAGTACAACGTAATGTTCCTGGAGTATGTGGCCTTTATTATCGCCATATCGTCGCTTGTACAGTTTGTCGAGATGTTCATTCGGAAGACCTCTCCCCCTCTCTACCGCAGTCTGGGGATATTCCTTCCCCTTATTACGACCAACTGCGCCATCCTGGGCCTCGCCCTTTTTGCCGTCCTGCGGGAGTATAGCTTCATCCAGACCATCTTCTTTGGAGTCGGGGCCGGTATCGGTTTTACCATGGCCATTGTAATTATGTCTGGCATCAGGGAGGAGCTGGAGTTTGCAGACATCCCCAGATGTCTCCAGGGGGCGCCAATGACGCTCCTCATTGCCGGGATGCTGGCTCTTGCCTTCATGGGCTTCGCCGGTCTTCCCACCGGGTGACGGTATTGATGAAGGAGTTAGATAGCCGGTGTTGATTATAGCTCTCATAGCCATGGGTGGACTGGGCATCCTCTTTGCAGCCTCGCTGGCGATTGCAAGTAAGAAGCTGAAGGTCAAGGAGGACCCACGGGTTGAGAAGGTGCTAAACGCCCTTCCTCAAACGGACTGCGGCGCATGCGGTTATCCGGGTTGCCGCCCCCAGGCCGAAAAGATGGCGAGCGGCGACGATCCTCCCAATGCGTGTATGACGGGAGGTCAGGAGGTTGCCGATAGCGTAGCGGCGGCTCTCGGAGTGGAGGCACACGAGTCTGTCCGCATGGTTGCGGTCATGTTATGCAATGGCGGCGAGG
>JBHHTR010000007.1:0-25833 GCA_046753505.1 Thermodesulfobacteriota bacterium
GAGTGTCTGAAAAATTGCTACGACGCAGTAGATCGGACTTTTTACGACGCCATCATAATTTGACAAGTGAGTACGAAATGTAGCCACCTTCTCTACCATCTCCATCCCCTCACTCGATATTCATCCGCTGCCGCAGAACAGTTATGGCCTCTATGACCTCAACTCCATCAACGATGTCATTAGGCCTGAATGCGCCGGAGCTATTCGCCCTCATGAGGTTACGGGTGGTAACATTCCTCACCGCGTTATACCTGGGAACCGTTACATGGATATCGGAAAAGGGTGAGTTCGCCTCTCCTATGTAGACCGTTCTCATCTCCTCATCGCCGGATATTTTTATGAGGATATCCTCAAGCACAATTGCAAGCTCCCCTCGTGTCACCTGTCCGTCGGGCCTGAAGAGGTAGCTCTCTGTAGTCTCATCATAGAAGGGTTCGAGTCCCCTCACTCCCCACTTTATCATCAGGAGTATCTCCTTCCGTCCGTGATGAGTGACGATATCGGTCGGAAGAGGGTTGTCGGCAACAGGCGTCTTCGCTTTCGGCCTGCTTCCGGCAAGGAGCCGTATCATGTCCAGCTCATCAACCAGGAGAGCCGCCAGTTCCCCCCTCTCTACCGACGACTGGAGCGCGACCCTCCTCCCCACATCACCGAGTGTTCTGCCTGACAGCGCTGATAGTAGATCGTCAGCCCTGTTCCATCCCGTCTCGGCTCTCCTCCCCCATGGACCGCCATTGTCCATATCCATGACATCGCTCAGGCGCCTCTTCGCCTTCCCGAACGCACCGGCTTTGAGATAGGACACCCCCATGAAGTAGGGCGCCGAGACCCTCCCCCTGTAGTATGGAAGAGAGCTGCCGCTCGCCATCACTTGCATCGCCTTTTCAAAACTTCCCTCCACACGACTCAACCACCCCTCTCTCTTCAGCGCAGTGATAACCCTCATTGCGGCCAGATGGTAGGCAAACAGCTTCGCCGGTGAATCGGCAGCTTTCAAGGCTCGTGCCAGATGGTTGTGAGCGCTCTTAACCATAGCCCTACTGTCGCCCGCCTCTTTCATCCCCTTTGCAAGCACAGCCTCTACTATAGCCATACCTCCCTGGGAAAGGCTGTGTTTATTGTCACAGGATAGGACCCTCTCTAACGCTGCCGCCCCGTCGGCGAGATCCCCCTCTTCGAGATGCTCCATCCCCGCTACGTAGTAGACGGCAAGTTCATCTGCCCTATCCATACACTCTGTAACGGTATCAGGAGCGACGGCACACCCGGCCACAAGAGCAATGATGGCAATGAGACATACAAAATGCCTTATATGGCTCTTCAAACTATTCACTTCTCTAAACGCTCGCACCAGTCATTTTTGTGGCATAGACTCCTGTAAACACGCCACATTCGCGGATTTGAAGGATAGCACATAATAGAGACACTCTCCACAGTCAAGAGTCACCTTTGGGATCACTGGTATCTGCCGGAAACCTTGAAGGTAAAGTCGTAGTTGAGAAGATTCGACCACTTGGCCCCTCCGACAATCTCTTGAGATGTGGAGCGGGTATCGTCGGCGTTGCCGTAGGGGTTTGCCGGGGCATAGCGCCATTTGACTACGCCACCCTTCGAGGGCCTCAGGGTAATCCAGTAACGCCCCGGCGCCAGCAGCGTGGCATCGTCTCCGCTCTGTGAGAAGGTAAAGGGAAGCCACGAGTATCCAGCTCTATACTCAACCGTACCGACCTTTACGGGAGCGCTCTTCACCACCTCTGTCCCCGGCCTGCCGCTATCATCCTTTACGACATCTACAGTGAGCGTTCCCGCTGCCGCCTTAAAACGACGCAGCGCAAGGGAGATCTTCATAAGTTTCATCTCCCTCCCGATGCGGAATGCCTGGGCAAAACTCCGGCCAGCGGTAATAGGTTCAGCCGTATCCTTCTCAAAGCTCTGATAGGTCGCCTCACTCCCCTCTATGGCCGTTGCAGGCTTCGCAAGGGGCGGGAGTTCCATATTGCCAAACTCAATCTCGCCGACATTTTCCAGGGGCACAACCCTTCCGGCAGGGGACTCCTCTCCCGGCGCGTCCAACTCAACGGCTACAGGGAGAATTGTTCCGCTGGTGAGGATGTAGCTGCCCGGCCTCTCATCCACCTCTTTCACGACCACTCTGCTGTCGTCCTTAAGGTAATTGACGGTGAGCCTCTCCTTCAGTTGGAGCGGCACAGAACCGCTCCTCCAGGAGGCGCTGGTGTCGTGGGAGTCACGACCAACGGTCGTTTTAATGTAGCGGGGACTCACGAAGAGGCGGCTCTCCCTGGCGTCGTAGGCCATCCACCCCGCATCGGGGTAGTAGACCTCAAACCATGTGCTGCTCCCCTCTCCGACACTTTGTTGCAGAGCTCCGTCCTTGAATGGAATCTTCCACGGTCTCCCCAGAACAATTCCTCCGACGATACGCGCTGGCATGCCCACAGATCTGAGCAGGGCAACGGAGAGGTGAGATAGGCTCAGGCTATTGCCGTGCCTCCTCTTAAGTGTCGAGAGGGCGTCGTAGCCGTGTGTGACAGCGCCATAGCGCACATTATCGACAACCCAGTTGAGGATAGCCGCCACGGCAGCCTGCTCGCCAGCCGCCCCCTCCGTCAGCCTCTGAGCCAGAGCTGCTATGGATTTGTCGTTTGACTGGACAAGGGGTGTCGGATCGAGAAAGAGGCGCTCTCGACCTGGCACATCTTTGATGGGAAGGGGAAAGGGGGCGTTACGGGCCATCTCCTTCAACGAGAGGTGTAGCTTCACATCAAAATGTCCATTCACCATCGCATCGCCCTTCAACTCTCTCCAGGTAACTTCTATAAACTCATTCCCGAAGCTGTCCTTCTGCCTGTCTACCATAGCCGGACGGGGCGTAAAGTTGACCCTGTAACTGCCCAGACGTTGGTGTGCGGAGGCGCTCCAGACCATCGTTGGCGTGGCGTATCTGAATACAAGTTCTTTGATGCCGCCTGGCGGCACGAGAAGGCGATGCTCCTGGGAAACGGTGACGAGACCATCTACCTCACCTTCGATGAGGAGGGTCGATGCGTGGAGAGATGGGCCGGGCGAGAGTGAAATGATGAGAATAGAGAGCGCTAAAATGAGGAGTGTCTGTCTGGCAGTAGAGTGGTACACGAACTTTTCTCCCTTATCTTCAGCCGTTACGGTGTATCGGCAATACAGTTGACTGCAACAACGTAGCAGAGCTGGAAATCGTTGTAAACGCCTTTTAGCTCATCATCGGTGTTGCCCTTCACCTCCACGGATGATACATTTTAAAAAAAGTCCCGTCAAACACCACTTGAAGCAGATGAGCGTAACTGGATGAAATCGTCACAACACCTCAAAGAGAGCCTCCACCGTATCGACCGGAAGGGGTACAAGGCGTACAAGGATATCGAGACGTCCTACGACTTCGGCCACTATATCCTCTCAGTTGATCATGTTCAGGGTGATCCCTTTGCCGCCCCTTCCCGCATCAGCGTCATCGTATCACAGGCACAGGCCGCCCTTCCCTGCGACCTCTTTGTCACCAAGGTACGTAATATAGCCCTCTGCGACTATCTAGCGAGGGAGTTTAACCAGGCCGTCAAGTCAATAGCCAAAGGTAGGAGGGGGATAGGGAAGAGCGGCTACATCGGCATTGACCACAGCAACCAGGAGGTGCTGGAGCGAACCTCGATCCTTATCGATGGAGAAGCAGTAGAAGCCCGCTTCTTCATGGGCCTTCCCGCCGCGGGTCGTACCATCCTCGGCAGGGAAGCAGAGGCGATGTTCTTCGATGAGCTTCCGGCTATCGTCAGCCGCTCTCTCTTCTACCGGAACCTGAGGGCGGAGGCGGTCATGGCCCATGTGGAGGCGGTGGAGGACCAGGTGTCAATCCGGGATCAACTCCACACTTCAAAGCTTGTTGCCTTTGTCGGAAACGGCTCCATCCTCCCCCGGAGGAGCGGAATAGACGACCGGCCGCTGATCGGTGATGGAAATGTCGTAATCCCCTTCTGCTCACCGGAAGAGATGGAGGTTGAGTTCGACACCCCGAACAGGGGCAGGGTCAGAGGGATGGGGATACCCCAAGGGGTGACCCTCATCGTAGGGGGCGGCTTCCACGGAAAATCGACCCTCCTCCACGCCCTCGAAAGAGGCGTCTACAGTCACATCCCCGGCGACGGACGGGAGTTGGTGGCAACCCTCACCGGCGCGGTAAAGATACGGGCCGAAGATGGACGCTCAGTGGAGCGGGTAGACATCAGCCCCTTCATATCGAACCTCCCCTACCGAAGCGACACCACCTCCTTCTCAACGGAGAATGCCAGCGGAAGCACCTCACAGGTGGCGAATATCATGGAGGCCCTCGAAATGGGGGCGGAGCTGCTCCTAATGGACGAGGACACCTGCGCGACAAACCTCATGATTCGGGACAGGAGAATGCAGGAGTTGGTGGCAAAGGAGAAGGAGCCCATCACCCCCTACATCGACAAGGTGAGACAGCTCCACCGGGAGCTCGGCGTCTCGACCATCCTCGTCATGGGTGGCGCCGGCGACTACTTTGATGTAGCCGACACGGTAATCATGCTCGACTCCTATCGACCCCGTGAAGTCACCAGTCAGGTCGAGGAGATCAGGAAGCGACACAGGAGCATGAGAGAATCGGAGGGAGGGGCACAGTTCGGTACGATCAGTGAGAGGGTGCCCATCGCAACAAGTTTCAATCCGGCACGGGGAAAGCGGGCAGTGAAGATAGACGCGAAGGGGGTAAGGACGATACTCTTCGGCGCCGTCGAGATCGACCTCTCCGACGTGGAACAGCTTATCGATATGAGCCAGACGCGGGCGATCGGCGACATGATCCACCACCTCGCACAGCGCTGCTTCACGAATGACGCACCCCTGAAGGAGGCGATCTCACGGATGATGGTCGATATCGACAAAAGGGGCCTCGATATCCTCTCCCCCCTGAAGCGAGGCGACTACGCACGGCCACGAATCTTCGAAGTGGCCGCGGCAATCAACCGGATGCGGAGCTTGAAGGTGAAAGGGTAAGAAGGGAACGGGAAATAGCTGTCTCACACAAAGCCGCAAAGGGCGCCAGGAATAAAAGCTCCGGACGAAACACTTTGTTCGCCAGTGGCTTTGCGTGAAACTGGTATTATCCCAAAGAGCTGTATGAGTATTATCATGAGGAAAAAAGGGACACATGTCGCCACGGATTAGCGGATAGAAAAGGTCAACGCATGTCGCTGGAAGGAGTGATATATGGCGCGTGGAGAGCACTCGTAGTCTAGCAGCCTGTCGCACTTGCTCTGTAAGCGCCTCTTTTAATTGAAAGTCGGTTTTGGGGTGCAAAAGCGCAACTGTAATGTTTTCAGATAGTTACGTAACTCTACCTCCCTAAGTCCGACAAGCTGCCAAGGATTCAACCCTCGTGAGAGTGAGAATGTCTGAAGGGGGTGGCCCGATAGTCCAGGTCAAAGGGGTATGCCCCACCTGCCCCTCTCAATGCAGAGCCGAGTCGCATACCCTCTCTACGAATTCTCCTCGATATACTCTCCGGCGCAGAAGGCGGCGGTGGCGCCGTCACCGACGGCGGTGGCCACCTGAAGGAGGGGCGTTGTACGGCAGTCGCCGATGGCATATATGCCTGGAACGGAGCTCTCCATCCTCTTGTTGGTCTCGATAAAACCACGGTCGTCCTTCTCAACGTCGATAAAGTTGGTGGACGGGTTGGTCCCGACAAAGATAAAGGCCCCCTCGACCTTAAGCTCTTTGGTGCTCTCATCCTTGAGGTTCTTGAGCGCCACACTTTCAACCACCTTATCCCCCTTTACCTCAACCATAACATGGCTCCAGTAGAACTCTATATTCGGTGTGGCGAGAGCCTTCTCCTGGAGTATCTTTTCGGCCCTCAGTTGATCCCGCCGGTGGACGACAGAGACCTTCGAAGCGATCTTTGAGAGGTAGACCGCATCCTTGATAGCCGTGTCACCGCCGCCGACGACAACAACCTCCTGCCCCCTGAAGAAGGGGCCATCACAGGTGGCGCAGTAGGAGACCCCCTTCCCCGTCAACTCAACCTCTCCGGGAACGCCAAGCCTCCTCGGCTTCGCCCCCGTTGCCACAATAATTGTCTTGGTGACTATATCCCCCTCCGCTGTCTTGAGGAGTTTATCCTTGCCTCTATCCTCTATGCTCTCTACCTCTACCAGCCGTATCTCAAGACCAAGCCCCCTCGCGTGGGCCTCAAACTTCTCCATCAGCTCGGCTCCGCTGATAGTGGGGAAGCCGGGATAGTTCTCTATGACGTCGCTCACCGCTATCTGACCGCCCAAATACTCACGCTCCACAAGAAGTGTTTTCAACCGCGCCCTCTGGGCATAGATAGCCGCCGCAAGCCCCCCCGGACCTCCGCCAATGATTACCAGATCATACATAACAGGCTCCTTTCAAATGACTGTTTAAATAGTGCGTAAGTCCCGCTAATACGTTCCCGATTACTGGGCATTTGCGCGGCTCACTTGAGGAAAGATGGTTTTATCTTGTAACATAAAAGCTCCACCATGTACAGAAAACTACCCCCTCCAGAAAGCGGGGGTGAAGAGGACAACGAGGGTGTATATCTCAAGCCTTCCCATGAGCATGTTGATGATGAGGAGCCACTTGCCGGCAAAGGGGATTGCGCTGTAGTTACTGGCCGGGCCGACGGCGCCAAGTCCCGGCCCTATGTTGCCTATGGTGGCCGCTGAGGCTGAGATGGCAGTTACAATGTCAAGGTTCATTCCGGCGAGGAGGAGAGAGGTAAGGGCGAAGAGGAAGAGGTAGATGAATGTGAAACCCATGACGCCGCTGAGAACCTCGTTGGGGATGCTCCTGCCGCCCAGTTTTATTGGCAGTACGGCATGTGGATGAACCAGTCTTACAATCTCACGGTAACCAAGTTTGAAGAGTACCAGTATCCTGATACACTTAATCGCCCCCGTTGTCGATCCGGCGGTACCGCCCAGAAGCATGAGAAGCAGAAGTACCGACTTGGAGAGGGGGGGCCAGTTGACAAAATCGGCCGACGAGTAGCCCGTCGTGGTAATAACCGATATTACCTGGAAGAGGGCGTGACGTATGGAGAGGACAAAGCTCTCGTAATGGCTGTACCACATGTTGACGATGACGATGGCGGACGACACCAGTACCAGAAAAACATAGAGCCCAAACTCACCATTCTTGAGGTAGACCCTGAAGCCTTCACGATAACAGCGGTAGTGGAGGGCAAAACTGGTGGCCCCCAGAAACATGAAGATCATGAGAAGGCTCTCTATGAGGGGGCTTCCGTAATACTCAACGCTGATATTCTGACTTGAGAAACCGCCTGTAGAGATGGTGGCAAAGGTGTGGACAAAGGAGTCGAAGAGGTTCATACCGGCCAGCTTCAGGGCTACGAGGAGGACAACGGAGAGAATGAGATAGGCGAGCCAGAGTATCTTGGCCATCTCGGTAATCCGTGGAACAAACTTGTCTGCCGTAACAACAGAGGCCTCCGCCTTGTAGAGCTGCATACCCCCGACGCCGAGGAGGGGGAGTATCGCCAGAGAGAGAAGGATTATTCCCATCCCTCCGAGCCACTGAGTCATGGATCGCCAGAAGAGTATGCCGTGAGGCAGGTCTGCTATGTGGGTGAGAACCGATGCGCCGGTCGTGGTAAAACCGGAGACCGACTCAAAGTAGGCGTTGACAAAGGTGGAGAAGAGTCCGGAGAAGAGGTAGGGAAGGGCGCCGAAGAGGCATATATCTAGCCACGCGAGGGTAACGATGAGAAAGCCCTCCCGATGGCCGATATCGACCTTCCCCCCACGAAAGATAAGGAAGAGTACCGTACCAACAACGCCGGAGGCAATAATGGCCATAAGAAAGGCATGGGTCGTCCCGTCGTGATAGAGGAGCGAAACGATAAGGGGCGCCACCATTGCCAGGGCGATACAGAGGTTTATCGCACCCAGTATGTAGAGTATCGGCCTGAGCCTCATTTAGAAAAACTCCGGCTTGACCATGAGGAACTTTTCTATCTTGGAGACTGATTGTGAGAGGGCGAAGAGTACCACCTTATCCCCTGGATCAATCACCGTGCTCCCCTCGGGTACAATCGCCTCATCCCCCTTCACTACTGCACCTATGACCACATCCCTTGGAAACTTTATATCCCTCACACATTTACCGGCAATCTCGGAGGTCTCCATGGCAACTGTCTCTATGGCCTCCATCCTCTCCTCCATGAGGGTCGTCACCGAGAGCACATTTCCCCTCCTGATAAACTGGAGTATACCGCTCACCGACGAGAGCCGTGGTGAAACCGCCACATCGATGCCGACGGTCGGCAGCATTGAAAGGTACTCCGACTTGTCAACAAGGGAGATGCATCGCCTTACTCCAAGACGCTTTGCAAGGAGGGGTGTGAGAATATTCGCCTCCTCGCTGTTGGTTACCGCCACAAATGAATCGATGTCGTTTATATTCTCCTCTACCAGCAGCTCCCGATCTGTGGCGTCACCCTTTATGACAATCGTCTTTTTCAGGTTCTCGGCAAGGAAGGCACAACGCTCTTCACTCCGCTCGAATAGCTTTACCTGGTACCCCCTCCCCTCAAGGCGACCTGCGAGGTAGTAGCCGATGTTGCCGCCGCCAACGATGAGCACCTTGTTGCCCACCTTTGCACCCATCCCCATAATTTTGAGAATATTTCTCGTCTCCTCTGGGACTGTCATGAGGAAGAGGAGGTCACCCTCCTTGAGCATGGTAGAGCCGTGGGGCACAATCGTCTCGGACCCCCTGTAGAGGGCAACCATTAGCACCCTGTGATCCGGGTGTAGGTCACCTATATCCTTTACCCGCTTTCCCACCACCGACGACGAAGGGGAGAGACGGGAACCGATAAGCTTGAGTCTCCCCCCCGCAAAGTCTGCAACGTCTATCGCACCCGGCACCTCTATGATCTTGAGTATCCTCTCAGCCGCCATACGCTGAGGGTTGATATTGAGATCGAGGCCAAGATACTCCTTCTCAAATATTCTTGTATAGTTTAGATACTCGGGGTCGCGTATCCTTGCAATCTTCTTGGGAACCCTTGACTGGCTGCCGGCAATAAGGGAGGCAACCATGTTGACCTCATCGCTATTGGTCACTGCAATAACCATGTCGGACTGTTCTATGCCCGCCTCTATGAGTGCCCCAGGGCTGCTGCCGCTCCCCTTGACGATACGCACATCGAGACTCTCCTGCACCTCTCTTATTCGCTGTTCATCCTTCTCAATCATGACAACGTCATGACCTTCAGTGGAGAGCCGCTTTGCTATCGTGTAACCAACAACCCCTGCCCCAACGATTATAATCTTCATGATCTACCTTTCATACCTCAGTCGTAATGCAGCGCACTCTATCTCAAGAGGTCAAAGTCTAACGCCACACCACTCCAATTTCAAGCACTTTCATAATGGCGTCGTAAAAAATCAGATCTACTGGGTCGTAGCAATTTTTCGGCAGGTCTGATTGATGCAGAGCTGCCGCGATACAGGGAGGTGAGAAAATAAAATAGCACTTATATTTTGTGGGCAAAGAGTCTAACCTGCTTCAACTGCCACCCTGCCGATCCATGATCCTCCTCGCCGCCGCCGCAATGGGGCCGGGCACATTCCTGCTCTTTGCAATATTCCTGATATCCTTGGCGTGGAGGACATTGATAAATTTGAGGGAGTAGTGGAGAGGAGTCTTGGGGTTTGTAACCATGGCGCGTTTTATGGCGTAATTCTTCAGGTACTTCTTGTTACCAGCGATGACGCGGAGCATCTCCTCGGAGGACTCTCT
This sequence comes from Thermodesulfobacteriota bacterium, assembly GCA_046753505.1. Classification (GTDB taxonomy): domain Bacteria; phylum Desulfobacterota; class GWC2-55-46; order S146-70; family JAUXIU01; genus JBHHTR01. The sequence goes on from JBHHTR010000007.1 coordinate 9,865, forward strand.
TGATTTAGCCACCCGGATAAGCTCCTCGTCTGTAATCCTCGGGTTCCTAAGCACCGATGTGGCTATCACCTGATTACGCTCCTTAATCAGTATGTCCCGTACCTCCTTGTTGCCCAGGAGGGCCGCCTTCACCTTCTCCGCCACATTCATCCCCTTGATTTTCTCATAGGTGCTCTTATCTTCATCGGCGCCGGGCTCCTCCATTTCAGCAGTGTCGGGCTTACGGGAGTCGGCGGGTCCACCCTCCTCCTCGCCATCATCCTCTCCTGCGAGAGAAAGGCGCACCGCCTCTGCAAGAGTCTCTTTGGAGCAGTGGGGATTACCCTTGAGCGCTTCGATGATTGACGGATGGGCTCGAAGGAGCTCTCCGTTATTGGCAATAATGGCGGCAACGCTCTCAGGCCCCTTTGCGGCAACCATGGCAAGGGTTTTGTCATCGCAATTTTCGTGGAGGGCAATCGTATGGAGTACATCATCATCGTCGGCGTGGGTCATGGCGACGGTCTTGAGTAGTAGTGGTTCAACAGCGCCATTCAGTCCAATTATGACGATATCGGCAGACAGCTTTGAAAAGCTCTTCCTGGCGGCGGCTGCCACATCCGGCTCCTTGTCATGGCCAAGGATGAAGAGGGCCATAACAAGGTCCCGTGGTTCAAGAGAAACCTCTCCCCTTGCCGTTGCAAGGCGGTTCTCCTTTGCCATACTGGGTGAGACATGCTCTCGCAGATGAGATGGAATCTTCATTGTACGTTTTTGGATGGAGATGTTTGCATTACCTCAGACACATGCTCTCTCATCTCCACCGCACAACTCCGCTTCATGGGCGGTTCTTTCCGTAGATTATCATGAGCCCCTCGAGGGTTAGAAAGGCGTCGTACTCATCTATCGTCTCACACTTATCTGCAAGGAGTGATGCGCCGCCGCCCGTTGCGATAACCCTGGGGCTTCCGCCAACCTCAACCTTGAACCTTCTCACCACCTCATCTATGAGACCCCGAAAGCCGAAGAAGAGGCCTGCCTGCATACTTTCAACTGTGCACTTGCCCACAACCCTCTTCGGCTTAACAATCTCCACCCTGGGCAGTTTAGCCGTTCTGTGAAAGAGGGCATCAAGGGAGAGGTCCATGCCGGGGGCGATAGCGCCACCCATATACTCGCCTCTGGAGGAGATGTAGTCAAAAGTGATGGCCGTTCCCGAATCTACGACAATCACCGCCTCTCTATATCGGTCAAAGGCCGCCACACCATTAACAATTCTGTCCGCGCCGACCTCCCTGGGGTTGTCGGTCATAATGGGCATCCCCGTTTTGATGCCCGGCCCGACACTCAGGGGAGTTGTGCCAAAGTAGCGCTCCACCATCTCGTGAAAGGTATCGGTAAGGGTGGGAACAACGGATGAGATGATAGCGCCCTCTATATCTCCGGCGTCTGCATCTGAGAGGTGGAGAAGTTCCATGAGGGTTACGCCGTACTCATCGGCCGTCTTCCCTGCCTCCGTTCCAATCCGCCAGTGATGGAGCAGTCTCTTCCCATCATAGACGCCGATAACCGTAGTTGTATTCCCGATATCAATAACAAGGAGCATACTATTTCTCGCCACAGTTTATCATGATGACCCTATAACGACATCCCCGCCGGTCACTCTCTCTACCTCCCCCGACCGAAGCCTCACAAGAAGTGCCCCATCGTCATCAATGCCGAGGGCGGCGCCTTTGACAACGCCGTCAAACTGCTTCACCGTCACCGTCCTACCTCTCATATCGGAGAGCCTCATCCACGCCTCCCGTACCGGCGTAAAACCTTCACGGAGGAATCGATCATACCACCTCTCAAGCTTACAGTAGAGGTTCTGGAGCAGTTCAACCCTTGGCAGCGGCTCCCCTCTCACCTCCCGAAGGGATGTCGCAATATCTCTCACCTCAGGGGGTAATCCATCCATCACGGCGTTCACATTTATACCGATACCGATGACGATAAAATGTACCCTGTCCATCTCCGCATCCATCTCTGCCAGGATACCGGCAATCTTCTTCCCGCCTACTAGGAGGTCATTGGGCCACTTCACCGACGGTGGATGGGGCAGATAATCCGCCACCGTCTCCGCGACGGCCACCGCCGTCATGAGACTCATCCTGGGGGCGTCACGGGGGGCAATTGGGGGCCTTAGAATGATGGAGGTATAGAGCCCTCCAGACGGAGACTCCCACCTTCTCCCGAGGCGCCCCCTCCCGCTGCTCTGCTTCTCGGCAACAACGACGGTTCCCTCCAGCGCCGACTCTTTTGCCAGCCTGATGGCCGTTTCGTTGGTAGACGGCGTATCACGGTGGAAATAGAGCGACCTCCCTATAAATTGTGTCGTGAGGCCGGACGAAATTTCAATATCGTTGTAGGGCCGTGAAACGACGGAGAGGCGGTACCCCTTGGAAGGGACCGCCTCTATCGCATACCCCATTGCCCTCAACGCCGATATCTGCTTCCAGACAGCGCTCCTTGAGATACCGAGGTTGTCGCTCAAGCGCTCTCCTGAGAGGTACTCTTCCCCTGGTTTTCTGAGAAGATCCATGATCCGCGCCGTCGTCTCACTCACCACATACACTCCAGGGCAATCGACAGGTCATTCCACTACTCAACAGTCACCTTGAGAGAGATATCGACGGCCCGCGCCGAGTGGGTCAGGCTTCCGATAGATATGAAATCGACGCCTGTTCTGGCGATAGTGGCCACTCGCCGGAGCGTCACACCACCGGACGCCTCAACCTGCGCCCGTCCACCTATCACCCTTACAGCCCGCTTCATCTGTCGTATGTTCATGTTGTCGAGCATTATGATATCGGCCCCCGACTCCACCGCCTCCTCCACCTCGCCCATGTCTCGAACCTCAACCTCCACCTTCATACCGGTGGGGGCCCTCTTACGAGCCCTCTCCACCGCTGCGGCAATGCCGCCGACGGCGTCGATATGGTTGTCCTTTATCAGTATCCCGTCAAAGAGACCGAACCGGTGATTCTCTCCACCACCAACATGGACGGCGTACCGCTCAAGGGCCCTGTGACAGGGGGTCGTCTTTCTTGTATCGAGGAGGGTAACGTCGAGCCCCTCAACCTGCCGGATGAAGGACCGTGTCAGAGTCGCCACACCTGAGAGGCGCTGAAGAAAGTTGAGGGCAATGCGTTCGCCGGTGAGTATGGAGGCAAGGGGGCCGGATAGACTGGCAAGGGTAGCGCCCTTACCGGCTCTCTCCCCATCATCCATAGTAGACTCAAAGAGAACACCCCTGCTAACCGCTTTGAATACCGCTTCAACTACGGGGAGACCAGCAACGACAAGTTCCTCCTTCGCAACGATGGTGGCCCTCCCTTGCTTTCCTCTCGCCACAGTGGCTTCAGTAGTAACATCGCCGGAGCCAATATCCTCGGCGAGGGAGGCGGCGATCAGCTCGTCAAGAGCGAGAAATCCCGCCCTCTTCCCACCACCGGTCTCCAGAAGCCACTTGCTGAAATGCTTATCTTTCATTGTTCACTAATTACACTTCGGTATTTCTCAAGAACCTTAGAAAACTACCAGTGAATATTTTCACCATAAAACTTGCAGTCGAGGGCTTCCGCCCTCGTATGACGATCACTGAAGGGTTCGACTACGAAAAGATAACGTACATACCCGGCATTACTCCTTCAGGCGGCGCACTCTCTCCAGCGCCTCTTCGAGCTTTCCACGCTGGTCGGTCATATCCTTCAGCCGCTCCCTGCTCCTGGCCACAACCTCCTCGGGCGCATTGGCGACAAAACCCTTGTTGGAGAGCCTGTTGTCGAGTGCGCCCCGATCCTTCTCTATCTTCTCGATCTCGCGGAGGAGACGCTTCTCCTCGCCGGCAACATCCACAAGCCCCTTGAGAGGGATGTAGAGCTCAACGGGACCAACGACCGCCGAGGCAGCGTCAGGGGGGGTAGCGGCGTCGGCAGAGACCTCAAGGGAGGAAAGGCGGGCGAGGGGGGTAAGGTACCCCTTCACATTCACAATCAGTTCCCTGAGCCGCTCATCTTCAACCCTGCAAATGAGGGGGATCGACAGCGAAGGAGGGACATTCACTTCGCTCCTGATATTTCTCACCCCACGGACTATATCCATAATAAGCTCCATATCGGCCTCGTCTTCGGCAACAAGCCCCTCCGTCGGAACCGGTACGGCCTGGAGCGTGATGCACTCACCCTCGCCAGCTTCATCGCTGGGGAGCACCTCCCAAATCTCCTCGGTAATGAAGGGCATCGTCGGGTGTAGCAGCTTGAGGGCGTCCCGCAAGACCTTAATAAGGTGAGCCTGGGCGTCTCTCCGCCTCTCTGCCCCACCCTTTTCTTCGCTCCCCCTGAGGTCACCCTTTATCAACTCTACATACCAGTCACACAGCTCGTGCCATACAAAGCGGTAGTTCGCGCCTGCTACATCATTGAAGCGGTACTCATCCATCCCCTTTCGGACTGACCCGATGGCGCTGTTGAGACGCGCCAGTATCCACCTGTCGGCAAGCGTCGCCCGTGAGAGAGGGGGAGTGTGACCGAGATCAAATCCGTCAAGGTTCATCAGGGCGAAGCGGGCGAGGTTCCATATTTTGTTGCAGAAGTTCCGGTACCCCTCTATCCTCTCCTCGGCAAGCTTTATGTCGCGCCCCTGACTCGCCATCGCAGCCAGTGTAAAACGGAAGGCGTCGGTGCCGTACTGATCCATGATGACGAGAGGGTCGATCACATTCCCCTTGCTCTTGCTCATCTTCTGCCCCTCCATGTCCCTCACGAGGGCGTGGATGTAGGTAGTGCTGAAGGGAACCTCCCCCATGAATTTAAGGCCCATCATCATCATCCTGGCCACCCAGAAGAAGATTATATCGAAGCCGGTAACGAGGAGGGCCGTCGGGTAGTAACGCTCCAACTCCTCGCCGCCGTCAGGCCAGCCGAGGGTGGAGAAGGGCCAGAGGGCCGAGGAGAACCAGGTATCGAGAACGTCGCTCTCCCGCACCAGATCCACTCCTCCGCAGGTTGGACACTTCTGCGGCTCCTCACGGGAGACAATAACCTTGGCTGTGGCGGAAAATTTAAGCTCACCATTGATCTCGCAGGTCGCATCACTATTGCACCTTGTACAGTACCAGGCCGGTATCTGGTGGCCCCACCAGATCTGACGGGAGATGCACCACTCCTTGATGTTCCGCATCCACTCGAAGTAGGTGTTCTCCCACCCCTTTGGAACAAAGGTGGTCTTGCCATCCTCAACAACCTTGATGGCCTCCTGTGCCAGAATCTCGGCCTTCACGAACCATTGGGGCGAAAGGTACGGCTCAACTACCGTCTTGCACCTGTAGCACCTGCCGACGGCGTGGGTATAATCTGCGGCCTTGGTGAGGAAGCTCCTCTCCTTCAGGAGGTGGATAACCTTCTCTCTGGCCTTGTTGGCATGGAGACCCTCTATCTTCTCCCTCACATCCTCATCAATATCTTCAATACCGGCAATGACGTGGGCCCTCTCGTCGAATATGGTTATCCTCTCAAGGTTGTGCCTCTTCCCGGCTTCGAAGTCGTTGAAGTCGTGGGCAGGAGTTATTTTCACCGCGCCGGTGCCGAACTCACGATCTACCATCTCATCGGCGATGACCGGAATCTCCCTCGAAGTGAGTGGGAGGCGGAGCTTTTTCCCAATAAAGGCGCTGAACCGCTCATCTTCGGGATGGACGGCAACGGCGGTGTCACCCAGCATGGTCTCAGGTCTGGTTGTGGCGACGGTGAGGAACTCACTCTCGTCATCAACCAGGTGGTAACGCACATGGTAGAGCTTGGCAGGCGCCTCCTCGTGCTCCACCTCAATATCGGAGAGGGCCGTGAAACAGCGTGGACACCAGTTGATGAGGCGTGAGTCGCGGTAGATGAGTCCCTCCTCGTAGAGCCGGACAAAGACTTCCCTCACCGCCTTCGTCAACTCTGGGCTCATGGTAAACTGCTCTCTCGACCAGTCACAGGAGGCGCCGAGCCGCTTCAGTTGATTGATGATCGTCCCCCCCGACTCCTCCTTCCACTTCCAGACTCGCTCGATGAACTTCTCCCTACCGAGGTCGTGGCGGTTGAGCCCCTCTTTGGCCATCATCCTCTCCACCACATTCTGGGTGGCAATACCGGCGTGGTCCATCCCCGGAAGCCAAAGAACGTCAAAACCGTCCATCCTCTTATACCTGGCTACGATGTCCTGTAGTGTGTTATTCAGGGCGTGCCCCATGTGGAGCGAACCGGTGACGTTAGGCGGGGGTATAACCATGGAAAAGGGTGGACGCTCTGAGGAACTGTCGGCGGTGAAGAGCCCCCTCTCCTGCCAGTAGGCCGACCATTTATCCTCGACCACCTTCGGGTCGTATACCTTCTCCAACTCCTTTGCTCCCATCTCTGACTCCTTACTCACAAAATTAAAAAGGGGATCATTACAATCCCCATCGTTAAGACATACTATGAATGATTAACCGCCGTCTACTCCTTCTTTGCAGCAGCCTCCACGCTCTTGCGGATCTCCTCTTTGACCATCTCCGCCACCATCTCCGGGACGACCTCCCAGGCCACCTCCTCCAGCACACTCCTCGCTACCCGCGCAACAATTTCCTCCAGCTTTTCCTTGTCCATGACATGGGCCGCGAGTGTTTCAGGGGGGGCGACCTCCTCAGCCTCGTCCTCGTCTTCACCCCTTTCCGGCTCTTCCTGCTCAATAACCGGTTCGGAAATAGGGGCAGACTCTTCATCAATCCCATCTTCCGCCAAACCCTCCGCCTCCGGCTGGGCCTCCGACTCAACCGTCTCATACGACAGACTTTCCCCTGCCTCCTCTTCACCCTTCTCCGGCTCTATATCAGGTTCTGGTATGATGGCAGGTTCCTCTTCAGCAAAGTCCTCCTCAAACTCTTCATGCGCTGCCTCTGGTTCCGTCTCGACCACCGCACACGACAGTCCCTCCTCTGCATCCACATCCAACGGCGACTCATCCTCGTCACCCGATGGCGCTACGGCCTCAAACCCGATAGGCGACTCTGGCGTTTCCATCTCTGAGGCAACCTCTCCTTCCGGTTCGCTCTCTTCGCCTACGTCCCCCTCTACCTCCTCAACAACCTCCACCCCCAACTCCTCCGCTACCTCTGGTTCGGGTATCTCAAAGGGTTCGGATATTTCGGGCTGCGCCTCATCCTCACTCGCGGCTGTCTCAAAGGGTTGAGGCTCACAGGACTCTTCAGACTCAAGCTCAGGGGCAGTCACCTCAAAGGTGACGGACTCTTCAGAATCCTCAAGCTCAGAGGGTGGAATATCAAAGGATACCCCGCCCTCTACGTCACCACCCTCATCAACTTCCTCTGCATCCTCCACCTCATCCTGCTGGAAGGTTGATTCATCACTATCTTCTTCAAAGGGCGCTACGGTCTTCTCCTCTGACTCCTCCTCAGCCGACTCATCTGACATTACCGGCTCCAAGCCGCCCGTCAAGTCACCTTGAGGCGCCTCCTCTGCCACACCCTCATCACTCTCCACATCTACCTCGGAGTGATCCACACCGTCCTCTTCCGTAACATCGCCGAGCCATGGCGGCGATAGAGCCGCTTCGTCGGAGGTCAGATCAGCTTCTCCCTCTATGTCCAGCGTAGGGATCTCCTCCGGCTCCTCTGCCTGCTGCGGCGACTCCTCAACATCAGCGCCACTATCCGGTTCAGAGAGCAGCGCTTCAACCGCTTCCCCATCATCGAAGGCCCCCGGCTTGGCGGCTAACTCAGACTCAACAGCGAGGGGCTCCTCTTCCGATTCCCCGGCAGAAGCATCGGCATCATCTTCCTCCCAGAGATCCTCTACCTCCATGATCTCTTCCAGCTCCTCAACGGTCTCAACATCTCCGCCGCCAAGGTCAAGCTCCTCAAACTCCTCTGCAACTATCTTCCTCAGCTCCTCCTTTTCGGGCTCCTCCGCAATCTCTTCCGTAATCTCTTCCGCCGTTACGCCACCCGTGGCATCATCAGCAGATAACTCCAGGGGCTGCGATTTTTCCTCTACCGTTTCGGCAATGATGAAGTCCCTCTCATCCCACGCCTCTGGTGACTCTGGCACAAGATCTTCCACTACAGGCATCTCGATCTCCCCCAGATCGAGTCCCGTCTCTTCAACTTCTCCATCGACAGCAGAGTGAGGAGCGGTATTTTTCTCAAGGAGATTGTGTACCTTCTCGATGAGTTCCTGGGATTCAAAGGGTTTGACTATGCAATCGTCGGCCCCAACTCTCTGCAGTTCTTCAGTATCAATCGGTTCAAAGGTGCCTGCCAGGATCAGGACAGGGGTGTGGCTTAACCGTGGATCCCTCTTGATAGACTCACATACCTCATAGCCGCTCTTGCCCGGCATTGACACATCGGCCATCACCAGGTCGGGGACAAACTCCCGCGCCTCGGCAACGGCGGAATCGCCGTCACTCACGATCTTGAGGTCGAAATCCTCATCAGCAAAGGTTATGGAAATGACTTTATGGATGGTTATACTGTCGTCTGCAAGAAGTATCTTCTTCGACATTGCCCTCTTACCTCCAGATTGTCCCAAGCTATCACTTCATTATTGGATAAGTCAAGATTATTTTTAGCTTTTTCAGGGGGCAGCCTCTTCACCTTTCGGTATCACCCTCCATGCTCTTTCCGCCGGCAGAGATGGGCCGGGATCAGTTCACTATCACAACTTTATCATCAGGAAGGCGGTCTGTAATCATCGTGGAGAGGTTTCGCTCCTTGGCTCTGGGAAAGAGGCCGTTGGGTATATGAAGTTTCTCACCGGCCTTATTGCGGAATTCCCAGAGTGGACGAGAGAAGAACCTCTTGGGCCTGCTGTGTACTGCCTCCGTAACCGATTTCCATGTTACCTTTACAGTATCGCCGCTGTAGGCAGTAACCCTTATACCGTCTTCCTCAATTACAATCTCCCTGATTGAGGTCCGCTCCGAGAGGAATACCAGGAGTGTCACCACAACGGGCAGGGCCAGCACAACCTTGTACGTTGCCATCACAGCATCTCCAAAGAGGAATATTTCGCCATACCGAACGGCAAACATGACTACCATGAGCATGACAAAGGTCTTGAGGAGGTGGGGAACTAAACTTGACTTAAAGGTTGTTGACATGTCAATGAGGGGTCTCCAGAGTTAAGTTGATGGCGTCCTGCAAAAATCAGCTCCACCGCGTATATCGAAATTATTACTCAGCCAGAACACGGCTTTTTACGAAACCATCAAAGTTAGAATTCATAATAATTACACTGCCACAGATAGTATGGCCGCTCAATATATATTGGGATGTAATTTACACTGTAATCCATCTCAAGTCAATCAGGATTGAGGAGATGGTCCACCACCTATCGGGGAAGTGGGGTGTTTTCAGCTTTACGCTCCGGCAGAGTAAAGCAGAAGGTGGCCCCATACCCCTCACCTTCTGATTCGAACCAGACACGACCACCATGGAATTCGATTATCCGCTTTACAATAGCAAGACCGATACCGGTGCCGTCCCCCTTTCGATTAAGCCGCTCGAAGAGACCGAAGACCCTCTCCTGGTACTTGGGATCGATACCGATACCGTTGTCACGAACAAAGAGGACGGTTTGATCTCCCTCCTCTCTCACACCGATCTCTATGCGGAGGGGACGGTCACTCTTGAACTTGATTGCGTTCTCTATCAGATTCTGATAGACCTCTCTGAGACGCTGGCGGTCTGCAAAGACGGTGGGGAGGTTTTGGGCAATCTCTACGGTAACACCCACATTCTCTATCTGTCTCGACAGGAGCCTGACGGTGGCAGAGACTACTTCACCTAAGGAGAGCTCCTCGGAGGGATTGACTATCTTCCCTACACATGAAAGTTCGAGGAGATCCTTCAGGAGCGCATCCATGTGTTTTGCCGCCATGTCAATGCGCTCCATGTCGTGCTTCATACGGTCACGGTCGTCACTCTCCATCTCCTTATAAAGGAGAGCTATGAAGCCGCGGATGGTAATGAGAGGGCTCTTCAGATCGTGGGAGACAGTGTAGGTAAAGCGCTCCAGTTCATCGCTCTTGGCCTCTAGTTCGAAGTTACGCTCCTGTAGCCTCCTTATCAGATCTCTTCTCATCTCCTCCATGAAGGCCCGTTCGGTTACGTCCTGGACAACCTCGACATACTGGGTTATCTCCCCAACTACATCTCTGACCGGCGTGACTGTAATCTGGAAATACCGTATTGTACCGTCGGAATTAACATAGGTGATGGGGCCGGTGCTCTCCACTCTGCCGCTCTCACGAGCGCGGATGGCTGCGCACTCATTATCTGGATCCTTGAGGCGGTAGAGATCACAACAGCTCTTTCCACTGAGCTCCTCCAATAAACCGAACCACTCCTGAAACACCTCATTGGCCCAAACAACCCTTGTTTCACCGTCTACCAGGTTGAGGCCCGCTCCAATACCGGAGATGACAAGCTCCAGCTTCTCCTTTTCAATAGAGAGGGCCTCCTCGGCCTGCTGACGTTCAAGCTCGGCACAGGCCCTGGCAACAAAGATACGCATAATCCGCTCAATACGTTCGCTCTTCTCTATCGCCTTGTCATCGATTACCCCAATGTGCCCAACGATATGGCCTTGAGTATCAACGAGGGGTATGCCAAAATAGGACTCCGCCTCCACCTCTGTCAGCCACCGGTCGTTGGGAAATCTTGCCTGTACACCCTCTTTGATAAGGACACTCTCCCCTTTAGCCACCCTCTCACAAGGCGTTCCGGCCAGGCGCCATTCAAGGTTTTCAACGAAGTCGTCTCCGAGCCATAGCGCCAGCGCATGGGCGCTGTCGTCGACAAAGCGGGCACAGAAGACAATCTTGGCACTAATGGCATCGGCAAGGGAGCGAACGAGGTTCTTGAAGAATGCCTCTCCAACGGCGGCGGAGGTGCCCTCGACCATCAGTCGCAATGCCCTTTCATCCGCCCTCCTCTCCTGACTCAACCGTGCATTTTCCAATGCTATGGCGGCGCTAGCTGCCAGCCCTTGCAGCAGCTCGACATCGCCCTCATCAAATGGCCGGGAGTCTCTCCCGTCATGGATTTCAAAGCAGCCAATGACATCCCCCGATGCATCGAGGATCGGCACGTCAATAAGCTGGTGGAAGTTCAGGGTCTGTCTGATCTCGGCAATAACATGGGGATCGCCTTCGGCGTCGTTGGTGATATAGGGCGCTCTTGTCTGCATGACATGGCCGGGTACGCCAAAGCCCTCATCGAAGGCATAGTCGATGGCAAAGATCTCATCGCCGCGGCGGTACTCCGTGAATCTCATTCGCCCCCCCTCTATCAGACCTGCCGTTCCCGATGTGGCGTTCATCAGGGTGATTGCCGCATCGACCAACTCCCCCATAACAACCTCCACCTCCAGCGAGGAGTTGATCTTCCGGCTGACGTGCAGCAGGGCTTCCAGTTGGGTCTGCTTGTGGCGTATGGCATCCTCCGCCCGCTTGCGGTCGGTAATGTCGGTGGCGATGGCGCATACGGCGTAGATTTCACCCGACGAATCGTAGAGAGGGAACTTTACCGATAAATACGTGTGGTCGCCGTCGTCATGGGGGACCACCTCCTCTAACTCTACGGCTTTGCAGGTATCGGCAACTATGAGATCGTTGGCTCGCATAGCGTCTGCCGCATCCCTGGGGAAGATGGCGTAGTCAGTCATACCTATAACCTCCCTGCTGCCTACCCCAAAGAGCTTTTCATAGAGAGAGTTGACCAGAAGATATTTTCCATATATATCCTTGACGTAGATGACCGCCGTAGAGTTGTCCAGTATTGACTGCAACCTCTCTTCGCCCGCCTTCAGCGCATCACTGGCAGCCCTGATCTCCGTAACATCCCTGGCAACACCGTAGAGCACCCCCCCCTCCACTGCATGTGCCCTCCATGCAAGCACCTTGTATGAACCATCCTTGCAGCGGCATCGGCTTTCAAAAGAGATGGTGCTGGCCTCCTTGAACTCCATCTCTATTTTGGCTAAGGCGCTCTCGCGGTCGTCATGGTGCATCAAATCGCTGAGGCGCTTGGACAGAAGCTCCTCTCTTGAGAATCCAAGCACATCTTCCCATGCAGGGTTGAGGCTCCTGAAGTAGCCGTCCGGTGAGACGATGCATATCATATCGGGCGTGAGGTTGAATATACGCTCAAGCCTCCTCTTAACCCTCTTGAAATCGGTAAGGACGGCAATATGGTTGGCGAGGCTCTCCGCCCATAGGACAAAGTCGTCGCTAATGGGAACCTTCTCATGGTGCCCCATACTGATGACGCCTACGGTGAGAGCGCCTATTTTCATGGGGACGCATATGAATGTCTGTATGCCAAGGCGGCGCAGTGTCTCGTTGCGGTACTCAGGGCGACTCAACGCCTCTGTTTCAACCATGGACTCACCGCTCTTCGCAACAACTCCTGAAAGGCTCTCCGCGACGTCAACCTCAAAAGGCTTGTCAGAGGGCGGCGTCTCGATCCCCTTGAGGCCCCTGAAGATCATCTTGCCCCTTCGCCAGTCATAATACTCGATAGAAACGGTGGGAAAGCCGGTGACAGCGCCAATTTCATCTACTATGTCCCGGTAGGAGTCGCTAAGAGGTGTGTCCATAAGGGCAATCTGGGATATTTTGTGAAGGGCGCCTAACTGCCTGGCGCGCCGCTTCAACGCCTGTTCTCCCTCTTTGCGCTCGGTTATGTCCCTTATTATGACCGTTCTGACCTGCGCTTCCCCTTTTCTGGTCGAAGAGACGGATAGTTCCATCGGGAAGGTCGTACCATCCTTTTTCCTCCCCTCAAGCTCCAGGACTTTTCCGGACCACCCTATAATTTCAGTGTCACCCACTCTCTCCCACGGGGCCAGCCCCTTGTCCAGCGGCTCCTCCGAGATGATAGTAGTCACCTCCATCCCCATCGCCTCTTCAACAGTGTAGCCAAACATCTGCTCCGCCGCCCTGTTCCAGAGAGTTATCGCACCGTCAACAGAGCTTATGATGGCCTCTGTTGATAGCTCTACAACCTCCCGATGGCGTCTCTCACTCTCAGCGAGGGCCTCTTTGGCCATCTTGCTCTCTGTAATGTCACGCCAGATAGTAAGGATTGAAGTGGACTCTTCACCCGATTTTTCAGATGATTCGTCAGGAGAGATCCCGCCCCATCCCGGTGCCATGAGAGAGGCATTGACTTTCAGATATTTCACCCCCTCACCAGTGGTTATCTGGAATTCGGCGCTCATGAAAACCCCATCGCTATGGGTCTGTTTTTCAAGTTCAGTCCAGAGGGCCGAGGCGCCGTGATTGAGCTGGTTCAGCCATACGGAGAGATTGGTCTCCAGGACATCTCCCATGTCACGTCCTAAAAAGGAACAGAATATCTCATTGGCAACGATAATATTCTGTGATCCATCGGTGATCAGGATACCGTCAACCGATGAACGCAACAGTGTCTCGAAGAATCTGACCGTCTGCTGAGCGGACTTCAATCCACTACTTGTCACATCACTAATCATCAATCATCACCCATGGGTGGCGCTGGCAATGGTCACTGCGGTAAACTTGAACTCCGGCTGTTTGGAATGAAGATCATAGACCGGATTGGTAACGAGGTTAGCGAGGCTTCCGTCTCCCCCTCCCAGCGCCTTGCCATAGTGCATATTCATAGAGAGGTTGCCTGGCAGGACACTATCTGTAATACGGGCAACACCACAGACAGCGCCGCGCCTTGATACGATCTCAACCTCGTCTCCCTCTGCGATACCAAGACGTGAGGCGTCTCCTGGATAAATGTCCACATAACTCTCCTTGGCGTCCTGGTTAAGCCGTGGCACACGACCTGTTCGTGTGCGGGTATTAAAGTGCTCCAGCCTACGCCCTGTATTCAGGATGAATGGGTAGTCATCGTCAGGGCTCTCGGCAGGCTCGATATATTCCCGTGCCAAGAGGGCCGCACGACCGTCAGGCCGTGAGAAGTGAAGGTTGGTAAAGAGGCGGGGAGTCCCGGGGTGGTCCGAGTCTGGACAGGGAAGTTGTGGACCGACCTTGCCACGGAGACGCTTATAGGTTACACCGCTCATGTCGCAGATCTGGCCGCTGAAAAGCCCCTTCATCTCCTCAAACACCTCCTCAGGCGAGGTATAGGAAAAACCCCCTTCAAAGCCCATAGCGCAGGCAATCAGCCAGATAATCTCGTAGTCGGGCTTTGCCTCACCGGGCGGCTCTACCATCTTCTCCACTAACCCGATACGCCGCTCCGACGAGATAAAAGTGCCACTCTTCTCGCACCACTGGGCGGCAGGGAGGAGGACGTCGGCCATCATGGTCGTCTCCGTAGGGTGGAAGATATCCTGAGCGATGAGGAGCTCCGCCCTGGCAAGCCCCTCCTCTACCCACCGGGTGTCCGGCAGTGAGGCGGCGGGGTTGGTCGTCATCACCCACAAGGCGCGTATATCGCCTGAGTGTAACCCCTCTATGATCTCCATAATCGACCGGCCGGGGAGAGGCGGGATATTCGCAGCATCGATCTTCCAGAGTTTGGCCACCTCCTGCCGATGTTTGAGGTTTGCTACACTACGCATATCGGGGAGAAGATGGGAGAGCGCCCCTGCCCATCTGCACCCCATGGCATTGGCCTCTCCGGTAATGGAGAGAGGCCCTGCGCCGGGGCGGCAGAAGTTCCCCGTCAGGAGCGACAGATTGTGGAGTGTATTATTCTTGAAGAGGGCCTGAGTTGAGTGATTGTACCCCTGAAACCAGAAGGTGAGCATGGCCTTTGAGTGGCCTATGAGACGGGCGGCCTCAACTATCTGCTCCTCGGTACAGCCGGTAATTCCGGAGGCCCGCGAAGGGGGATACTCTGCCGCACACCTCTTGATATCACCGAGGCCTGAACAGTAGATTGCTACCCTCTCTTCATCAACAAAACCCTCATTGAAGAGAACATGGGCCAAAGCGTTATTGAGAGCGACATCGGTACCCGGCCTGATCTGAAGGTGTATGTCCGCTATCCGGGCCGTCTCGGTACGCCTCGGATCAACGACGATAACCTTCGCCCCTCTCTTCTCCTTTGCCTGACAGAGACGGTAAAAGATGATGGGCAGTGAGACAGCCATGTTGTTTCCGGCAATGAAGAAGAGGTCCGCCTCTTCGATATCGGCGAAGCAGGTCGGCGGGGCGTCGGCGCCAACGGTTGAGACAAAACCGGCCGCCGTACTAGCCATGCAGAGGCGGGTGCTGCACTCCACATTATTGGTTCCGATATACCCCTTAAAGAGCTTGTTGATTAGATGGTACTCCTCGGTGGTGTTGATAGAGCCGCCATAAAAAGCAACCGCATCGGGACCGTACTCGTCTATTATGCGCCTCAACCCGGAGGCAACATGAGTGGAAGCCTCATCCCAGCTCACCTGCGACAGTTTGCCGCCCTGCCTGATCATGGGCGCCGTCAGACGCTCATCGGCGGATAAAACCTGCGAGAGAAATTCAGGCAAATCGCAGAACTCACCATCATTAACCGGATGGTCCTTCATCCCCCGGACTCCAACAACCTTGCCAGCGTCAACGCCAACCATGAGGCCGCACCCGGTGCCACAGTAAGGACATATTGACTTCTTCCACTCTACCGACATGAGTCTCGCTCCTATTCTCCGCTGTTTTCAAAAGAGGTTAGAGCCAGACAACTCAAAACTGACCACTTGACTTTATATACTGAACGCATCCAGACCTTTCGTAGAGCTACTTCATGGATATCACTCGCCAGAATAGAGGCAGCAAACAGTTTGATGCAACGCTACACAGGGAACACTTGGGAATTGCTCCAAATCATAGTATATCTCTTCTGTCGTGTCAATTGACGGAGTGAACAATCAGGGGCATTCCGTTCTTTTTTAACCCGAGTGATATCATTGGCATCTTTGATCT
>JBHHTR010000008.1:0-25238 GCA_046753505.1 Thermodesulfobacteriota bacterium
CCATGTTTGCAAGGGGCAGGTCACTTATTTTCTGCTGACAGCCATTATGTCTGATATATCCTCCAAGTAAAACCTCTCTGTGTGCAATGCAGAAGTGTGGAACAAGTGGTTACATAACAACCTCTCCCTTTCGACGTAGCCGAGCATCGAAGGCGAGGGAGTAAAAGTCCGTCAGGATGGCCGGAAGGAGACGGCCACGAGACAGTCGGGTCATGGACGGCCCCGTCTGGCGAGCCCGACCGAGTCAAGACGCGCAGGGAACCCGCCTCAGCGGGCAAGTCGATGTGGCGCCCTTTCTTTGGGCGGCAAAGAAAGTACCGTGTGGAGAATTAAATAAGATCTCCCTTTAATTCGTTACATACTTTTCATGAGTAACTAAACATCCCCGAACCTGCGAAGTGCCACAGCTTCGATATCGTGTTCGTCAACGTTCGCGGCTAATTTGACAGTCAGGTTTTTCTTAAATATGGCGAGGCCAAAAAGCAATTCAGGCGTGCCAGTATCGTTTAGTAGGGCTGGCAATAGATAGAACGATTCAAAATGACGGTATGATTCCAAGAACCTTTCCAAATTAATATCACTGTCGGGCTCCATCACGATAGACCGGGTGGCCATTGCAATAACCCGGTTCGGTTTAAAATCGTCGCCCTTCGGCTTGGAAGTTATCAAGATGCAATAGTGGTGCTTATTCTGCTGCGGTAGCTGTCGTATGATAGACAAGGAAATCTCCTCATTTTCATCATGTGCGCCAAACCGCTCTCGCCAGCGCTCAAAAATCTTTCTAGCACCTTCTTCATTCTCAAAGAGAAAAGCTACACACGGTGGTTGGGAGAGGCTAAACTGTGCATAAGCTGTTCCTTTCCAACGAGCCTTGTCCCAAGTGTGAATATCGATGACCGACCGGACGCTTAGCGCTCGATGGTCTTTTAACTTGGGCGGTTTTTCACTACGATCTTCTCCATCGTTAGTCTCCACAGCGTCTTCGTTCTTAAGCTTAATGAATGTGAGCGTGGGACGTATGGCGCATAATTCGTATGACTTTTTCAAAGCTTCTTGCCAATCACCTATTCGCGAAGCATTTTTCGATGCCACTCTGTGATAGCTATTAGAAACAAATGCCACCATTGCCATCCTGTGGTGCACTGCCTCATCGATATAGAGCTTATGTAGCAGGGTTTGTACGTCTTCGATCACACAGAACGTGGCGAGGACATGGCCTGACACTTCTGCCAGAAATTTTTGGACATCTTCCTGTTGCTCAAAACTTGTAGGGGAAAGTGCTCGGGGCCAATAGAGAATGCCTGCCATATCCATCGCGTTCATCTCGAAGGAAGGCTGTGATATCTTATCACTTTCAAACAAATTGATGCGTAATTTCTCCGTATGAGGAATTACGCGCTGTTCAATCGCAGTAGCAAAAAACGCTTCCAGAGATCCCAAGACGGCTTCTGCGACAAGGATGGATTGGAGGCTGCCTTCAATATTGATCTCGACGGTCATGCCGAGAATGCTTGTACGTAGAGTTTGCGACCCCTCAGCGTTAATGGTGAGAGGTCCACACAGGTTTTGGGCAACCGGCTGGCTCGCTAACATCGAAAAAAAACGATTTACTTCTTCATCTGATTCAGATGTGGTGAGACTGCCATCGGTGCGAAGGGTATCCACGTGGCCAAGTATGTAAAGGAGTGCAGATCGTGCCGTGAACAAGCCCAAAGCATCTAGAACATCCGGCACGTTTTCCATCCTTCGAAGATCAGACTCATCTAAATTCAGGAATAAGCTGCCTAGCAGTCTGTCGGACTTTCTCTGTAAGTGCCTGTTTTTATTGAAGGTTGGTTTTTGAGTGCAAAAACACAACTGTAATGTTTTTAATGAGTTACGTGACTCTATTGCCCTAAGTCCGACAAACTGCTAGTAACGAATATTATCCTGTTATAATTCCGCTCTGTTTCGATGATTCCCTTTACATCGTTGCGAACCTTCTTCGACCAGGTTTTTTTGGCACTGAAAGCGAACGCCCATCTTTCACGCCCTCCATTTGCTACACCGACATACGTCAATGCAGTGATTTCATCAGCGACGGGGTAAGTTTCCGTATCCGCCTTACTGTCTCCTCCTCCCTCTGGCCCTGTTTGGGGTCTCAGGTTTGGGCAGATTACTCGCTCACACAGTTTCCGGCAGAATGTTTCAAAGTCATGAGTCTGATTGCGTTGGGTAATCGATTCCAAATGGTATTCTAAGGTTGGTGTCTCAAGCAGGTATGCTACCTGATCTTCGGTATCCGAGTAATACTCAGCCCGAAGCTCTCTCATAAATTGAGAGGGCAAGATATTTTCCTGGCGTGAGATATCAATTTTTGTCATTTCTAGATAACTTTAAATCTAAAACGTTCACGACTTGTAATTATTTGAATCTTTGTCATGGCGTCTTCGACTGATCGGCATAAACCTTTTATGATCCTCAAAGCCCTGCCAACTGGAGTGCAAAGTAAGGGTGCACCTTCACTACCTCAAACGAACCCGCGAACCGTCCTCCATGGCCTCGTCGGGGTGGGTGATGACCGATTCCCCTTCGGTGAGGCCTGAAACGATCTCGGCGGTCAGGCCGTTCCGGTGGCCGATTTCGACGACCTTCCTACGTGCCCGCTTTCCATCCACGACGAAGAGGGCCCAGCCGTCGCCGTAGCGGAAGAGGGCGCTGGCGGGAACCTGGAGGATGTTGTCACCCTCCCAGAGGGTGAAGAGGGCCTCTACCCGGTAGCCGTCGCCGAGGCCTGCCCACTGCTCCGGCGGTGAGGTGATATCGGTGATGACGAGGACCCGCTGTTCCTCGACGCCGAGGGCGGAGACCTTGGTAAAGCCGACAGGCTCAACAACCCTCACCACGCCGTCGAGGGGTAGATCGCCGCCCCACCGGTCAAAGAGCACCTTCGTCCCCGCTCCTATCCGCACCGCGTCCTCCGAGAGGAGATCGACCTCGATCTCCAACGCGCGAGGATCACCGATCTCTATCAGGGGCTGCCCCTCGGTGACGACCCCCTCGCTCTCCCGGTGGAGTTTCAGGATGCGCCCGGCTACCGGGGCGTGGATGGTCACACTCTCCGCGCTGTCGCCTTCCCACGCCGTGAATTTCAGGGCCGTCTTCGCCGCCTCAAGCTCAAATCGGGCAACCTCTACGGCAAAATCGGCCGACCTGCGGGTTGCGCCTCTGTGCCGTGCCTCTGCCTCGGCCCGCTCCAGAGTGTCCTTCGAGGCGAAGCCGGCATCAAATAGCTTCCTGGCCCGTTCGAGTTCAGCCGACGCGTAGTCGGCGTCCGCCTTCGCCGCTGCTCTATTTTCCTTCGCGCTGCTGAGCGCCGCCCCGGCGGCCGCGACACGCGCCTCCGCCTCTGCCCTGCTCCGTGGATCGAGAACCCTCGAACGGCGCGGCTCAAGCTCCGCAAGGAGCTGACCCTTCGCAACCGGGTCGCCCACGTTGAGTTCGATACGGCGCGCGAATCCCGTCACCGGCACCGAGATAACAAAGCGGTCGATGACCCGTGTCTTTCCCTCCTCCTCAATTGTTACACTCAGCGGTCCGTAAGAGACTGCCACAGTATCGACGAGCACCGATTTCGACATGAAGCCGTAGATGATGGCAACAACAACCGCCGCCGCTACGGCCACAATGATGATTTTTCTACTCAACTGCACCGACTGTTACTCCTTTGTCTTCAGGACCCCGATCAGGTCCAGTCTGTCGAGCTTCCGCCGTACTATCAGCCCCGATATACAGGCCGACACTATGACAACGGCGGAGGCGAAGGCGTAGGTGCTTCTGTCGACGACGAGGGGGATGCGGAAT
Organism: Thermodesulfobacteriota bacterium; assembly: GCA_046753505.1. Classification (GTDB taxonomy): domain Bacteria; phylum Desulfobacterota; class GWC2-55-46; order S146-70; family JAUXIU01; genus JBHHTR01. The sequence continues at coordinate 3,844 of JBHHTR010000008.1, forward strand.
ATATCGGTCTGCACCCCCTCGATCATCACGGCACAGAGTACCCGTCCGATTAGAAAACCGAGAGGAATGGCGGCCATCGTCAGCAGTGTGAGCTCTCCAAGCAGGATATAGGAAATCTCTCCGCGAGTAAAGCCCAATACCCTGAGGCTCGCCAGCTCCCTGCTCCGTTCGGAGAGTGCGATACGGGCGCTGTTGTAGACCACGCCGAAGGCGATGGTAGCCGCTAGGAGGACGTTGAAGAAGGTAAAGGTGAGTACCTGTTTGTCCATCGTATATCGGACGTTCTTCACTGTATCCATGTGGGAGACAACACCAGCGACGCGGGGCATCTTCTTGAGTCTCCCGTACAGCTCGTCACGGTATCGAGAGTCGATGGCAAGGTTGACGCCGGAGATGGCGTTCCCCTCCCCCATGACACGGTTGAGGTTATCGAGTTTCATATAGCCGAGGACGCCGGTGAACTCCTTCACGAGGCCCATCAGCGGGATTTGAAGGGTAGGACGGCTCCCCTCAAGGACCTCGACGGTCAGCGTGTCTCCCGGTTTTGCCCCGAGCAGTGTGCCGAGATAGTCGGTGAGGACAATGCCGGAGGGTGGCGGCTCCATCGGTACAAGGTCGCTATCGAGAAGGCGGTGAAGGTCTGTCCCCGGTTCAAAACCCTGTATCGCCGTTCGGTACTCCCGGTGCTGAAACCTGAACCGCACCGGCACCGACCTGAAGGGCTCGCCGAATTCAACCCCCCGAAGGGCCTGAAGTTCGTAGAGGGCCTGCTTCGATGTAGGTTCGTTGAAGGTTATAGTAAGGTCCTCCCGCTCGGCAAGGCCGTAGTGTACGTAGATCATATAGTCGACAGCGTCACCGAAGAAGCTCCCCATCATCAGGATGGCGCAGGCGAAGGCGATGCCGATAACGGAGAGGGCAGATTTTACCGGACGCCGCTCCAGATGGCGCATGATCATCCTGGTGGGCTGGCCGAAGAGACGTTTCAGCCCCAACCTCTCAATGACCGTCTCCCGGTAGGTGAGGGAAGGCTCGGGACGCATCGCCACCGCCGGGGGGAGGAGGGCCGCCCTCCGGATGGCAAGGGTCGTTCCCACTCCGGCGGCGGCAAGAGTCACAAGAACGGCGGTAACGGCAATGAGAGGGCGGATCTCATAGTGGAGGAAGGGGAAGTGGTAGAACTCCATATACATCCCACTAAGTCCCCTGCCGAGCCACGCGCCTGCCGCCATGCCGCACAGCGACCCAACCACCACGATCAGGAGGACGAGCTTAAGGTAGTGGCTGGCAACGTCGATATTGGTGTAACCGAAGGCCTTGAGGATGGCGATCTCTTCGCGCTGGAGCGTGATGAGCCTGTTGATGACGACGTTGAGGAGAAAGGCGGCGACCCCGAGAAAGATGACGGGGAAGAGGGTTGCCATCTGGCCGAGCATCTGAAACTCCATGGAGAGGAAGCGGTGGGAGGTCTGGTCGTCGCGGCTGTAGGCGCCGAGTCCGCCGTATTGGGTGAGGAGGTCATCGAGGCGGTCGATGATGTTGCCATCGCTGCCCCCGCCGCTCATGGTCATAACAATGTCGTTAAAGGCCCCCTCCATGTTGTAGGCCCTCGCCAGGGGGGTGCGCCCCATCCAGAAGATGCCGTACCTCTTGAAATCGGGAACCAGTGCGCCGGGCCTGATCTGGAGGACGTATTCGGGGGATAGGGCAATGCCAACGATGTTGAGGCCCCTGCGCCGCCCGTTGATGGTCATCCCGACCCTGTCGCCGATTGAAAGGTTGTGGGCCTTTGAAAAGGCCTCGCTTACAACGACCTCGTTGTCCCGGCCTGCCTCGACGAGACGCCCCTTGCGGAGATAGAGGCGATTCATCATCGAAGAGTCGGCAGCGGAGCCATCGGGGAGGGAGATGAGCCGCCCCGTTACGGGGTCCGGGAAACCGTCTATATCGACGCTTACCAGGGCAGTGACTCGCGTCTCCACCTTCTCCACACCCGGTATCTCGGCGATGCGCCAGGCGAGGCTCTCCGGCGCCCGCTTGAGAGAGACGAAGATCTCGGCAAAACGGTGCTCCCTGTAGTAGATTTCGCGGGTTTGGTTCAGGGAGTCGAGGGTGGTGAGGGACATGATGTAGGTGGCAACACCGCTCGCTATGACGAGGGCTATGGCGAGGGCCTGCCCCTTCATACCCCAGAGATTGCGGAGGAGCTTTCTATCGAGTGACTTCATAGCCCTACCAGTGTATTTCCTGTGGCGTCTTCTTCTCCCTGTTGCGGTAGACCCGTGATATGAGGCCGTCGCTCAGGTGTATCACCCGGTCGGCCATATCGGCGATAGTTGCGTTGTGGGTAATAACAACCGTCGTTGTGCCGAGTTCCCGGTTGACCCGTTCAAGGGCCTCCAGGACTACGATGCCGGTAGCGGAATCGAGGGCGCCCGTCGGCTCGTCACAGAGGAGGACTGTAGGGTTTTTGGCTATGGCCCGCGCGATTGCGACGCGCTGCTGCTCGCCGCCCGACAGTTGAGCAGGAAAGTGGTCGAGACGTTCTCCGAGACCGACGACGGTGAGGGCCTCCTCCGGTCTCATCGGTTCCTCTGCAATCTCTGTAACAGCCGCGACATTCTCCCGTGCGGTGAGGCTTGGTATGAGGTTGTAGAACTGGAAGACAAAGCCGACGTGGGTGCGCCGGAAATCGGTGAGTTCACGGTCGGTCGCCTGCGTAAGCTCCCTTCCGTGGTAGGTGACGTGACCGGACGTGACCGTATCGAGGCCGCCGAGGATATTGAGGAGGGTCGATTTTCCGCTTCCCGATGGACCGAGGAGGACGGTCAGTTCCCCTTCGTAGAGGTCCACGTCCACACCGCGCAGGGCATGGACCTGCACCTCCCCCATGCCGTACACCTTGGTCAGGCCACGGGCCTCAAAGACCTTCGCCCCCTCATCAGATGGTAGAGCCGCTTCCCCTGTTGCGGCCATTTTCCGACACCCCCTCTCTCGCCGTTTTTACGGCATATTGAAGGCGCTGCTCTCTTACACCCCGATGTGGTAGTAGCGTCCGATCTCTGAGGCAAAGATAACGATCAGGGTAAAAATGCCAACATTTCTTAGGTAGAGCTTTGGAAGCTTCTCTTTGAACTCTCTCTTAAAGGCCTCTATATTTGCTGTCCGTAACTTGTCTCTCGTGGGTTTGTTTTCAAGTCTCTTGAGCTTGTCCCTGTAGAGACGGATGAGATCAACCCCCTGTGTGGCTACCGTCAGGATTACCGCAAAGGCAATCCCCTTCGGTGTGAAGCTGAAAAAAGTTGTGCCCAGCACACCTATGAGAATATGCATGATAACGTTCCAGATCATCTACTACTCCTCTCCACTATCGTTACAATTTGTTGTAATGCTAAAGGGCAACCGAGCCATCTGCCTGTCTCTTGTACACTATCGGGTCCTCAACACCGGCGCCTTCAAAGCCCTTGAGTCTCAGGAGACACGAGTCGCATACACCGCAGGCGCCATCCTCGTCTTTGTAGCACGACCAGGTGAGGTTAAGGGGGGCGCCCAACTCCACGCCTCTCCTGACGATCTCGGCCTTGCTCATCCGGATGAGGGGCGTTACGATCTCTATTGCCGTTTCAGGTTTCGTCCCCTCATCGACGCTCCGCTGGAAGGCCCGATAGAACTCCTCACGGCAGTCGGGGTAGCCTGAGCTGTCCTCCTCGACGGCCCCGATGTATATCCGCTCCGCCCCTATGACCTCGGCCCACGATACGGCGACCGACAGGAGGTGGGCGTTTCTGAAGGGGACGTAGGTCGGCGGGATCTCACTATCCTGAATCTCCTGTGGCGAGTTGTGTGTCGGAACCTCTATCTTGTTATCGGTCAGTGCGGAGCCGCCTATGATCTTAAGATAACCGAGATCGACTATAAGCCTCTGCTCGACACCGTAAAAGTCGGCTATTCCATTGAAGGCTTCCAACTCTCGCGCCTCCGTCCTCTGACCGTAGTTGATATGGAGGAAGGCGGGGTGGGCCTCGGTGGCGGCGACGGCGGCGGTAACGCAACTGTCCATGCCACCGCTTACAAGGGTTACGGCAAGGGGCTTTTTCATGGCCCCATTAAAGCACAGCTTCTCTCCGGGGCTCAACCTAAAATCGTCGTTACGAGCCGGAGAGCCCACTCCTCTCTGGGCTTCGACGTATCCACCGTCAGGTGAGGTACTGTGAGATTATCATAGATCTCCCGCTGCCTCTCGTAAATCTCCCACCTCCCATCGGAGATACCCCCCTTCTCACACGCTCTTTTATTTAGCCGTTCTCTTACGATATCCTCACGGGCGCTACACTCTATGAGGTGGAGGTCAGCCCCGGCCTCCTCCGCCGCTTTCTCTACGGCCTCCCGGCGGGCCGCCCTGGTGAAGGTTGCGTCGAGGATGATGGAGCGCCCCTCATGGAGGCTCGCCTTCCCCATTCCGATGAGTTCTTCGTAGGTCCGCTCTGTAATGGGTGCCGTATAGATCCCCTCGCCAAATCGGTCGAGCCTCCGCTCTTCCGGTTTGATGCCGACAAGCTCCTTCCGCACGATGTCAGACGAGAGGTGGAGAAACCCGAGCTTCTCCGCAAGGATCGCAGCTACCGTTGTCTTGCCGGTGCCGGTCAGACCGCAGACAACAATAAGTGTGGGCCGGAAACCGCCCGTTGCGTAGAGGTTGGCAAGGTGGAAGTAGCGTATCGCACGCACCCTCACAATCGCCTTCTCCTCGTCAGAGACCTCCCCCTCGTCAAGCTCAAAGGAGTCGACCTTGCCACGGACGTAGGCCCGGTAACACTTGTAGAAGTTGAGGAGTTCCTCACCCATCATATCTTTTGTGGTCTCAAAGTAGGACGCCACGAAGAGCCTGGAGAGGTCGTGCCTGTTGTAGTAGTCGAAGTCCATGACGAGGAAGGCCATATCGGAGACGACATCAGAGTACCTGAACCGCTCATTGAACTCGATACAGTCGAATATATCTATGCCGTCGCCTATGCAGACATGATCGGCATGGAGGTCGCCGTGGAGCTCCCTGATGTATCCGCCATCGACACGTTTTTTGAAGAGACGCTCCCGTGCTTTCAGCATCTCTCTCGTAAATGCCTTGATCCTCTCAAACTGTTCCGATGAGATTGTCCTGCCTCGATACTGTTTCGTCTGAGAAAAGTTCTCTTCCGTATTCTTCGCGAGGAGATGGGGAAGGCCGAACCGGGAGATCTCGCCGGTTGAAGGCGCTGTGAGGTGGAACTCTCCAATGACCTGCCCGATATCTCTCACCATCCCAGTTGTAACGCGGCCATCTTCGACCATCGCGTTCAACATCATCTTATGGGGGAGCCGTCTCATCTTGACGGCATACTCCACCGTCTCCCCCCCACCCTCAAGACGTATCTCGCCACCCCTTTTTGTTATTGCAACAACACCGATATATACACCCCTGGCAAGTCTCCTGTTCAGCGTCACCTCCTGTTCACAGAAGAAGCGCCGCTTTTCGAGAGTTGTGAAATCGAGGAAGCCGAAGTTGACCGGTTTTTTTACCTTGTAGACAAAATCAGGGGTAAGGAAGAGGTACGATATGTGGGTCTGCCTGAATTCTACAGAGGCAGGCGCTTCCGGGTAGACCGCCGGGTTGAGGAGCGCCTTGACGAGGGGAGGCAGCTCCACGTTATTCGCTCTCTCCGCCTCTGGCTTCGTTGTGGGCTTCAAGCAGATAGATCCCCGGCAGGTGACGGTACTCTCCACGATAGTCCATGCCGTAACCGCCAACAAAGTCATCACCAATGGTAAAGGCAGAGTAATCTACGGCAATTGTCCGCTCGCCCTTTCTCTCTTTCTCCAGAAGGGCGCACACCTTGATGGTGGCCGGGGCCCTCTTTTCAAGGTGTTCGATGACCGTTGCAAGGGTCAGCCCCGTCTCCACCATCGTCTCTACGACTATAATATCCCGCCCGGCAAGCTGAGTCTCAACATCTCCGGTGATGCGTGGAGAACCCGATGAGATCGTTCCACTACCGTAACTGGTCACCCCCATGAAATCCACTTCAAGGGGGATGTTGAGGCATCTCACAAGGTCTGCCATGAATACGAATGAGGCGTTGAGGATACCGATCAGGAGAGGAGTCCTGGCCGGATAATCCTTGCGGATATCCACCGCGATACGGACAATCCCTTCTGCGATTGCCTCTGGAGAAAAGATAGGTCTAAGAGCTGTTGTCATAGGTGATAATGTGCTATAATGAACAGTTGTAGATAACAGTGGTAGTGTTGAAAGGATATACTTCCCTCTCCCATATGTCAAGGTGATGTAAGGTGCCGCTGGCGGCTCTGTACGGTAGTGGCTGAAAGTAATTTTGACTTTACCGTAACCTTGTGCTATAGTCTGGTCGTTTTGAATATCCTTCCTGACACACTATCTACACAACCAAAAGAGGGGTGCAATGATGTTTAAAGTTGGAGATCTAATCGTTTATCCAGCCCATGGGGTAGGCAAGATTACTTCAATCGAGACCAAGGAAATTCTTGGTACTCCTCAGGAGTTCTTTACAATCGAGATATTGGAGAGCGGCGCCATGATTATGGTCCCTGTCGATAATGCGATCTCGGTTGGGCTAAGAAAGATAGTAGACAAGAGTGTTGTCACAAAGGTGTACGCCATATTTAAGGAGAAGAGAGATGGCGAGATAGACAGTCAGACCTGGAACCGTCGTTACCGGGAGTATATGGACAAGATCAAGACAGGGTGCGTCATTGAGATTGCCAAGGTACTACGGGATATCTACCTCCTCAAGACCGACAAGGAGCTCTCCTTCGGCGAACGGAGGATGATGGATACTGCAAGAAACCTGCTCATCAAAGAGATATCAATCGTCAAAAATACAAAGGAGGACAGGATAGAGAGAGAGTTGGACCGTCTCATGAACGCCTGAACCTCTCCCTGTTTCCCTGGAAGAGGCGGTAAGACATGATCCTCATGAAGGCTCTCCTCGTTCTCTTTGCATCTTCCTGCGGCTATCTCATTGCCGCCCAGCTGGTAGATAAAAAGCTTGCCCTCTTGGGTCTCGCCAGCGGTCTCATCATTGCGCTCCTCGCCCTCATCTTTGAAAAGCGGGTGAAGCAGGCGCCAATCAGGGTGGTCATCGGCGGCGCAATCGGCCTTATCGCGGGTCTTACCGTAGCCAATCTACTCACCTACCCCCTCATCTTCAACTTTCTGAACAACCGTAACCTCGAACTGGCAGTCTACATCTTTACCAACTGTCTCATCGGTTACCTGGGACTCTCCATCGGGATGAAGAAGGGGGAGGAGTTAACTATCTTTGGCGGCACTAAAGCTGGCGATGCACCGGCTGAACCACAGAGACACCATAGCGACATCAAGATCCTCGACACGAGCGTCATTATCGACGGCAGGATCGCCGATATCTGCGACACAGGTTTTATTCGCGGTGCCGTCATGATCCCACAATTCGTTCTTGGCGAATTGCAGCACATTGCGGACTCTCCCGACCCGCTCAGAAAAACGAAGGGACGAAGGGGGCTGGACGTCATCCATAAGTTACAGAACCACGATGACGTCGAAGTTGTGATAACCGACAAGGACTTCCCCAAAATAAAGGAGGTGGACGCCCGCCTTGTAGCGCTTGCCAGGGATGTGGGCGGCAGACTCCTGACAAACGACGCTAATTTAATAAAGGTGGCGGAGCTACAGGGGGTGTTGGTGCTCAGCATCAATCAACTTGCAAAGGCGTTGAAACCACTCGTCCTGCCCGGTGAGACGATGACCATCCCTATTGTGAAGGAGGGGAAGGAGCAGGGGCAGGGGGTTGGTTATCTTGAGGATGGCACTATGGTAGTCGTCGATAACGGTAGGAAGCGTGTTGGGAAGGCTACGGCTATCGTCATCACCAGTGTTATCGATACAACGGGTGGGCGGATGGTCTTTGCGCGGCCAAAGGAAGAGGCAAAAGATAAGATGCCCCACGCAAGTTAATGTCGCTGTTTTCCAGTAGGAACCTCTCTGTAAGGATTGCCGTGCCATACTTTATTACACAACCATTACGATGAAAAGCGTTGCTATCATACCGTCAGCCGGGATGGGCAGGAGGATGGGGAAGATGAAGAAGCCCCTCATCCCGCTTTCTAACAGCCCGGTTCTGGCCCACACCCTTCTTCCCTTCGAAAGATCGCCCCTTATTGACGCCATTATCCTTGTTGTCCCCAACGATGACAGAGAGATGTATCGGAAGGAGATAGTTGCAGCATCTGGATTCCGTAAGGTAATAGATGTGGCGTCAGGGGGGGCGGAGCGGCAGGATTCGGTCAGAGCCGCCCTTGACGCCCTTGCCGATTCATGGGATATCATTGTTGTCCACGACGGAGCAAGGCCCTTTGTTACAGTTGATCTCATTGAACGGGCCGTGAAGGAGGCCATGAAGGGTGGTGCAGCCATCGCAGCCGTTCCCGTAAAGGATACGATTAAAGAGGTCGCTAACGGCAAGGTGACCAGAACCGTTCCGAGGGATGGGCTCTGGTCGGTCCAGACGCCACAGGCATTCAGGGCAGAGGTGCTCAGAGAGGCCCACGAGAGGGCGGTTGAAGATAGTTTTAGCGGCACCGATGACGCCGCCCTTGTTGAACGACTGGGCCATGCCGTCTCCATTGTTGAGGGCTCATACGAGAACATAAAGATAACAACTCCCGAAGATATAGTTGTCGGAGAGGCGATACTCAGGGCAAGAGAAGGTGAGGAGTAACGATCTATGCGCATCGGTTCCGGTTATGACGTCCATAAGTTTGCGGAGAAGAGACGCCTCGTCCTCGGCGGCGTTGATATCCCGTTCAAGTACGGCCTTCTAGGCCACTCCGACGCGGATGTTCTTCTTCATGCCATCTGCGACGCCCTCCTTGGCGCGATTGGGGCAGGCGATATAGGGAGGCACTTTCCCGACACCGACCCACGTTACAGCGGTGTATCGAGCCTGAAGCTCCTCGGCCAGGTTCATCGGCTTCTCATGGAGAAGGGATTCCACCTCGTCAATATCGATTCTACCATCGTAGCCCAGCAACCACGTCTTGCGGAGTATCTCCCGGAGATGTCCGCTAATATTGCCACGACACTCTCATGTGCCGATTCGCAGGTGAATGTAAAGGCGACAACGACGGAGGGACTCGGTTTCAGTGGCAGGGGAGAGGGGATAGCCGCATATGCGGTCGTCCTGGTTGAAGAGAGTGGGCGGTAAGATACTTTTGCTAACCTGCTTTATTCACAAATATGCTCGCTCCCTCGCTAGACTACAGGGGGCAGTCGGCAGGGATCGGAGAGCGGGATTTACTGATCCCCGGCTACTGGCCACCGAGACCCTTTGGTACGGTCCACCCTCAAAAAATACCCTGGTAAATCCAACATCTGCGCCTGACTGCGGAACGCACGCAGAAAGGCGATCATCACGGCGTAAAACGGGCTAAGAGCCGACGGCGGCCTGAAAAGTCAAATAGATTGACTGTGCTTTGAGGGGTATGATACAGTTATCCACAAGATGAAGTGTGCTTAAAAGCGCGTTAAGTTACTGTACCAAAGAATTTAAATCACATGGTCTCCATTCCGGGACTCTACGTGACGATAACCTTTAGAGGTTCCTATGCACTACGGTAAAAGGCTGATTATTGCAGCCTTTTTTCTATCACTGGTTACAACTTCATGCGCCAATCTTTCTTCAACTGTGCCTGTTCTTGGGAGCAAGTACGGAACGAAGATTCAGCACCTGGAAGCCGACAGGGGGGTGGCGGATACCTATTACCACTTTTCAGCGGCTCAACTGCGGCGCACCTCCAATGATATAGACGGCGCTATTGACGAGTACAAGAAGGTAATAGCTCTCGATCCAGAATCACCGCTCCTCTATTCTGAGATAGCCCTTCTCTACATACGCAAGGGCAATCAGGAGCTGGCCCTCACAAACCTTGAGAAGGCAATAGAGGTAGCGCCCGACTACGGTGTCGCCCATCTCCTCATTGCCAATCTCTATGCAAGTTTGAAGAGGAAGAGTGAGGCTGTGGAGGCATACGGCAAGGCAATAGAACTGATGCCGGAGCGACAGAAGCCGTATATTCTGCTGGCAACATTCTATGCCGAGCAGAAGGAGTTTGACAAGGCTCTCGACATACTGAAAAAATATTCACTCCTTAACCCCGATGCTACTATTACCTACTACTATATGGGCCGCATTGAGGCCGAGCGGGGAAACTATGACATTGCGAGGAAGCACTTAAAGAGGACCATAGAGACAAATCCACACTACGGCGCCGCCTATATAGATCTCGGGAGAATATCCGAGTTGGAGCAAAAAACAGATGAAGCCCTTGACCACTACCAGAAGGCGCTGTCATACCAGCCAGGCAACACTAATCTACGCAGGAGAATAGCTCAACTCCTTATAAAACAGAAGAGGCTTGACGATGCTCTCGTACAGTATAAAGAGTTGGGGAAATTTTCCACAACACGCTTTGACGCACAGGTAAGAATGGGACTCATCTACTTTGAACAGCGGGAGTACGATAAGGCTGTCATAGAGTTCAAGATGGCCCTTATATCAAACCAGGACGCCCACAAGGTGCGATACTACCTGGCCTCTGCCTATGAGGAGAAGGGGAGTCTTGATGAGGCGAGCGGTGAGTTTATTAAGATACCGCCCGACTCTGACAACTTTGTCGACTCACGACTCCACCTTGCCTTTATCTATGAACGACAGGGGAAGATGGAGAGTGCCGTAGATGTCATCAAGGAGGCCATAGAACTCAAAGGGGAGGATATCGGACTCTACAAGATACTGGTGGCGATCTACCGTCAGAGCAAACGCCTCAATGACGCCATCCTCATAATCCAGCGGGCTATCGAGTTGGAGCCGGACAACCCGGAGTTCCATTTTACCCTGGGAGTGCTCTACTACGATATGGGGGAGGAGGAGAAGAGTATAGAGGAGGTCAGGGCCGTTCTGCGCCTCAACCCCGACCATGCGAATGCCCTCAACTATCTCGGCTACACCTATGCCGAGCAGGGGATTAACCTCGATGAGGCGGAGCGCCTTATCACGAAGGCCATGGTCCTGAAACCCGATAGCGGGCCGATAACCGACAGCCTGGGGTGGGTCTACTACAAGAAGGGTAAGTATGATGAGGCCGTCTTAGCATTAAAGAAAGCGGTAGGGTTGCTGCCTGACGATGCCGTTGTTGCCGAGCACCTTGGAGACGCCTACAATAAGAGCGGCGCATTAGAGAAGGCACTGGAATACTATAACAAAGCAACCGCCCTTGATCCCAAAAATAGCGCCCTGCCTGGTAAGATTAAGGAGATCAAGCGCCAGTTAAAGAAAAAAAGGGTAGATAACCGTTAAGTTAGACTTTATTGCTGGACTCATCCTCGCCAAACCTCCTCAAGCCGGAATCAAATGGGGTGCGCCATTACTACAACACCGCCAGTCGCAATGAGACTCTTCAAGGTCACTCTTCTTTTTCTACTCACCCTTTCAGGTTGCGCTACTCTCACCACTCGACAGGAGCTGCTACAGACAGGAGCTTTGCCGGAAACAGTCGATACTCTCAAGGCATCGGCCATTATACGTGTGGAGCAGCCGGGTCGTCGTGCTATCCGTGGAAGGGCACATATTGTCGTGGAGAGGCCGGGGCGCTTCAGGATAGAGGTGCTCGGTCCTTTCAATCAGACCGCCCTCATTCTTACCAGTGATGGCAGGGAGCTGTCGCTCTTTGACATACGAGAGGGAACCCTGTTTCGCTGGTCTGACTCCAAGGGGCCATACCCTCTCAAGGGAAGTGAGATCGCCGATCTCCTTCTTGGCGCACTGCCAGGCGTTGCCGGAGAGTGGAGGCGCGAGGAGGCGGGTGGCGCAGAGGAGGGGCCAGAAGGGGGAGAAAGCAGCTTTCTGAGAGACGATTACGACCTGGGAACCGTTCGTATTGCCATGGGAGATTATCACACACTCACCGGCGTACGGCTTCCATATCTGATCTCCATGAACTCCCATCTGGGGAGGATCTCTGTACAGTACCGGAAGGTAGCCTTGAATATTGAGACCGCTGGCGTTGCGTTTACCATCCCGACACCATCAGAGGCGGGGATCAAGGAGATCATCAACCGGTGAGAGTTTACGACGCCATCACTTGTACTTTATCTTAAACCCTATGACAACGGCTGAGAGGGCAAGGGTGACTGCGTTGGCTATGACAACAGGAAGGGAGCCGATATAGAAGCCGTATATCAGCCATAAGGCAATCCCGATGGCGAGTATTACAAACATCGCCATAGAGATATCCTTAGTCTCTCTCGTTTTATAAATCTTTATGACCTGGGGGATGAAGGAGCCCGTTGTCAATATACCGGCACATATCCCAAGTATCGTTTCTGTCTCCATTAGCTACCCTGAGAAACCGCCTGTAAGTGTTGCTGAGAGGGAGAGTAGATAAAAAATCGCATCCAGAGCGCCCTTTCTATTGACAAGATGGTCACATAATAATTACAATGCAAGGCTATGATGAAAAGAACGTTACTCCTCTTAATGACGATCCTTCTTCTCACCCCATCCCTGGCCTCAAGTGAGGCCCAATCCCACGGCGCCACGAGACTTAAAACTGTTGTAATAGATCCCGGCCATGGCGGCATAGATTTTGGGGCCGTCGGGCCGACGGGTGTCATGGAGAAGGATGTAAATCTTGCCACGGCGCTCAAGCTTGCCAGGCTGCTTTCTGCCAAACCCGATTTGGAGGTCATTCTTACCAGGGATGAGGATAAGTTCATTCCCCTCACCGAGAGAACCGCCATTGCCAACAACAGCGGCGCCGACATCTTCGTTAGCATACATACAAACGCCTCATTAGGCAAGGCTGCATCCGGTATTGAGACCTACTTTTTGAGTTTTGACGCCACCGATGATGATGCGCGAAGAGTGGCCGCCTTTGAAAATGGGGTTGTTAAGTATGAAGAATCCCCAGATGGAGGTAAAGGGGCTGGCGCAAGAGACAACCTTCAGCTTATCCTGTGGGATATGACCAAGACAGAGTTTCTCAACGAGAGCAGTCTCATGGCTGAAATCGTTCAGGAGGGGCTGCGAACAGTCAGTCCAGATAAGGCCAGGGGCGTAAAACAGGCCCCCTTCATCGTCCTCATGGGGACGGCTATGCCGGCAATCCTTGTCGAGGTCGGTTTTATCACTAACCCGGAAGAGGAGAAGCGGCTTGTCCTGCCAGCGGTACAGGAAGATATTGCATTGTCTATATTTAAGAGTATTAACAAGTTTGAGAAGTTGGTGGCTTCCAAGTGGGGGATATAGACCGCTCAATGAGAGTGGGTAGAGACTGACAGCAAGTAGAGAGAGGTAGTAATGACGCGACACGATGATAGGGGGGCCGACACCCTCCGTGATGTACGGCTCACACGAAAGTATCTGAAATTTGCCGAGGGTTCCAACCTCATAGAGATGGGCGATACAAAGGTTATCTGTACCGCTACCTGCGAGGAGTCTGTTCCCTCATTCCTGAGGGGTTCCGGCGAGGGGTGGGTTACTGCGGAGTACTCCATGCTGCCGCGATCCTCCACGTCGCGTATCAGGCGAGAGGCCAAGGCGGGGAAGCAGGGGGGACGAACAATGGAGATTCAGCGGCTCATCGGGAGGAGCCTTAGAGCCGTCATCGACCTTCCCGCTCTCGGCGAGCGTAGTATCACCATAGATTGTGACGTCATTCAGGCTGATGGCGGAACAAGGACCGCATCAATAACCGGCGCCTTTGTCGCCCTTGCCGACACCCTTCAGCTCCTTGTGGATAAGGGGGCGCTGGAGAGGCTGCCCATTCTCGACTCGGTGGCGGCTGTCAGCGTCGGTATTGTCGATGGTGAGGCCATTCTCGACCTAAATTATCCTGAAGATTCCAGCGCTGAGGTCGATATGAATATTATAATGACTGGTGGCGGACGCTTCATAGAGATACAGGGGACGGCGGAGACAAATCCATTTTCCCAGGAGGATATGAACAGGATGCTGGCGCTGGCGTCAAAAGGGATTGGAGAGTTAACACAAATCCAGAACGAGGCCCTTGGCGGCCTCCTGACTTGAAGGTATTGTTCAGTGAAGATTGTTGTTGCCACTAAAAACAGACATAAGGTGTGGGAGATTTATCTCGTCCTTAAAGAGCTCAAGGTTGATCTTGTCAGCCTGGAAACCCTCCCAAACATCTCCCTTCCCGTGGAGGACCAGCACAGCTTTAAGGGCAATGCCCTGAAGAAGGCACGGGCCGTTGCGAAGCAGACAGGCATGGCTGTACTGGCCGATGATTCCGGTCTTGAGGTTGACGCCCTCAGTGGAAGACCTGGAATATACTCCGCCCGATACGCCGGTGAGAATGCCTCCGACGAGGAGAACAACCAGCTCCTCCTGAAGGAGCTCAAGGGTGTTCCCAATAAAAAGAGACGGGCCCACTATACCTGTGTTATCGCCCTCATCATGCCGTCGGGAGAGGAGAAGACATTCAGGGGAAGGTGTGACGGGATAATCACTACAGAAAAGCGGGGTGACGGCGGCTTTGGATACGACCCTCTCTTCTACCTGCCCAGGTTTAAAAAAAACATGGCAGAGCTTTCGGTGGAAAGAAAAAACAGGGTGAGTCACAGAGGGAGAGCACTGACAAGGCTCATGATTCACCTCTCGACCATCCTGGAGAAGTGTAACGAGAAACAGGAGTCGGCGTAGCTCTGAACCCCTCACATTTTTAACAGCTTACCGCCACTGAAATGGCGATACACCCCTGTAAAGCTAACGGTCTGAATCAATCAGCCCTTCCTTAATATACATTCACATCCATCGCTCGTTTTGGCAGGTGGTAGTTGTGGAAGGCGTCTTCCAGGTAAGCCCCCCTCTCCTCAAAAGGGTACCAGACGAGCTGCCTGTCGGTAACGGTAATCTCCATATCATTATAAAATTGAATCGCCTTCCGGTCTACCCTGCCGACAACCTGAAAAATGAGAGGGGCCAACATCTCTTCGGCCTCTTCCAGCGGGAGTGAGGCGTTCCATAGCCTCTGATGAGGGAGGCCGCTACCCCGGCAGATGGGGAGTTCCTTCTGGAAAGTGCCGATCCTTGCGGCAAGCTTAATGAGAGCCTTTGCGTTTCTGGTAACAAGCGCCGGGATATAAAAGCGTATCGCTCTTGCTGGCTCCTCGTTCCGTAACATGTGACGGCCCATCTTCATCAACGTACTGAAATCTCCTATGCTCTTCACCTCCACCCCTAGAGACTCAGAAGAGATGTTAACCTCGAACCTCCAGAAGGGGAGATAAACGTCGCTCCTCTCGTTCCCACTTTCTATCAACCACGCCTTTATTGGATGGTAATTGTTACCCCTGAGCATCCAGATGCGTGAGCAGTTTTTACAATTGAAGATGATATCGAAGTCTCTCGCCTCAAGGTCGTAACCGCAGTTCCCGCACCGATGAGTTACTATTCTCAGGTGATAGGGCTCCTCCTTCACGCCACTCTCGCCGACCTCCGGCAACCCTCCCTCGCTCTCAACAAGGGGAGTCGCGTTGACGCCATCAAGGAGTGTTGCATGAATGGAATCCCTCTCAGCGTAGGACACCACAAGAATGGGGTAGTAGATGAGGAACAGTTTTTCACCAATAATGCTTGTCCTGTGGAACTTCCACTGTGCCGATTGGTCCATCACACCTCTATCCGCGCAATCAAGGGCCTCCTGCTCCGCATCGTCTTTATTCACGGTCACGGGGAGAATAACCGCGTCATCCTCCAGGCGGTCGCTGTCGTACGCCTCTATGTCGAGGACTTCAGAGCGGAGGCCTAGTGAGTGGAGAGAGGGGGCGAAGGTTGTATTGGCCTGGAAGGTGTAGCTCCAGGTTCTGCCATCGACATCATTTTTGCCTCCCCTGGAGCGACAGGAGTAGACCATTCCCTTGAAATACCAGAACGGCTTGTAGACGGTCACGACCCACTCTATTTCTCTATCGCCGGTGAACTCCCTGCCCTCCTCCAACACTTGGATGGCCTCTTCAATATCGCTTCGTTCCAGTCGTGAGGGGATGATGTATTTCAGAGTAACCCCTGCTGTCTCAATCCTGAGAACAGAGGCGCAGAAGGGACAGGTGAAGGTGTAGGCGCCCTCAAGGTGGCGGACCGAACCGCCACACTCTGGACATCGTACTGAAACCAGGAGTTGACTCTTCATCGTTCAGGGAGAGGTGCGTTTGTTAATAGTGGAGCACAGACGGGACGGCCACTTTCTAACACCCTTTTGTCACCCGACCCCTTCGCCGCAGTGGGGACAGAAGCGGGTTCCGGGAGGTATTGTCTTATGGCACTGGGCGCACTCCGGCTTCGACTTCAGGTCAAAGCCGCACTCCATACAAAAATTAGCATCGACGGTTATCACCTTGGAACAGTTGGGGCAGATATTCGTCGCCTCCATCTGGTGACCACACTTGTAGCAGAAGAGGCTGTTCTCAGGTGTATGGGAGAGGCACTCAGGGCACTGTAGAGTTGGAATCGTAGTGGCGTCCAGATCTTTCTGACCGGCGGCAAAGGCCTTGCCCATGTAGCCCGGCATCATCATCCCTACCCCCATTCCCACCCCCATTCCGGCGCCGGAGCCTCCGGCACTTCCAGGCGTATCCATCGCCTTGGCCAGCTTATATTTCAGAAACTGGTCGAGGTTTTTCACCGCCCCCATCCCGCTTTTCTCATCGATCATCTTCTGTACCTCATCAGGGGGAGTGATTGAGCGAATATAGAAGTCGAGAAGGGTGATGCCGTACCTGCTGAATTCGTCCTCAAGTCTCGTCTTCAACTCCGCTGCAAGTTCATCATACTGCTTCGGAAGGTTCAGGATGGTGTCGAGCCGCTCCCCGAAGAGGTCGTTCATCCTGCATACGATGATGCTCCGCAGGTAATCCTCCACCCGGTCGGTAGTATAGCTCGCCTCTCTCCCCACCAGTTGATTGATGAAGAGGAGGGGGTTGGTAATCTTGCAGCTGTAGACCCCGAAGCCCCTGAGGCGTACGAGCCCCAGTTCGCTGTCCTTGAAGGCAACGGGCTCACGGGTCCCCCACTTCAGATTGGTAAAGACCTTGTGGTTAATGTAGTAGACGTCTGCCTGAAAGATGTTTTCAAAACCCCACGGTGCGGAGAAGAGCTTGGTGATGATGGGGATATTGAAGGTTGCGAGGGTGTAACGTCCGGGGCCGAAGGAGTCACACGCCTTCCCGTCGCGATAGAAGACTGCCGACTGGCTCTCCCTGACAACCAGTTGAGCCCCGAGCTTGATATCCGCCGACCCCTCTTCAGGGAAGCGGTGGATCATGTCGTCCGGCGACGGGTCGGTCCAATCAATAACCTCCATAAGTATACCCATAACGTACCTCCGTTGTGATAGCTTGGATTACTTCATACAGTCAGCGTCACCCTTACCTCGTCACCCTCTTATTCTTTCGCTTGGTTGATGATGCACGCTGCGCCACATCGAGGGCCTTTTCCGCCCATACCGTCAGGGTCTCGCCATCCTCTACCACCTCGACGGGAACCTCATAGTAGTGCATGGCGTATGACTTCTCGCCGAAGGGCCTGAAAGGGAGCATCCCTGCCGTTTCAAAATCCCCCCTGTTTGAGTCATCCACCTTGAAGTAGAGTGTGTCATCGGCAATGAGGGCAAAGAAGAGGCCATCACGATAGATGCCTGCACCGCCGAACATCCTTCTGGAAGTCACCTCGCCCAAAGATGTCAGTTGATCCAGGATGTACTCTATAAACTCACTGCTGACGGCCATCTCTCACTCCTTGAGGAGTTTCGTTCGGTGAACTTCTGTCAGACAAATACGACGGTACGGTTGCCACTGACATGGATCTTGCGCTGAAGGTGATACCATACAGCTCGTGAGAGGACCACCTTCTCCATGTCCCTCCCCTTCCTTATCAGGTCGCCTACCGAGTCGTTATGGCTCACCCTCGTAACATCCTGTTCGATTATAGGCCCCCTGTCGAGTTCAGCCGTCACGTAGTGGCTCGTGGCGCCGATGATCTTCACCCCATGTTCGCTGGCGGAGTGGTACGGTCTGGCGCCTGGAAAGGCCGGGAGAAAGGCGTGGTGGATATTGATGATCCGGTTCGGGAAGTGGGAGATGAATTCCCCTGTTACGATCTGCATGTACCGGGCCAGGACGATGATGTCGATTTCCTTCTCCTTGAGGAGGGCGAGCTGTTTTTCCTCCTGTTCCTTCTTGTTCGCCTTTGTGATGGGAAAGCAATGGTAGTCGATGCCGAAACGTTTCGCTACCGGCTCTAGGTCGGGATGGTTGCTGATAATGAGGGGCACCTCCACCCGCCACTCCCCGGAGTGGTAGCGTGAGAGGATATCGTAGAGGCAGTGGGAGAGCTTTGAGACAAAGATTGCCAGATGGGGCGCCTCGTCCGAGAGGTGTAATCTCCACTCCATCCCTAACTGCGCTCCTATCGTCTCTCCGAACTCCTTACCGACCTGATCGGTCGCTATGGTAAAGCCGTCCAGATCCCACTCGACGCGCATGAAGAATATCTCCCGCTCGGCATCGACATACTGATCGAGGGTAAGGATGTTGCCCCTATGTTGAGAGATGAATGCGGTAACCGAGGCTACGAGGCCCCGCCTGTCGGGACAGCTGATGAGAAGGATTGCAGAGCGCTTCATGTTTTGTTGAGCATCAGCCATGATAGTAGTGTTTACCTTCCTGCTCCAGATTCATAATCTCCATCCTGCCTCCCACCCATTCACAGGGATCAGAGCATTCTCTACCTGTGGTGAGCGCCCCGCCAAGGGTTAAAGTGAGTCTCATTATCCAGGAGGCGTTCCCTGTTAATCGATATCTCGCGGTAGTGGGTTGAGTGTAACATTGCCCTGGATATCGTCGAGGAGAGGCTCTTGGGCTCGGAGAGGGTAATAACGTCAGAGTACTCCTTGATGATGTCGCTCGACTCTTTATACGCCTCTTCGTGGAGGTAGAAATTTGCCGTTGGTGAGCGTATCGACATGATTCTGGAGAGGATATCGATGGGGCTGCCGAGAAAATCTGCTCTGGTTCTCCTCATCCTTTTGGCTGAACCATAGCCTATCCCCCCCCTTATGGCGAAGGGGAATTTCTCTGTCCCGGTAATATTCGCTATCTGGGCCGTCACCTGATCTATGAGGACGAGTGATTCGAAGAGTGGGCGGAAATCGGGGGATGTCATGAGAACTGCATCGCCTATCTCTTTAAGAAGTTGCACCTCTGGACATGGGGTAATTATCGAGTGAATGAGGGAGAAGAAGATCTCTCCACGGACATACCCCTCTCTTGGCCCGTAGAGTATCCTGGCATTGGTGCTGCCGGCAAGGTCAATCATGCCCCAATACATCGTGGCGTCGGGCAGACGGTCGTATGCCGCAGCGAGAGACCTTCTCTCCCTCTCCATATCGGCCTGAACCCTTGTAATGTATTTCCCTATCTTCACCGGCATTCTCATGAGGGCAGGAGCGTTACCGACCCTTAGCCCGGAGACGAGTTACACAGAATTTCATTAAAAGTTACTCTAATATATTTTACAGATTATTGCAAAGGTGCATCTGCCAGCAAGTTCAGTAACAGGGGCATGTTGCCGATTGTATTTCACTTTCCCTTTATGATATAAGTTGCCACTATGGAAGACAGAATCAGATGCCCACACTGCGGGACGGATATTCCCCTCTCGAAGGCTCTCTCTCACAAGATTGAGGAGGGGATACGTCAGGAGTACGAGGCGAAGGCAAAGACACAGGATGCCCGGATAAGGGCCCGTGAAGCGTCCCTGGAAAAAGAGCGCAAGGAGCTTGATGCGGCAAGGAGAGAGACCGACAGGGTGATTGCCGAGAAGCTCAAGGTGGAACGGGCAGCTCTCCTCAAGGGTGTGCGGGAGAAGGCCAGGGAGGAGTTACAGGTCGAACTGAAGGATTTGAAGGAGGAGAGCGCTGAAAAGGAGCGTCGCCTCGAAGCGGCCAGAAAGGCCGAGTTGGAGCTTCGAAAGAAGACACGTGACCTTGAGGAGGGGAAGCGGAACCTCGATCTGGAGCTTGCCAGAAAACTTGACGAGGAGAGGGAGAAGATACGGCATCAGACCCTTGCAATGTTCTCAGAGGAGCATCGGCTGAAGGACATGGAGAAGGAGAAGAAGATAGGCGACATGCTCAAGACCATTGCGGAGCTAAAGAGGAAGGGGGAGCAGGGCTCCATGCAGACCCAGGGGGAGGTGCTGGAGCTTGACCTCGAAGCTCTTCTGAGGTCACACTTCCCGACCGACGAGATCGAGCCCGTCCCCAAGGGTATCAGGGGGGCCGACATCCTCCAGCAGGTCTACAACAGGAGCGGCCAGCTCTGCGGCACCATCATCTGGGAGTCGAAGCGGACGAAGGCGTGGAGCGACGGGTGGATTGCGAAGCTCAAAGACGACCAGCGGGCAGTAAAGGCGGAGATCGCCGTCATCGTCACCGAGGTCCTCCCAAGCGGGGTCACAACCTTCACCCGGAAGGAGGGGGTCTGGATTACCGACTTCACCCTTGCCTCCAGTCTGGCCGAAGTCCTCCGCTCCGGCCTGACCCAGCTCGCCCTCGCAAAGCTCTCCGCCGTCGGGAGAGGCGAGAAGATGGAGGTCATCTACAACTACCTCTCCGGCCCCCACTTCAGGCAGCGAGTGGAGGGGATCGTCGAGGCCTTCAAGTCGATGAAGGAGGAGCTCGACCAGGAGAAGCGGGCCATCACCCGAACATGGGCAAAGCGTGAGAAGCAGATAGAACGGGTCATTACCAACACGGCAGGGATGTACGGCGACGTCCAGGGCATCATCGGCGCCTCCCTCCCGGAGATCGCCATGCTGGAGCTGGACGAAGGGGAGGAGGAGATCGAGTGAGCAGCCACGATTTTGAGAGGATAGTTGGCCTCGTAGCAAAAGACAGCAAAAAGGGCTCGGAGATCGTCGCAAAGCTCTTCTATCGTATCCTCCGAAAGAACGGCTTTACAGAGGGACAGATTATAAACATCTCAGCAACCCTTCTCGAATGCCTCACAAAATCGTTCAAGGGGTACAAAAAGAAGGTGGAGGAAACTTCTACAGAGGGTAAGAAGGGTAATAAATAGGGGGATGTTGCAGGAGTCCCCTCCCCCTTTTTTTGACAACGAAAACCTATAACTATTAACCAGGCACCTGTTAAAATGCAATCACTCAAAGCAAGTTAATGTCACTGTAGAATAGTAGTGAATATGGAATTCAAAGACTTATCTAGCAAGGTAGCCCTTGCAATTAACATGTTTTATTCGAGGGATTCGC
>JBHHTR010000009.1:0-24446 GCA_046753505.1 Thermodesulfobacteriota bacterium
ACCATAATACAGCTCTAAAAGCAAGAGGAAATACGCAAAATAGCAAGTATTTTCAGTAACTTGGGAAATCCGACTTTTTACGAGGGCATCAAGTAAAAATTTCGATATACAAGGAGTAATGATTTTTCAGGTATGAAGGCATTGTCCCGCTTTATTCACAAATATGCTCGCGCCCTCGCTTGATCCTGAATCCACCAAGGCATTTGTTCTCAGTTGGCCGTATCCACTGGTACGGCACGCCCTCCAAAAATCCCCTGGTAAATCCAATCTCTGCGCGATCATCACGGCAATTCATGAATAAAGCGGGATATGTGGTATGTCAAGTGTCTGAAAAATTGCTCGGCCCAGTAGGTCGGACTTTTTACGACACCACCTTGTGTGTCTTCCTGTTTTCTTGGTGGTCCATCAGGGCTTGGAGGCGACTGCCCTCTTTGCGGAGGCAAGTGGGCTAAGCGTTGGCAAGAAACGTATCTACTGATATAAAACTTTACTATAGGTGGATGCTTCGGTACACTCCCTAAAAGATATGCAGGCAATTCAGCTAGTTTCCATAGGGGGGAGTCTCCTCCTTCTCATTACCATTGTTGAACTCATCAGGAGAGGGATGCTCAAGGAGCGGTACGCCCTTCTCTGGCTCTTTTCATCGGTGGTAATCCTTATCCTCTCGATCTGGCGGAAGCTCCTCGACAAGGTTGCCGTCTGGCTTGGCATCGTATATCCACCTTCACTGCTCTTTCTCGTCGCCTTCCTCTTTCTCCTGCTGATTATTCTCCACTTCTCCGTGGTTGTTTCAAACTTGAGTGAGAGAAACAAGGTGCTTGCCCAGGATCTGGCTCTCATAAGGGCAAAGTTCGATGAGATGGTAAGGAGTTGGGGTGGCGGCAGAGGGAGCGGGAAAGATAGCAGGGGTGAGTAGGGGGATGGAACGATTCTTTGAAGGACGGAGGTTCCACTATATTGCATGCTTCCTGGTGGCCGCAGCCACAATGGTTGTCTATTCAAATTCCTTTACCGCCGCATTCCACTTCGACGATATCCCGCTTATTGTAGAAAACTACAAGATAAGAAACCTGCACAATATTCCCGCCCTGCTTTTCAGCCATCGGGGGGTGACAATTGCCACCTTCGCCCTCAACTACGCGGTGGGAGGCATCAATACTGTAGGCTACCACCTGGTAAATACTGCGATTCATATAGCAAACGGGATAATGCTCTACTTCCTGGTTTTTCTCACCCTGCACAGGACCCGTAAGGCAGGGGAGGGGGAGGATCTCTGGTCGAAGAGGATAGCCATCTGTGCCGCGCTGCTCTTTGCAGTCCACCCGATACAGACCCAGGCCGTTATCTACCTGGTACAGAGGATGGAGATACTCGCAAGCCTCTTCTACCTTCTGGCGCTCCTCCTCTTCATAAAGGGCGCAGCCACCTCCTCGGCGGGACGAAGGACGCTCTTTTACGGCGGTGTTGTGCTCTCCTATATTCTCGGCTTTGCATCAAAGGAGATTGCCATAACACTACCGGCAGTCATTCTCCTCTACGACTTTACCTTCATCTCACGTGGTAGCTTCAGAGGGCTTTTAAAAAGATGGCCCCTCTATGGGGCGCTTACGGCACTCCTTGTTTTCTTTGTCATCAAGACACTCATTCCTCTTGGCGGCTTCAGCGATGTAAGCGCGGCCTCTGCCGGTTTCGGTGTGAAGAGCATCGCTCCTCTGGAGTATCTCTTTACCCAGTTCAATGTGCTGATCTACTACATTGTCCTGCTCATCGCGCCAAGAGTGCAGAATCTCGACTACGACTTTCCAGTATCCCATGGGCTCTTTGAGTTGCCCCAGATCAGTGAGGGGACAATCTTAAACTCTCCCCTCCCCCCTCCCTTCGTATCGCTCATCGTCCTCCTCCTCATCATCGGGTGTGGCATCTATCTCTTAGTGCGCTCAATAGGCGCAGATGGCAGGCGAGGGCGCATGATCTCATTCTCTATCTTCTGGTTTTTTATCCTCCTATCCCCGACCTCCAGTTTTATTCCTATTGTGGATGTCATCTTCGAACATCGCCCCTACCTCGCATCAGCCGGTTTCTTTGTCATCCTCGCCATCGTACTCGACGCCCTCTTCTTAAAGAGCGGGAGTGGGGCTCGATCAGTAGAGAGTTAGCCCGCTTTATTCATGAATTACCCTGAAGTGTAACGATGATCGCGCAGAGATAGAATTTGCCAGCGATTTTTGGCAGGTGTGCCGTATCAGTGGAGACGGTTAACCGAGAACAAATGCCGTGGTGTATTCACGATCAATGGAGGGGGCGAGCATATTTGTGAATAATGGGGGCTAACAGGGCGGGCAGCGGAGCCTCCTGGCTTTCCGTACGGGATGGCTGCTTAGGACGGTTTGACAGGAGGGGAAAAAAATGTTTACGTGAAGAGCATTTAATGGTATTCTTTTTCAGCTTTGAATATCAGGGGGGCTCAGGCTCTACGCCAGACTTGATAGCTCAATATGGTTGGTGGTAGAGATTATACTCCGGAGAGATGCCCGAGTCCGGTTGAAGGGGGCTGACTCGAAATCAGCTGTAGGTTTATTCCTACCGGGGGTTCGAATCCCTCTCTCTCCGCCATAAAGCAGCCACATTCGTGCGCGGGGATTCGAAGCGAACCGAACGCCGAGCAGAGCGAGGAAGAGGCTGCATGGAGGTAGCCGGAAGTGAGGTGCACCGGGTCGCAGGGAGGAAACACGAAGTTGACAACCGGAGACCGAATACCTCTCCGCCGTGAAGTAGATTTGATTTTAAACTGCTGGTTATGCTCTAATAGCGCTTGAAAGTAAATCCGGGAGAGATGACCGAGTGGTTTAAGGTGCACGCCTGGAAAGCGTGTGTGCATTAATAGTGCACCGAGGGTTCGAATCCCTCTCTCTCCGCCATCAAGCAGCCACATGCGTGCGCGGAGATTCGAAGCGAAACGAAGGCCGAACGGAGTGGGGGAGAGGCTACAAAGAAGTTAAGATATGGGTTAAAGGGTGGCCAGTATTGATAGCTGGGTCTCGCGCAATGGGAAAGCTGTGAATTCCGTCAGGTCCGGGAGGAAGCAGCGGTAGCAGTTGTACCATGTGCCGCGAGGGTGCCTAGCTATCAATAGTGTTCGCCCCGAGCAGGAAGAGAGAACGGTTTGTCACTATCCTCTGTTCCATGCCTGAAATGAATATAGTTCCAAAGTTGATATGTTCGTAAAAAGTCGTGAGATGGCTAAGTAAAAATTTCGATATACAAGGAGTAGTGGTTTTTCAGATACGAAGGCATACATATGGTATGTCGAGTGTCTGAAAAATTGCTCGGCCCAGTAGATCGGACTTTTTACGCCGCCATCAAGTGCAGGCAAATGAGCGTGGCACGGCCTCTCCTCTCACTACGGATATCCCACGCCGCCTAAACTCTTACTACTTACCTTAATTAATCGCCATGTCATATCTTGTCATAGCAAGAAAATGGAGGCCCACCCTTTTTGAAGAGGTTGTTGGCCAGGAGCATGTTACCAGGACCCTCGGAAATGCCATCTCCTCAGGCAAGATAGCACACGCCTATATCTTCTCAGGACCACGGGGGGTGGGAAAGACAACCGTCGCCAGGATACTTGCGAGGGCTGTGAACTGCGAGGAGGGGCCGACACCGACACCGTGCAACAAGTGCCAGGCGTGCGTGGAGATCACGGCAGGCTCCTCTATAGATGTGCTTGAGATCGATGGCGCCTCCAATACGGGGGTGGATAACATTCGCGACCTCCGAGAAGGCATAAACTACATGCCGACTCGTGGGAAGTACAGGGTCTACATCATCGACGAAGTGCACATGCTTTCGACCCAGGCATTTAACGCCCTCCTCAAGACCCTCGAAGAGCCCCCTCCACACGCAATCTTTATCTTTGCAACGACCGAGGTTCATAAGGTGCTCCCCACCATACTCTCACGGTGTCAGCGCTTCGACTTCAAGAGGATACCATTCAGGGAGATAGAGGGGCATCTCAAGGTGGTGACCGGAAATGAGGGGATTGCCATTGACGAGCAGGGACTCTATCTGCTGGCACGAGAGGCGGACGGAAGCCTTCGTGATGCCCAGAGCTACCTGGATCAGGTCATTGCCTTTGCCGGTGAAGAGATTACGGCGAAGGACGTTGTTAGTGCGCTGGGGTTGATGGACAGATCGCTTCTCTACGATCTGTCGGAGGCAATTCTCCAGAAGGATGGCGAGAGATGTCTGAAAATTATTGCAGGCATTCACGACTTTGGTTATGATTTTAAACGGCTCAGTCTCGATATCCTTGAACACATAAGGGATCTTACGGTTGTCACGGTGGTAGATAACCCGGAGAAGACACTGGACCTTCCCGACAGTGAGGTGGAAAGATTAAAGGAGATCGCTCTATCGACAGACATTATGAAGCTCCAGATGATCTTTCATGTCATGAGCCAGTGTCATGAGGTGGTCTCACGCTCCTCTTCTCCGCGATTTGTAATGGAGATGGCCCTCCTCAAGGCGGTTAACCTCGACGACATTCAATCTATCAACGGTATTATCAAGGGGATCAAGGAGCTTGGCAGAGGACTTGGCAACGAAGCCGACGCCGCTGCGCCAAGAGGGAGGGTGAACGTGCGTGTTGCGGAGAGCCTTCCGCCCAAGACTCGATCCAGTACAGATATTGTAGGGTTCATAAAGGGGAAGAGCAGGCATCTTGCCTCGTGTCTTGAGACGGCCCGTGTCGATACCGTGGGGAGTGAGATAACCTTCGAGGTTCACGGCACCTTCTACAACTACCTGGCAGACAACAGAGACCGCCTTGAGGAGATATGTCTGGACTTCTTTGGTGAACGGAAGGCGGTCACGATTGTAAGGTGCAGCAGCGACGCGCCACCCATAGGGATAGCTGTGGAGAGTACGGATTCCCTCGTGAATGACGCCGTGCGCATCTTTGGTGGACGGGTGGTAAATCCGAAGGGCAAGGGTGTGCAGGAATAAATGGGCCATAGAGATGAATAAAAGGAGCAGGAGGCGAGATGTCTAAAAATATCGGGAATATACTTCAACAGGCGCAGAAGATGCAGGAAAAGATGGCGGAGATCCAGAACGAAGCCGCCACCAAGACCATAGACGCCTCTTCCGGCGGCGGCATGGTGACCGTTACCGTCAATGGCAAGCAGGAGGTATTGGCAATCAAGATCGATCCCGCTGTGGTTAACCCCGACGATGTGGATATGTTGCAGGATCTCATCACCGCCGCCGTCAACGAGGGTATCAAGCGTTCACAGCAGATGCTCTCTGAGGAGATGGGGAAGGTGACGGGCGGTCTCGGCCTGAATATACCGGGCCTCTTCTAAATAATCATGAGCTATGCGGCGCCTATCGAGAAGCTGATACGGGAGTTCTCCAGACTGCCCGGCATCGGGGAGAAGACCGCTACCAGGCTTGCCTTCCATGTGCTGAACGGTCCCCAGGAGTACGCCAATGGTCTCGCCCGGTCGATTGCCGATGTTAAAGAGAAGCTGCGCCACTGCTCCATCTGCTGTAACCTCTCGGATTGCGATCCATGTGCCTTTTGCAGGGATGAGAGAAGGTCCAAGTCGGTAGTCTGTATTGTAGAGGATGTAAACGATCTCGCGGCGATAGACTCGACGGGGGAGTATAGGGGGAGCTATCACATACTTCACGGAACCCTCTCGCCCTTGAAGGGTGTCGGCCCCGACGACATAAAGATCGGTGAGTTTATGCGAAGGGTGGAGTCGGGAGGAGTCGAGGAGGTTATCCTGGCCATGAGCCCCAATATGGAGGGTGATGCGACAGCGCTCTACATTACCCGCTTGCTGAAACCGCTGGGGGTCAAGGTGACAAGGATTGCCGTTGGCATACCGGTAGGGGGAGAGCTTGAGTATATGGACGGCGTGACGATAGGAAGGGCCTTTGAGGGAAGACGGGAGATGTAGGCTGCGCTCCCGCTGGCGCTCAATAAGATAACAGCTCAGGAATGACTGAAGAGCAGCCCCCCTTCCTTAACTTTTTATGGTGGCTATGGGTTCACTTGTAATATTCAGCGAAGAGTTAAGTGTGATGACGGAAGTCATCGAACGACTACTCATCGACGCAAACGCAAAGGGGGTCTTCCTTGTCGATAAGGACGGCCAGCTCATCGCGTCGTGCGGTGAGGTTCAGGATCTGGATACAACCTCCCTTGCCTCCCTTACTGCCGGTAATATTGCCGCCACAGGGGGGCTGGCGAAGATCATCGGCGAGAAGGAGTTCTCAATCCTTTTCCACGAGGGGGAGAAGGACAATATGCATATCTCCACAGCGGGGCAGCGTATAATCCTCGTCGTCATATTTGACGAGCGCTCCTCTCTCGGTCTCGTACGCCTCAGGGTGAAGAGGGCAAGCGCAGAACTCAACGATATTCTGGCAAAAGTTGCCGAGAAGAAAGCCAGCCAACCTCCTTCAAAAGAGAACCTGCTGATCGAGATAACCGATGAAGATATTGAAAACCTCTTTCAGTAATCTGTCAGGAGTAAACCGGTAGATGGCATTCATAAACTACGCCGCCAGGGAGATAAGCTGCAAGATCGTCTATTACGGTCCCGGACTGTGCGGGAAGACGACCAACCTCCAACACATCTATCGCAAGATCAAACCCGAATCCAAGGGGAAGATGATCTCCCTTGCCACGGAGACGGAGAGGACCCTCTTCTTCGACTTCCTCCCCCTCTCCCTGGGGGAGATAAAGGGCTTCAGGACTCGCTTTCACCTCTATACCGTTCCTGGCCAGATATTCTATGACGCCTCTCGCAAGTTGATCCTCAAGGGAGTTGACGGCATCGTCTTTGTCTGTGACTCCCAGATAGACAGAATGGACGCAAACCTGGAGAGCTTCGACAATATGAAGATCAACCTTGAGGAGCAGGGTTACGACCTCGCCAACATACCCTATGTCCTTCAGTACAACAAGAGGGACCTGTCCAATATTGTTCCCATTTCTGAACTGAAAAAACTGATGAATAGTGACGGAGTGCCAGACTTTGAGGCCCAGGCGCCTGAAGGTGTGGGAGTCTTCGAGGCGCTCAAGGCTTTGGTAAAACTTGTTCTCATTGAACTGAGGAAGGGTTAGGTGATTAACTTGGAACTGACACTACAGCAGATTTGGAGAAGCCTATGTCTCTGAGGAGCAAACTGACGGAGGAGATGAAAGTGGCGATGAAGTCTGGTGACAAGCCGCGCCTCTCAACGATACGCCTCCTCATTTCAGCCGCCAAAAACAGGGAGATCGACATCAAGAGGGAGCTCAACGATGAGGAAATGCGCCAGGTAATCTCCACGATGGTGCGTCAGCGGAAGGAGTCGATTGAGCAGTTCAAGGCAGGCGGGAGGCAGGATCTGGTCGATAAAGAGGAAAACGAATTGGCAACCCTTGCCGAATTTCTACCCCCTCAACTTGCACGAGATGAGATCGCGGCCCTGGTCAGCGGTGTAGTGGATGAGCTCAATGCGGCGGGGATGAAGGATATGGGAAGGGTGATGAAGGAGCTCCTTCCAAAGGTTACCGGAAAGGCCGATGGAAAGGTTGTAAGCGAAATGGTGAGGGAACAGCTCACTGCAAAATCGTAACAGCGGCAGTTGTCGAGTTAAGGGGCGTATGAAGATTGTAGATATATATAAAAAGGCCATAGAGAACGGCATTGACCTCGACCCACGTGGCAGTGAAGAGGTTACAAAGGAGCTTGAGAGAAGGCAGCGCGATTTTGAAGAGCTCAGGGAGAAAGAGAAGAAGAGCTTCGACATTGAGTCGTTGACCAATCCCTATGCCGATACTAGGATGCTCTACGGAGCGCCTGAAACAGAGGTTGCCAGGGTGCTTGTCGGGATAGATATCGAGGTGGGTGAAGTGCTCCTCGCCGACAGGCTCAGGGAGCGGGGAAACAGTATCGACCTCATCATCGCCCACCACCCCGAGGGGAAGGCTATGGCTGGTCTCTACGAGGTGATGGGAATGCAGTCCGAGATACTTGCCAGATACGGCATCTCCATCAATGTAGCCGAGGACATCATGGGCGACCGTATCAAAGAGGTGGAGAGAAGACTCCTTCCTGCAAACCATTCAAGAGCGGTTGACGCCGCCCGGCTTCTCGACATCCCACTCATCTGCTGTCACACCCCGTCGGATAACGCCGTGGTTGACTACCTCCAGCAACTCCTTGATGAAAAGCAGCCTGACAGGGTCTCCGATATCATCGACCTACTGAGCGAGATCCCCGAGTATGAGGCGGCGGCGAAGGAGAAGGCCGCGCTCCGTGTTGTGAGCGGTTCAAAGAGGCGGAAGACGGGCAAGATCTTTGTCGATATGACTGGCGGCACGGGGGGGAGCAAGAAGGCCTTTGAGAAACTCTCCAATGCCGGGGTAGGGACCATCGTCGGTATGCACATCGGGGAGGAGCATCGGAAGGAGGCGGAGAAACACCACCTCAATGTCCTCATTGCCGGTCACATCGCAAGCGACAACCTGGGTATGAACCTCCTCCTGGACAGAGTTCTCGACAACGTAGAGGTCGTGCCGTGCTCCGGCTTCAGACGGTTTTCGAGAAAGAGTTAAGCCGACAGACGCGATCCATCTCCGGCAGGCACACACTGTTCTCGCACCATCACTTGTGCAGCATGCATCATCTTTACTAAACCACGGGTACAACACCGGTGGTTTAGTTTCCCCCTCTCCCTCAGGGGGAGAGGGATGGGGAGAGGGGGAGGGATGGCAACCCATCTACGCTCCGACTCTTCATAGCGCTGCTAACAACCATAATAATAACTTCCATTTCATATTCATATGATTCCACAGGATACGATAGAAGAGGTACGTCAGAGGGCGAGTATCGTCGATATCATCTCTGAGCGCGTCACCCTTAAACAGCGGGGGGCGAATTATATCGGCCTCTGCCCCTTCCACTCCGAGAAGACCCCCTCATTTACAGTGAGTGAGGAAAAAAAGATATTCTACTGCTTCGGCTGTCAGGCCAAGGGAAATGTTGTCACCTTCCTCATGCAGTATGAACAGCTCTCCTTCCCCGAGGCGGTCAAGACCATCGCGAGCCGGGTGGGCATTGAGATTCCACAGGAGGAGAAGAGGGGCGGAGCGGAGCGGAACGCCCTGGATGGACTCTACAACGCAAACAGAATAGCGGCAGAGTTTTTCCATAGCCAGTTGCTGGGGCGGGACGGCAAGGCAGCGCGGGAGTATCTGAAAGGGCGAGGCCTTGACGCAGAGAGTGTAGATGCCTTTAACATCGGCTACGCCGCATCATCGTGGGAGGGGCTCGTCCGTCACCTCTCCGGCAAGGGGTGTTCACTCGATGACGCCGAACGTGTCGGACTAATCAAACAGAAAGATCGCGGCCACTACGACCGCTTCAGGGAGAGGATTATCTTTCCCATCTACGACACGAGCCGCAGGGTCATCGGCTTCGGCGGGAGGAGCATGGGCGACAGAGAGCCCAAGTACCTTAATTCCCCCGAGTCACCCCTCTTTCGAAAGGGGGAGGTTCTCTACGGTCTCCTCGAAGCGCGGCAGGGAATCAGACAAAAGGGTTTCGCCCTCATCGTCGAAGGGTACTTTGATCTCATCGCCCTTCACACACACGGCTTCACAAACAGCGTAGCGACAATGGGAACAGCCCTCACGAGCGGCCACATCAGACGGCTGAGAGGGAGCGCTCGTGAAATATACACCCTCTTCGACGGAGATAAGGCTGGCATAAAGGCCGCAGTGAGGGGGCTCGATCTCTTCCTCGGCGAGGGGGTTCCATCGAGGGCGGTCTTTCTTCCCTCCGAGCTTGATCCCGACGACTTTATCAGGAGTGAAGGCGCTAACGCCCTGGAAAGCACCATTGCCGAGGCGCCGCCACTCATGGAGCTATTTCTGAGAAACCTTGCAGAAGGGCACGATATAACGTCGGCTGCCGGAAAGGTCTCCTACATGGAGGAGGCCCTCCCCCGTCTCAGAAGGATAGGCAACGTAACGGAGCGGGGCCACTACAGCGAGACGATCGCAACCCTCCTCTCCGTCGGTGTTGACGTCGTCTACGCCGCCCTCAAGGGCGGAGAACCAAAGGGAAGAGGCAGACCCTCTGGCGGGGGCGGCAGTGCCAGAAGGGGTGGACGTTCCAACACCCAATCCAACGCAAGGAGCGGTATTCAGGCCACTACTCAGAATGAGACAAAGGGAGAAGAGCAGATTATCAAGGTTCTCCTCTTCCATCCCGAGCTCCTCAACGATGCCGTAAAGGATGCCGTACACCGCTTCAGGAGCCCCCTCCTGCAAGGGGCCGCCCGTTTTGTAATCGAGGCGATTGATGGTGGAGGCAAGGTGGACGAGAGCTCCATATTCGACGCCACCCTGGGAGAGGGAGAGAAGAGCCTACTGACCAGGGCCATAATGGAGGGTGATAAGGACATCAAGGAGGCGCCGGAGGAGATACTCCGTGACTGCTGCAGAAAGGTGCAAAGCTCAGGAGCCCTCGGTGAGGGCACACAGCAACTCCTGAAGAGCCTAGAAGAGGCCGGACGCTCCCAGGAGGCCGACCTCCTCCGCAAGGGCGCAGAGTCGTGTAATGTTAAGAAGTAGTGGAGGGTTAATGGATTGTCTGTGCTCTTCCCGCACTTGATCTGAAATGAGTAAACCTCAACACCTCCCACAAGAAGCTCGCGAAGGGCGCTAAGAAGGGCCTTAACTGGCTGGGGAGATCGTATAGTATGACTCCCCTGAATGGTTTTTCCTTCATCTCCTTCTGGTTCAACAAAGGATATTTTAACAGGGGAAGTGTTCCCCCTTTTTCCTTTGGTTTCGATTTACTCGTCTCTATCGAAGGAAGACAACCCATTAACCGCAGATTTTCGCAGATAAAAACATCTGTGTAATCTGCGTCATCTGAGGATACAAAAGGCCCTCATCCTCTCCATCCCGTCTGAGCATATCTTTGATCTGTCCTCTCAGGTTTTCTCTATCACCCTTTGCCTTTCTCCGTGTGCTCCGTGACCTTTGTATGAGATATTTTGTTTGGATGCGCCCGTCCCCATAACCCCAGAACTGTTGCAAACTCTTCATCGCATAAGCTGAATGACCGCTATTTCATCTCTATGACATATGTCATTTTTTCCTGCAAGCCGTGATGCTATAAACTTATCACTAATAGGAAAGTTTTGGAGAGTGCAGCTCTGCACTATTCAGTGACATATCCATGTATCGCGTAAGATCTGAATAAATAGACATTACGTAGACTAATCGAAAGGCAAGGAGGAACGGTATGACAAAGTCTTCAGCAAGAAACATTTTTATAGGTGGAACCGCAGTGTTTGTCGTGATTTTTCTGGTTCTGACCTACAACTCTCTTTCCGGTACGGTTCTCAAGGAGAGAACTCACCCTGAGAATATCACCGCAGAGGTGGAGTGGGGCAAGAAAGTATGGGAGAGACATGCCTGTATAGATTGCCACACACTCCTCGGCGAGGGGGCCTACTACGCGCCGGAACTGGCTAACGTCATAGAGAGACGGGGCGAGGCTTTTGTACGGACGGTGCTTGAAACTGCGGCTGTTCAGGGGTGGGGCGCAACTCGAAGGATGCCTCAGTTCGACCTCTCTGAGAAGGATATTAAGGGGCTGGTCGAGTTCTTCAAATGGATGGGAGAGATAGACACGGAAAACTGGCCGCCCAACAAAGAGGGCTAACTGCCAACTGCTTCACTGAATCATAGTAACTATTTATCATATCAAAGGAGGAAGACTATGCACTATAAGTACGAAACACAACGTATCGCCCATCCATACTTCATCGCGGCGATGCTTCTCTTTGCCGGACAGATCCTTTTCGGCCTGATCGTCGGCGCCCAGTATATCTGGCCCGACCTCCTGTTCCCGGCGATCCCCTTCAACATTGCCAGGATGATACACATCAACCTGCTTGTGGTCTGGCTTATCTTCGGTTTCATGGGCTCGGCCTACTACCTCTTGCCTGAAGAGGTGGAGGGTGAGATATTCAGCCCAAAACTGGCGCTACTGCACTTCTGGCTCTTCGTCATAGGCGGAGTCGTAACTATCGTCGGCTACCTCTTCAGGATCCACGACGGCCGTGAGTTTCTCGAACAGCCGACACTCTCGAAGATCGCTATCGTTATCGTTGTCCTCATGTTCATTTTCAACATGGTCATGACCCTCATTAAGGGGAAGAGGAGGACAAGCACCTCAATCGTTCTCTTCGTCGGTTTCCTCGGGCTGGCGGTCTTCTACCTCTTCTCCTTCTACAAACCGGCCAACATGGTCGTGGACAAGTACTTCTGGTGGTGGGTCGTACACCTCTGGGTTGAGGGTGTATGGGAACTCATCATGGCCTCATTCCTCTCCTTCCTCCTCATCAAGCTGACCGGAGTGGACAGGGAGGTCGCTGAGAAATGGCTCTACGTCATTATCGGGCTTACCCTCTTCACTGGACTCGTGGGAACGGGACACCATTACTACTGGATCGGCACACCTGAGTTCTGGCAGAAGTGGGGCCTCTGGTTCTCGGCCCTTGAACCCCTCCCCTTCGCGGCGATGGTAATCTTCGCCTTTAAGATGGTGAACAAGAAGACGAGGGAACACCCCAACAGGGCGGCGGTACTATGGACTGTGGGTACAGCGATCATGGCCTTTCTCGGCGCCGGTGTATGGGGCTTTATGCACACCCTGCCCCAGATCAACTACTACACCCACGGCACGCAGATGACGGCAAGCCACGGCCATCTCGCCTTCTTCGGCGCCTACGTCATGATCGTGCTGGCCATGATATCCTACGCCCTCCCCAAGATAAGAAGGGTTGAGGTCAACCATCAGAAGGCGGAGATACTGGCCTTCTGGTTAATGGTCGTATCCATGATATTCATAGCCCTCTCGCTGACAGGGGCCGGCATCGTACAGGTCTACTTCCAGAGGGTACTCGGCATACCCTTCATGGAGACCCAGAGCCACATGACCATCTTCTATGGTATACGCCTCTTCTTTGGTGTAACCTTTACCGTAGGCTTGGTCATCTATCTCTACGACTTCTTTACACCGGGGAGGAAAGCCGCGTAAAGGGGTATGGCAGGGAGTAATTTAATGGACTGACACAGGGGAGGAGAGGGAGTAAGATAGCCCTCTCCTCTCTTTTCTTGTGCCACCATCTGTTGTACAGTGACGACAGCGCCAGTTGAAAATTATGACAAATCGAATAGACCATTCAGAACCGTTCTATATTCCCCTTGGGAATGAGGTTGAACTCTTTACGGCAGCCTATGAGAACCGCATGGCAGTCATGGTAAAGGGGCCGACGGGGTGTGGAAAGACCCGTTTCGTTCGCCACATGGCCCACCGTCTCAACCTGGGCCTCCATACGGTGTCGTGTCACGACGATCTAACCTCCTCTGACCTGGTTGGCCGCTACCTCATCAAGGGCGGCGAAACGGTCTGGATCGACGGGCCGGTGACGAGGGCGGTAAGAAGTGGCGGCATCTGCTACCTAGACGAGATCGTCGAGGCGAGGAAGGACACCACCGTCATCATCCATCCCCTCTCCGACGACCGTAGGAGCCTCACCATAGAGAAGACGGGCGAGGAGCTTGAGGCGCCAGATAACTTCATGCTCGTCATATCGTATAATCCCGGCTACCAGCACATTCTGAAAGACCTCAAGCCGAGCACACGGCAGCGCTTCATCGCCCTCGACTTCGACTACCCGCCTGAGGATATCGAGGTTAAGGTAGTCATGGAGGAGAGCGGTCTCGATCAGAGGCGGTCGGAACAGCTTGTCTCCCTCGGCGGTAAGATGAGGAAGCTGGAGGAGATGGGTCTGGAGACGCCACCGGGAACGAGGCTCCTCATCCATGCCGGATCGCTGATGCAGAGCGGACTCGAACCAAAGGCCGCCTGCGAGGCCACCCTCGTGAGACCCCTCACCGATGACGGAGAGACACAGAGAGCCCTCATGGACGTAATCGACGCCGTATTCTAAAGAGGCGTTGTAAGGCAGACAATAAATGGAAGAGTGGGTCGGTAAGGGCATAGACAGGGCCATACAGGCGTTCCACTCCCGACGGCTCAAGGGGTGGCATCGGGAGACCACTCCGTTCGTAACGAGGCCACACCTCATTAGGTTCAGCATGTTGGCTGCTCTCCTGATCGGGAGGGAGGTACGCGTTGTCGATCTCAAGGGCGACCCAACCCCCCGCCCCTACCGTCCCATACTTCATAAAATTGCCCATCCCGCCCTCCTCCCCGACTACAGCTTTGGATGGAGCGATGGAGAGAGCATCTTTCTGCCCGTCACCATCTCAGACATGCCTACAATGCAAGAGGGGGACGCACTGGCAAGGCTACTCATTTTTTCCCTCTCCGCCCAACTCAAGTGGGCTACCCTCGATTTTGCCTTCACCCCCCATGTACGAACACGGCTTCAAAGTGACACGCTCCTGGCCGATATCTTCTGGATTATCGAGAATGCCAGACTCACCACCCTCCTCTTCAGAGAGTATCCGGGTATCATCGAAAAATGGGAGATGATAGCCGGCCATCTCATAACGAGAAGACCCAGGGCAAATATTCTCAACGGGCCGGAAAGGCTGGTTGAGGCACTCCTGAAGGAACGCCTCGCATCCGTCCACTCCGGCGCATCAGATGCTACGACACCCGCAGAGAGCCTGAAGATTGGCGAGGCGCTTAAGGAACAGTGGCAGAGTGAAGGGGCGCCCCTGAAGCGGTACAGGGGGATGCTACCCTTTCCGGTCTGGGGGCGGCTCATTCCGGGCAGGATAAAGTCCGGCACAGATGAGGCCGTTGCCCGTGGCGGCAAGGCACCGGAGAGCGGCGGAAGTAACGAGAAACAGCAGGAGGGCGAGGGGAGTGAGGAGGAGACAAACCGCTACCTGGTTGAACAGAGAGAGGTCGATGAGGAGAAGAACGAACAGGGACTGGCGCTGAATATATACGACAAGATCATATCGTGGGCCCAGTTTGTCAATGTTGAACGCCCTTTTGATGACGACCCCGATGACGATGTCGATAAAAAGGCTGACCAGATGGAAGAGCTGACAACCGCTCAGGTCGCCCGGAAGAGCAATGCCTCCATCAATGCCGACCTTGAAAAAGAGTCGTACGCAACAGCAGAAAACTCACGGGGAATAAAAGAGGACGCAAAGATTTTCACATATCCCGAGTGGGACTATCGCAGGAAGCGGTATGAGGAGGATTATTCGAGGCTCACGGAAACCACCTATGAGCACCTGGACGGTGCATTTGTTCAGGCCGTACTGACAAAAAAGAGGGGAGTCATCAGAAATATCCGCCGCAAGTTTGAGGCCATGACCCCGGCACTGAAGATTGTCGGCCAGCAACTCGAGGGCGATACTATCGATCTCGATGCCGCAATAGAGGCAATGGTTGAACTCAAGAGCGGGAGGCAGCCCGATGAGAGGATTTATAAAACCTACAGGAGGAGCGACAGGGATATCTCCGTACTTTTCCTCGTCGACCTCAGTATGTCCACCGACGCCTGGGTAAAGGACAAGCGGGTCATAGACCATGAAAAGGAGGCCCTCATAGTCCTCTGTGAGGCGATGGAGAGTTTGAGGGACAGGTACGCCATATACGGTTTCTCTGGAAAGACTCGAAAGCGGTGTTCCATCTTCCACATAAAGGGCTTTGATGAGTCGTCCGGCGTGAGGGTGAAGGAGAGGATTGGCGGGTTAATCCCCTACCACTACACGAGGATGGGGCCTGCCGTACGCCATGCCACCTCTCTCCTCAAGAAGGAAACGGCACGGGCTCGACTCCTCTTTCTCATCTCCGATGGGAAACCAAACGATATGGACCAATACGAAGGTAGGTACGGCATAGAGGATACACGTATGGCCATCAAGGAAGCGGAGCGAACGGGAATCGTCCCCTTCTGCCTCACCGTAGACAGCCACGCCCATGAGTACCTCCCCCGCCTCTTCGGAAGGGGCAACTACTCCGTCGTAGCGGGAGCGGACCGACTGGCCCAGACCCTCCCCGATCTCTACGCAAAGATGATCCGGAGCCTGTAGAGGATTCAGGCAAGCAAGTTTTGGCTGGGTAAATATGTCGGATTTCTTTCCGACACTACGTAATATATTTTAAGACCACCTCTAACGTAAGGTTCTCAGTTGCAGACCGTCTACTTACCCCCCCCCATCTGGCGCCCTCACGAAAAGTCTTAACTACACCATACGTTTTGACGAAGAATATATGAGTGATAGAGGTTGAAAGGGACTGATGTCACATCACTGCACATTCTAATGTGCTACTAAGGGTGCAGGTATAGAGGGACGGGTGGCGGCAAGATCACCCACGAACAGTACAGCACAATTCTTAAACCATGAGTATCAAAAAGCTCTTCATCCTCATTCCCACTCTAATACTCTTCAGTGGCTGCACTTCTCTGGTCAAGGTGGACGACACGGCAATCTCACACGCCGCCGTGTCGGCTGCGCGCAGTTCGGACAACTCGAGCCTGCTTACAAAGAAGCTTTACGCCCACTATGAAGAGTGGAAGGGGGTAAGGTATCGCTTTGGAGGATTGAACAAGAAAGGTATCGACTGTTCGGGCTTTGTCTATATAACATTCAAGTCCACGTTAGGCGTGCAACTGCCCCGCACTACGGAGTTGCAATCGAAACTGGGTGAGGCTGTGAAGAGGTCGGAACTGAAGAGCGGAGACCTGATCTTCTTCAAAACTAGCCCTCGTGTCAGGCATGTGGGGATATATCTGGAAAAAGGAACCTTCCTCCACGCCTCTAAAAAAAGGGGAGTGATGATCTCCAGGTTAAATAACGTCTACTGGAAACCCCGATACTGGAAGGCAAGGAGGGTCAAAAGATTGTAGAGTTCAGGCATACCCCGCAAGTGTTGATTACTTTCTTTCGGCTCAACTGGATTTAACCCGCATTATTCATGAATTGCCGTGATGATCGCCTGTCTGCGTGTGACGGACAGGCAGGCGCAGAGAGGCGATCATCGTTACACTTCAGGGGCAATTTATGAATAATGCGGGCTAGTTACATTCCCACTTTTATTTTGATGGCATCATGAAGTGTCCGATCTGGAGCGTCGTAGTAAAGATTCAACCCTACCGAATGAAGATGCTTGCGGCGAGGGCCACAAGCCATATGAGGAGTGCCCCGGCGAGGGAGGGGAAGATACCTGCTATATGAAAGCCGCTTATTATTATGCTCACAAGCCACAGGAGGGCGCCGTTGATGACAAAGGTGAAGAGGCCGAGGGTCATGATGTTGAGG
This sequence comes from Thermodesulfobacteriota bacterium, assembly GCA_046753505.1. Taxonomy (GTDB): domain Bacteria; phylum Desulfobacterota; class GWC2-55-46; order S146-70; family JAUXIU01; genus JBHHTR01. The sequence continues at coordinate 17,339 of JBHHTR010000009.1, forward strand.
GGGATTGTCAGGATACGGAGCAGGGGGCGGATGGTTGCGTTAAATATGCCGAGGAGGGCGGAGGCTATAAATGCAGTCTGATAGCCGTCCAGTGTAATGCCGTGGAAGAGGTGGGCGGCTATGATAATCCCTGCGGTAATGACGAGCCATCTTAGCAGGAGCCCGATCATGAGCCCTGCTGCAGGATTGCAACCATCTCCTCATGTATGTGGCCGTTGGTTGCAAGGGCCTCTATCCCATAGATGGAAAAGGGCTTGCTGCGGAAATCGGATATCTTCCCACCCGCCTCTCTTGCTATGAGCGAAGCTGCGGCTACGTCCCACGGCTTGAGCTTTAACTCCCAGAAACCGTCAAATCTACCGCACGCGACATAGGAGAGATCGAGTGCGGCAGAGCCTGGCCGACGGATTGCCTGGGCCTTGACGGCAAATCGAGAAAAGTTATCGAGGTTGTTTTCGGGGGAACTCCTGATGTCGTAGGGGAAGCCGGTTGCGAGAAGCGCCCTGGAAAGTTCCCTCGTTGAAGAGACCTTTATTGCCCTCCCGTTGAGAGTGGCCCCCTTCCCCTCTTCGGCGGTAAATAGTTCGTCGCCCATGGGGTCGTAGACCACGCCTAGCCTCACCTTGCCCGACTCCTCAAATGCTATGGATACACAGAAGGTAGGGAGGCCGTGGGCGTAGTTGGTTGTACCGTCGAGGGGGTCGATAATCCACCGTGCTCCGTGTGCTCTGGCAGTTGACTTCTGTTCGCCGCCCTCTTCGGCCAGGATACCGTGGTCTGGAAAGTTTTTATGAATAAGGCCAACGATACACTCCTCAGCCCTCTTGTCCATCTCGGTGACGAGATCGATCTCCCCCTTGTACTCCACACTGATCGCATGGCCAAGGTTCTCCCTCAAAAGCCTGCCCGCCTCTCTGGCGGCCCTTATCGCCGTCTCTTTAATATCCATGTGAGATTTTCATTGTGAGGGGCGATACGGGTCGAGTAACTGATCGCGTTATGTCGTGGGGCAGGTTATACGCCCGGGATGGGAGTAATGGAAGAAGCTGGAAGGGCTCATCCATAAGGAGAGTGACAATTGCCATCAGGGAGACCTTACCAGAGCGATTTTACGACGAGGGACAGCCATCACAGGACGGTTTCTTATCCTTATCGTTAACGGCACATGCCTCCGGTTTCTCTCCCTTCGGCTCCTTCCCTTTTTGCGCATAATCGGTAGCATACCAGCCGCTCCCCTTGAGGGCGAAGGAGGATTGTGAGATGAGTTTTTCTACTTTACCCGTGCAGTGTATACATTTGGTCAAGGGAGCGTCCGAAAACTTCTGCATCATTTCGAACTCCTTGCCACATTTCTTACATTTGTATTCGTATATTGGCATTTTTCGTTACCTCCAGCGATAATTGTATGAACATTTCAGGTGAATGTCAAATGGCGGGGTGAGCCGAGAAGGGAACAGTCCATACAAAAATCTAAGATCAGGCAGTCCTCTGTTTTTGCAATCTTGTACTGTAGTAGAAGCGTGGTTAGCATGCCCTGTCTGTTCCACGATACCCTCAAACTCCGTGAAACAGTACCTCTATGTATTATAACCTTGCGCAGCGGAAGAGAGATTAATGGTCAACGCCCTTAAAATGGCACATCGTCATCGATTGGGGACTCTCCACCGCTATTGGCGGCGCCTGTATCCCTGGGGACCTCTCCTCTGTCACCGGCCCGTCCGAGCATCTGCATGGTTGCCGCAACGATCTCCGTACTCTGCCGCTTGTTGCCGTCCCGGTCTTCCCAGCTCCTCGTCTGAATGCGCCCCTCAATGTAGACCTGCTTACCCTTGGCGAGGTATTCTCCGCATATCTCGGCGAGTTTGCCGAAGGCGACTATCCTGTGCCACTCGGTGGTGGTCTCCTTAACCCCCTCCTTGTTGTTCCGTGTCTCGCTCGTGGCGATCCTGAAGTTGGTAACCGCCGTGCCGCTAGGTGTGTACCTTATCTCCGGGTCCGCGCCGAGGTTCCCAACCAGTATTGCCTTGTTGACGCCAGCCATATCCTTCCCCTCCTTGATATCTTCTGATTAATAATATATGGATTTACTATACAATTGATTGGGGGTAACTGTATCACCGGGATAAGGCAAAGTCAATTGCAGAGGCTTTGACCCTGATCCACCGCCTATCCTAGAAAGCAATTGATATTCCAAAGAATACAGGCTTTGATCTTCATACTGCGGGTGAAACTAAAATCATCAAAAAAGCTGTAGTGTCAATCGGTTATGAAATTAGGCGGTGGATTTGGGTTTGAGCTCTCTTATCCCAGATTATTCACAAATGTGCTCGCGCCAGCCCTTGATCTTGAACCCACCAAGGCATTTGTTCGAGCTTGGCCGTATCCACTGGTGCGGCATACCTGCCAAAAATCGCCACTACATCCAATCTCTTTGTCTGCCTGTGCGTGTCCGCACCTGTCTGCGTGCAACGCACAGGCAGGCGCAGAGAGGCGACAGCTATTACAACTCATGGGCAATGCATGGATAGGGCGGGTTATTGACAAAGGGGTGGACTTTCACCTATACTTTGCACATACAATCGGCAACGTTAGGCGGAGGACGGGTAGCGTGGCTTCACATGGATCGTAACCCGAGTGGCATTGGATCGGCAAAGAGCGGCTTGAGAGGAGGGCAGAATGAAAATCTTCAACGACTTCATAAGGTTGCAGACATCAAAGAAAACAGAGGATGTCAACATAACCGACCTTGTGGAGGCAATCGTTATTGAAAGCAGGATTAAAGAGGGGACGGTTCATGTCTTTACCGGACACACGACCACAAGCGTCCACCTCAACAATACCGACCCGGACCTTTCAAAGGATTTTCACGACTTCCTGAACGAACTCATCCCCAACAGCCCCGCCTATCGCCATAATAAGGGTGAGTATGGGAGTAATGCCGATGCCCACCTCAAATCGCTTCTGGTTGGCAACAGTGTAACCATCCCGATAACCAAGGGCAAACTCGCCCTTGGGCAGTGGCAGGCTGTCTACTTCTCGGAGTTCGATGGGCCAAGAAACCGGCTGGTATCGGTGAAGATTATCGGGATAGCCCTTCGCTAGACAACATGAGAGTAATCTGCGGCGCCGCCAAGGGGAGGAGACTGGTTGCCTTCAAGGGTCGTACCATACGACCCACCTCTGATAAGGTGAGAGAGGCGATTTTTGATATCCTACACGGCTATTTCCCATTTGACCGCACCCTTGACATTTTTGCCGGAACGGGCGCCATGGGGATAGAGGCAATGAGCCGGGGTGTGAAAGAGGCTGCCTTTATTGACGTCGACCGTCGTGCCGCTTCACTGATAAAGGAGAATCTTCAGAGAACCGGCTTCTCGGCGCAAGCGCGTATTGTACCTATGGATGCTATCGATGGCATTAAATTCCTTGCCGCCAGAGGTGACCGGTTCGACCTTGTCTTTATCGACCCACCTTACGATAAGTTGCTTACTGACAGGGTTTTCGCCGCTATAGAGGAGAGGGAGCTGCTTCTTCCAGGCGGGGTCATCGTCTCCGAGTCTTCCAAAAAGTTTGAAGTGTGTGTCACGCCAGCACGACTGGAGCGCTTCAAGGAGAAGGTGTACGGCTCGACCAGGGTCTCCTTCTACGCAAGCCCAGAGGAGGAATAAAATGATATGAAGAAGGGTTCGGCCATCATCTATCCTGGTACTTTCGACCCCATAACCCTCGGTCATATCGACGTCATAAAGAGAGGATCCAAACTCTTTGAGACGCTGATTGTGGCTGTCGCCGGAAGCTCTGCAAAGGGAACCCTCTTTACAGTTGAAGAGAGGGTCGAGATGATCAGGGCCGCCGTCGGAGAGAGCCGGAATCTTATCGTTGAGAGCTTCGACGGTCTCCTCGTTGACTATGTGAACAGGCGGGGAGTAAATGCCATTATGAGGGGGCTTCGCGCCGTCTCCGACTTTGAGTATGAATTCCAGATGGCCCTGATCAACCGAAAGATAAATGAAGAGGTGGAAACCATCTTCCTCATGACTGCCGAGCGATACTCCTATATAAGTTCACGGTTCATCAAGGAGATAGCGAGGCTCGGCGGGAGTGTTGATTGTTTTGTTCCTGAGAATGTCACAAACAGATTGAAGGAGAAGCATAGATGATGAAGCTTGCAAAGAGGGCTCAAGAGATCAAGGAGTCGCCCACCCTGGCCATCACCGCCAAGGCAAAGGCGCTCAGGGAGGAGGGTTTAGACGTCATCGGTTTTGGCGCAGGAGAACCCGACTTCGATACCCCGGATCATATAAAGGATGCCGCCATTGCGGCTATTGACGACGGTTTTACCAAGTACACCGCCGCCGGAGGCATAGATGAACTGAAGGATGCCGTGCGGGAGAAGTTCGAGAGGGACAACGGCCTGGAGTACGAGAGGAATGAAATCCTCATCTCCTGTGGCGGCAAGCACTCCCTCTTCAACCTCTGTCAGGCCCTCTTTGAGGAGGGTGACGAGGTCATTCTCCCCGCCCCCTACTGGGTCTCCTATCCAGTCATGATAGCCATGACTGGAGCCGTGCCGGTAATCGTTGCTGCCGAAGAAGAGGAAGGCTTCAAGATGACGCCCGACCAGTTCAACGCCGCCATCACTCCCGCGACGAAGGCGGTGATAATCAACTCTCCCTCCAACCCGACCGGCGCCGCCTATAACCGGGATGAACTGAAGGCGATTGCCGAGATCGCCGTATCAAAGGAGGTAGCCATCATCTCCGACGAGATCTACGAGCATCTCTGTTACGACGGATTCCGCTTTGTCTCCGTACCCTCACTCTCTGAAGAGATCAAGAGACAGACCATTGTCCTGAATGGCGTCTCAAAGAGCTATTCCATGACGGGGTGGAGGATTGGCTACGCCGCCGGACCGAGAACGGTTATCAAGGCCATGACCAACATACAGGGCCAGTCTACATCCAATCCTTCCTCCATCAGCCAGAAGGCGGCTGTTGAGGCGCTATCGGGTCCTCAGGACGTTGTAGCGGAGATGGTGAAGGAGTTCGATAAAAGAAGGAAGGTTATGGTGGACGGTCTCAACGCCATTGACGGGATAAGGTGTGCTACTCCTCAGGGGGCCTTCTACGTCTTTCCTAATATATCAGGGTGTCTCAAGCGCTCCTTCCAAGGGAAGGTGATCGACAGCTCCCTCGCCTTTGCCGATTTTCTCCTCGACGAGGCTGAAGTCGCCGTTGTCCCCGGCGAGGCATTCGGCATGGAGGGTTTTATACGCCTCTCATACGCGACGTCGATGGAGAATATTGAAAAGGGAATCCGGCGGATTGGGGAGGCGGTAAAAAAACTGGTGTAGAGAGGGTATGCGGGTTAAACGCTCTTCCTCTCTTCTTTGATAATATCGGCCTCGAAGGTATAGATTTCGGCGCCATCCTCTTTCCAATCCCCCGGCTCCATACCGGCCTTCACGCAGGTATGATCAAGAAACTCATTCCTGACCCACCCCTGTTCAGTCGCCACCTGTGGAAGGAGGACCCCCTTCTTGTCTCCCTTTACAATGTAGAGACCGTGCCTGCCCACCTCTACCTCCGAGACATCGTCAATCTTCTTCATAGGCGTCAGCACCGATATCTCAATGACTACTGCCATAAGCTCCGAAGGTGTTAACGGTTCGAATCTCGGATCTGTTGTTGCCGCCGCAACGGCCATGTCCGATATTGTCTCGAAGAGTGGGGTCGGACTACCAAATGAGCCTATACAGCCACGCAGCTCCTTCCCGATATGGAGGCTTACGAATGCGCCCATCCCCTTCTCAGAGAGAGCCCCGGAAGTAATATTGAACTCCGGCGGCTCTCCACCCCTGAGACAGGTGAAGATATGTTTCCGTGCAATCCTGAGAAGGAGATCCTTATCTTCCTTTGAAAGCGCCATGCTCTAGTTATCCTTTCATCAAGTATGATGGTTTCGTAAAAAGTCGTGAGATAGTTAAGTAAAATTTTCGATATACAAGGAGTAGTGATTTTTCAGGCGTGAAGGCATACATGTGGTATGTCGAGTGTCTGAAAAATTGCTCGGCCCAGTAGATCGGACTTTTTACGACGCCATCAACTATTAGCAGGCTCGTTGGCCGCCTCAGCCTGAACATTCAATATCTTCACATCAAAGTGGAGTGTCTTGCCTGCCAGCGGGTGGTTAAAGTCGATGAGCACCGTTTTTTCATTAATCTCGGCTACACGACCGACAATAGGCTGACCATCGGTATTGGTGCCCTCAAGCTGGGCGTCAACCTTCAGGCCGTCCTCCGGTATCTGCTCCCTCGGCACCTCGGCGAAGGCCTCCTTGCTCACAATGCCATAGCCATCTTTGGGAGTAACCGTGACCTCCTTGTTGTCTCCTACCTTCAGCCCCAACAGGGCATCCTCAAGCCCCGGAATAATCTGTTGAGCGCCGTGAACGAAGGTCAGCGGATCACCGCCGACATTGCTGTCAATGACACTCTCATCCTCCAGTTTGAGGGTATATTCAATTGATATCTCCTTACCTGCTGCAACAGTCATCTCTTTTTCTCCCTTCTTTAAAAGCGGCCTGAGTGGCCATGAATCACATAAGAACAGCAACAATCATAGTGAGATCTGCCGATATTTTGGCCTCCGAAGTATTGTGCGCCTATCCTCTTCGCAGTAGCAGTAGTTTTTCTAGCTGGAATGATAGAACAAAAGGGTCATAATAACAGGCGAGTCCAGTCCAGGCTATTCTTTAAGGAAGATACTTTATAGGGTTCCATAGAAATGTGCAAGGAAAACTTCACGTTTTTAAACCGAGTGATATCCTTAGCATTTCATGATCTGTCTAAGATCAAGGGATTACCAGATGTGGTTTTGCCTATAACTTTCGAAAAGCCTGCGCCATATTTGATTCACCGTTCAGCCTTGACGCCCTCGTAAAAAGTCGAAAAGAAAAAGTCAGGTAAAAATGCAATCCATATTAATGATATTAACTTACCACTTAAAATGGAATAGTCCTGACTTGTGGCTATGCTTACATGGACAGGGTAGGCCCTGATCCACCATCAAAAATCATAAAGAAAGCTCCTTGTTCCCATAGAATGTGG
>JBHHTR010000010.1:0-23579 GCA_046753505.1 Thermodesulfobacteriota bacterium
TCCTCCTGCCTTGATTGAACCCTGTTTATAACATGTTTGTTGGTAGGAGGAAGAACGTTGGTCTGTCCATCAGGTGATATGAAAGTGCCTTTTTGGCTCTAAGGGGCATTCCATTCCTAAATTCTGGATAGTGTAAGCCCGGGATTGTCGGCTCCTTTGTTGGCCTCTTCCAGTTTTTCTTCGCTCGATATGACTGCCACTGAACTCTGATCCATGTTTCCCTTCAAATGTTTTTCCGCCGCCTGGATCAAGGATCTCCGCGTGACACTCAGGATATCTGCCCTTCTCTTCCTCCTCATATCGAGGGTCAACCCCCTCAGTCCCAGGATAAACTCACGATTTCCCTTGCCGGAGGGCGACAGAGGTTTGTCGAGGTCGGCAAAGACGCCCAGTATCGCCTCCTTAAGGTCTTCATCGCTGAAGCTGTCTTCAAGTACCCACTTTATGGCGTCGTTATAGACATGGAGGGTCCGTGTTATGTGAGGGTCACGATAGGAGAGGAATGAAAAGAGCCCTTCCATGGTTGAGAATGTAGCGTAGCCGCCGTAGGCCCCGCCTTTCTCCCTGATCTCTCTGTGCAGGTAGCATGACCGTAGCAGTTTAGCGAGGACCTGTAAGGGCGGTGAATCTTCATGTGTATAGTGGACTGTCCTGAAGAGGTTAGCCACATAGGAGACCGGTACATTTGCGCTCCACCCCTCTCTTCTGCATTCTCCCTCAAAAGGGGTGGGGACGGAAGGTTGAATGACGGCCTTCGGGATGGCGCTCAGAAAGGGTTTCATCGCCTTTGACATGGCATCGAAGCCTCTCTTCTCAGTAACGACACATGCTTTCATTCTGGCGCTGTTCAAGATATGCTCCTTGATGGATTCCATCTTTTCAACAAAATCGTCCAGCTCATCCTCACTTAACTGTCCAAGCTCTTTGATAAGTTGAAGCTGGCGAATGCCATCCCACGCTTCCCTCAATCTAGCTGCCGGGGTGAGGTAGAGCGCAGCGAGAGATCGTGCATAGGTGTGACCTGACGCCGGAACGGAGTTTTCCATGGAGGTTTTTATCTGGCCTATGAGTGTATGGAGCCTTTTCCTGTCTGAAAAGTCGGGCGCATTAAAGATGTCGGCCACTATCTCGAACATCTCTCTCTCTTTCCTGACAACGGCTTTTGCACTGAAGCCGACCACTTCGCTGTAGCTGTCAAGGTTTGTCAACTCCTCCCAAACAGTTGCATCGGCGCTGATACCGCCGGTATGGGCCTCGATCCTTTCGGCCATCTGGGTGTAGTCGAAACCGGCAGCGCCGACCCTTGTGAGGATGGTACAGAAGAGTGGCACATACGGTTTCAGCTCCACTGGAACGGAAGAGACATCTACGCTTGCGTTAAAATAGGTGATGCCGTTCGTCGGTTGGTCGAACCATTGGAGCGGGATGCCATCATCCTCGCATATCGCAGCTTCTACACTCTGTTCGTCTGGCGGGATGTCCGACAGTTGGAGTGTTGGGAGGCATGAGATATCCTCTTCGCCCTCCTGCTTACTTTCGAGATTCGCTGCGTCAAGAACGATCTTCTTCTTTTCCTCTGCCGACATGGTATCGGCAATTCTAAGGAGCGCTGCTCTTTCATTGGCCGCTAGTTTTTCGCCCAGTTCAGGGTCGGGTTTTAATAGAAGGGTCATCCTGTGATTGTTGTCGATGAAGTAGTGGCGGATCTTCTCTTCGAAGAAGCGGCCTCTGTCGAGTTCGCTCCGAAGGCGGTCGAGGTTTTCGTTGATTAGAAGCGGCTGGACAGGCGATCCGTTGTGCACCCACGATCCGAAGAGCCTGAAGAGGATCGTCAGGCCGTAGTTGCCGACAACCTCTTTGATACTGAACTCGGCCCGGTGGATTACAGCCTCAATCCTTTCACGACTGAAACCTTCATCGGCCCTCTTTGCGAGCGTCGCCAGTACAAGCTCTTCGACGGCGTCGCCATCCTCAGCATCGATACCCTGCAAACCGGCTGCGAAGGCGGTCTCCCTGTTGTCGCTGCTGTAACCTGTTCCAGGGGCCAGAGCCTGGCCTAGCTGTGAATCCATAAGGGCCTTGTAGAGCGGCGCGGCAGGGTTGCCGAGCAGGAGCGACGAGAGGATGTCAAGGGCAAAGACCTCAAAAGAATCATCGATCCTGCACGCGAGCCAGGCGACGCTCGCCATAGCTTTTTTCGACATGCCCTTTTCCGAGGTGGCCGGGTCAAAGGGGTACGGCACCTCTACCCTTCCAGGCGACTTGAACCTGGTCTCATCACCTACCGCAGTATGGATCTCTATCCTTGTAAAACGGGAGAGGATTCTCTCATTGATCGCTTCAAGCCTCTTTTCGAGGGGCAGTGAGCCGTAGGTCATAAATCTGGCATTACTGGGGTGGTAGTGTTGTGCATGAAAAGCCTTGAGATCGTGCAAGGAAAGAGAGGGGATATCTTCAGGCTCGCCGCCAGAGTTGTAGTGATATGTTGTGGAGGGATAGAGAGCCTGCTGAAGCCTCCTGCTCATGAGTGAGTTGGGGTCGGACATGGCCCCCTTCATCTCGTTGAAGACAACCCCCTTGTAAAGCAGATCGCCACTACCGTCGAATTCAAGACGCCACCCCTCCTGCTGAAAACTCATCTCCGAAAGTAGAGGGAAGAAGACGGCGTCGAGATAGACGGCCATGAGGTTGTAGTAATCCTTTTCGTTCTGTGTCGAAAAGGGGTACATGGTCCAGTCGCTTGCAGTAAAGGCGTTCATGAATGTATTGAGACTCCGTTTCAGCATCGAGAAGAAGGGGTCCCGCACGGGAAAGCGCTTCGAGCCGCAGAGGACCGTATGCTCCAGAATGTGGGCAACCCCCGTTGAGTCCATGGGAGTCGTCCTGAAGGCGACGCTGAAAAGGTTGTTGTCGTCCTCGTTTGCAAAGTGAATCAGCTCCGCCCCCGTGCCTTCATGAGTCAGCTCGTAAAGAGTGGCTCTCAGGTCGGGGAGAGGGGTAATCCTGGTTATCGTGAAGCCGTGCAGTTGATGCCCTTCAGAGAGTCCTGTGCTTTTCATCTACTCCTCATTTCTAGTTAATGTTTTTTTCCAGCAAGCTTTGCGATGATAAATTTAGTGACCATTGAGCCAAAAAAGAGACCAAAACCGGCGAAGGATAGAAGACGGGCTCTCAACTGAACGTGATCATACCTCTCAGATGCGAAGAAGACCAGCCGCTCTCCATGGTCGTGGGGTATCATGGACAGTTTATACACGACTGCACTGATTACCAGAGCTATACCGACAATAAAAATTACTCCTAACAGTTTCTCCATCTTCATTTCGTATGTCTTCGTCCTCTCGTTGATTGCACAAAGAATATACAGGGTTGTACGGCCCCTGTCTACCGTGGCGTTGCGGAGGGAGTGGCAGCCCGCATTCTTCACAAATGTGCTCGCGCCTGCGCTAAACTACAGGGATAGGTTGGTGGGGATCGGAAAGCGGGACTTTCCGACCCAATAGACTCACTGATACGGCACGTCTGCGAAGAATAGCTGGTAACTCCAAACCTCTGCACGATCATCGTTACAATGCATGGGCAATTCATGAATAATGCGGGTTACAAGATTTATGCACACAAAGACGGTGTGAGTACACAGAGTTTCATATCCCATGAGGAACCTCAGCGTTATTAGGGTAGGTATTTGGATGGGTGTTGTAGTTTTGTTCACTGCAATCCTTTGTGTCAGGCGGGTTGAAGAGGCAGCTTCCGCTTTCGTTCATGAAAAAACATCGTCTCTACGGACCTACACGGATTGAGCGAGTCACAGTGCGGCACTGGAAGGGTTGAGACCAGGTGTGGGGAGAGAGTGTAGTCGAGGGATTCATCCCTCGTGAGCCTTATAAAACCAGGATTCACACAAAGCCACTAAGGCCACAGAGAACGCCAGTCACGGATTCGTAGTACGCTTTCCTTCCCATCTGACCCTTCGTGAACTCTGTGTGCTCGGCGACGGAGGAGTAATCCGTGCCAATCCGTGTTCATCTGTGGCTAAAAAAGCTTTCTCTCCTCTCACACAAAGCCGCAGAGGTCAAAGAGTTTGAAAGGCAGACAACAACATTATCCCTTCTACTCAGTCATACTTTGCCCGGTGGCCTTTGTGATCTCCGTGTGCGAAAAGGTGTGGTCCACTCAAAGATTGTGGGGTCATCACCCATGCTACCCATGCTAGTCCCCTACCCTGTCCCCATACTCCCCTCCCATGCTCCCTCCCCTAACTTACCACTTAAAATGGAATAGTCCTGGCATGGAGAATCGTGGCATGGAGAATGCCACTACCGTTTGACTTATGCCGGTTAAGTGTGTAAATTAATTTAGAGAATGGCACTGTACGACCGCGATAGCAGCACCGTCTCATCGAGATGGTTACTCCCCGGAAGAGATAAGGATGATATAGATGGATAAGGTATCGTGCCAACTTGAAGAGTTAAGCGTAACTGCTTCAGAGCTGAAGCGTCAACTCGAAGATGAGTGCGGTAATCCTTCAGAGTGTTCGAAGAGGGTCACGAAGCTTTTCGGCATACTTGACGATCTTAGAGAGAATGGGTATGTTTTTCTATCCGACCTCCGTCTCGACGACGTATTGCATCAGTTGGGATACACCCGTCACAGGAAGGCGGAGAGTATGGACGACGGCCTCGACAAGACCGCCTTCTTTCAGAATCTTATAGACCGACTTTCAGAACTATCCATGACCGACGGCCTTACCGGGCTCTATAATCGGCGCTACTTCAATGTTCAGATAGGGGTGGAATTCAAGAGAGCGATCAGGTTCGAGCAGGCCCTCTCCCTTATCATGTTCGATGTGGACCACTTCAAGAAGATTAACGACACCTACGGCCACCCATTCGGCGACCTGGTTCTGAAGCGGATTGGGGAGGCGCTTAACCTGAACGTCCGGGCCTCTGATATTGCTGTCCGTTACGGCGGGGAGGAGTTTGCCGTTCTCCTTCTCAATGCCGGTATAGAACAGGCCTTTTACATGGCAAATAAGATACGTAGGGTCATCGCCGCCGCCGAGTTCGCCCTTCATGACCAACAGGTGAAGGTAACCATAAGCGCGGGAGTCGCCTCCTTTTCTCTCGGCACCGATCTCTCAAGCATGGATCTGATCGAGGCGGCAGACAAATACCTCTACATAGCTAAGTCATTGGGCCGCAACAGGGTCTACACCGATAGAGGGGTAATTACAACTCCAGAGGATAGTGAGGTAAGCAGTGAGGAGAGGCTCGGCCTGTCCGATATACTGAGAGGGTGAAGATGTGACCAGTAAATCAGCGAGCAAAGTGGAGAAGGGGCGTACCCCCAGGGTCATATCTATCTCAAGTGGGAAGGGTGGCGTCGGCAAGTCCCATGTTGTGGTAAACCTTGCCCTTGCCCTCAGTGGGATGGGGAGGCGTGTCCTCGTATGGGACGCAGACCTGGGGCTGGCCAACATAGACATCCTCACCGGTATCAACCCGCAGTACAACCTCATGCACTTCTTGAGCGGTGAACGCACCATCGAAGAGGTGCTGGTTTCGTACAAGGATAGTTTTGACCTCATACCGGCCGGGAGCGGGATCGATGAGCTTACACAGTTGAACCTCGACCAGAAGATTCTCCTCGTTGAGAACATGGAGCGTATCGCCTCACACTACGACTACATACTCATCGACACGGGAGCCGGAATCTCTTCGAATGTGCTCTACTTTAATCTCTGCGCCGGGGAGATCGTGCTGGTAGTCGTGCCCGAACCTACATCGTTGACCGACGGCTATGCGCTGATAAAGGTACTCCACAAGAAGGAGAAGATAAAAACCTTCTGGCTCCTTCCCAACAGCGTAAAAGACGAGGCTGAAGGGAAGCAGATTTTCGAGAGGATGAGCGGTGTGTGCAAACAGTACCTCAATATCGAGCCCACCAGCTGCGGCGCCATACTCTACGACAAAACTCTTACCACCGCATCGAGAGAGCAGACTCCCCAGATGGAGCGTGCGCCCGATTCTCGCCTGAGCCGTTCAATACGCAAACTTGCCGAACATCTCGACAACCACCCACTTGACCCGCACGGAAATCGACAGTTCGAGTTCTTCAATAAACTGACCAGCTACCGCCACGGTGGATGAGGATAGGATCCATATTCGGGTGCTCTCCATCTGCCACCCACACCATAAAAGAGGCGCCCCATGGATGTTATTGCAAAAAATGAGTTGATCCAAAAAGCCGGAGATCTCAAGGTTCTCCCCTTTGTGGCAAAGAAGGTAATCGAAACCATAAGCGACGAAAACAGTTCCGCCACCCAATTGAGCAGTGTCATTGAGAAGGACCAGACCATCTCTGCAAGGATCTTGAAGATCTCGAATAGCGCACTCTACGGTGTGAGGCAGGAGATCACCAGCCTTAACCAGGCGGTGGTAATGCTTGGCAGCAACGTCATACAGAGTCTTGTTCTCGCCGTATCGACTAGGTCACTCTATAAGAGATTTGGCATGATGGAGCAGCTTATGTGGGATCACTCAATTGGAACTGCCATTGCTGCCAGATTGATCGCGGCAAAGCACGGGAGAGAGCTTGCCGAGGTTGCCTTTATCGGCGGCCTCATGCACGACGTTGGTAAGGTCATCATGAATAATGAGGCCGGCGCCGCCTTTATCGAGGTGATGAAGCGCACATATAATCACAGCGCTGCCTCATTAGATGCGGAGGAGGCAATCTGCGGCTACAACCATACCGAAATAGGTTCAAAGGTGGTGACCAAGTGGGGGTTTCCACCCATCCTCGTGCAAATCATTTCAAAACACCACCTTGACAGATGTATTCTCGAAGATATTCTGGACCCATTTACGGCAAAGGCCATCGCTGCCGTAGCCCTCGCAAACACCACGTGTAAAGTGCTTGGAGTAGGGTACAGGGGGCCTAATGAAACAACCGCGATACACGACCACCCCGCCCTCTCTTTCCTCGATATCTCCCCGGAGAGGCTCGACGAACTTGTAGAAGAGGCCCGTGAGACCTACCAGAGTGAGAAGGCCCTCTTTCAGTAATGTGAGTATTGGCAACTGACCTGCCTGCACAACCGTTCATGCCAGTTGTAGGGGATGATAAGAGGGGTGAAGCCGACGATCATGGCGAAGCAGATGGCAGGCTTATCTGTCCCGGCGCCGTTTCGGAAGTTACCCCTCAACAATCGTGCTCAGCTTCGAACCATCCCGTGCCTCCATATTCGATACCGTTAAAAGAGGCGACCAGCATACCACTTTCACTCTGGAATGAATTGTAAAAAGGATTGGATGGGCGGGTGACAATTCTGTTGAGCGTAGGCAGGATGAAGACGACAGGGTAGGTGCAGGGCCGTAATGAAAAGGGTCTGCTTATGATGGAGCGTGTGACCGTCTAACGACTCGTTACGGCAATATTAGTGTTGACATCCTCCGTCCCCGCACCCTTCGTCTACACACTCCTCCTGACCCTCGATGAGAAGGATGAGGCCGCAATCGGAACACTCCTTGGCGTTGGCGCCCACATCACATCCGCAGGCCGGACACTTCCCCTGCGCAGCAAGCTCCTCAGACTCCTTTAACTCCGGGTAGATCTCGTAATTGTAATCTTTAAGAGCCTGAGCCGCCGAAAGAACCTCCTCTTCGGGAACGATGAGGAGAAATTTCTCGCCACACTTCCCCGGTGTGCCATCCGATGAAGATATGACCCGACACGGGTACCCTCTGTCAATAAGGACGTTGTGGAGTTCAAAGATCAGGCTCTTTTCACCATCCTTTATGGGGATGCCGTTCTGAATCTCCTCCTCCTCGAATTGTCTCTGCCGCTCCCGCATCGCTTCAAGCTCTTTGGGCAGCTTAAGTGGCACACCGCAGCCACCACACTCAACAATGTGAGCGAAGTATTCAGCATTACATTCGGGACAGACCTTCACCTGTGTCATTGGATTCTCCTCACCTGTTTACAATAACTACATGCTGCCTCCCGCATTAACTTACACATATCGCCGGAATATGTCAAACGGTCGTGGCCAAGGGGCAGGTTATTGTAAAAGGGTTGTAACGGGCTGACAATCTTTCTGGTCGATAAATGGGGAGAGGATATCCACACCCTGTTACTCAACGTGGTAACTATCAGAAGAATATCTTCACGTAACCGGCGGTCTGAACCATTTCAGCCTCAGCGCATTTGATACTACGCTTACAGAGCTCATACCCATGGCTGCTGCGGCAAATATGGGGCTCAGGAGAATGCCAAAGAAGGGATAGAGCGCTCCTGCGGCCACGGGGATGAGTATAGCATTGTAGAAGAAGGCGAAGAAGAGGTTCTGCTTTATATTTCTTATGGTTGCCCGGCTGAGCGCTATCGCTGTGACGATGGCGCGAAGGTCGCCGCCGATAAGGGTGATATCCGACGCCTCCATGGCAACGTCGGCCCCGGTACCTATGGCGATGCCCACGTCGGCCTGGGTAAGGGCTGGCGCGTCGTTTATGCCGTCGCCCACCATGGCGACTATCTTCCCCTCCCTCTGAAGTTTTTTGACCTCCCGAGCCTTCTCTTCGGGCAGCACCTCGGCGAGAACTCTGTCAATGCCGACCGCGCTTGCGATGGCTTTTGCGGTCCTTCGGTTATCTCCCGTAAGCATGGCGACTTCGAGCCCCATTCTCTTAAATGCCACCACGGCCTCCCTTGAGTTCTCCTTGAGCGTATCCGCAACGGCCACAATGCCAGCGGCATTGCCGTCCACAGCTAGATAGATCGGGGTCTTACCCTCGTCAGCGAGCCTTTCGGCCTCACTTTCAAGTCCTCCCAACTCAATAATTTCGTCTTTCATGAGTTTTATATTTCCAAGCAGCACGGCGTGTCCATCTATCACGGCCTTTATGCCGTGACCGGGCAAAGCGTTAAATTCTTCGGCAGCAGCAAGATCGACCTTTCTCAGGTCAGCGCCCCTTACTATGGCCTCGCCGAGGGGATGTTCGGAGCCCCGCTCTGCACTAGCGGCATAAAAGAGCACCTCATCCTCATTAAAATCGGCCACGGCTGTAACATCGGTGAGGGTTGGCTCCCCCTTTGTAAGTGTCCCCGTCTTATCGAGTACGATGGCGTTAACCTTATGGGCCGTCTCAAGGGACTCGCCGCCTCGAATGAGTATGCCGTTTTCCGCGCCCTTGCCGGTGCCGACCATAATCGACGTAGGAGTAGCAAGACCCAGCGCGCAGGGACATGCTATTATAAGGACCGCAACGAAACTTAAAAGGGCATAGGTAAATGAGGGTTCAGGACCTAAAACTAACCAAATGATAAAGGTAATGACCGCTATGACTATGACCGCCGGTACAAAGTAACTCGCGATGAGGTCGGCAAGTCTTGCAATCGGGGGCTTGCTGCCCTGGGCCTCCTCGACCATCACTATGATCTGGGCTAGGGCGGTCTCGCTGCCGACGCGAGTGGCCCTCATACGGAAAGAGCCTGTCTTGTTTATAGTGGCTCCGATGATTTCATCACCCTCCTTTTTCTCAACGGGAATGCTTTCGCCGCTTATCATCGACTCGTCTATTGCCGAATATCCATCAGTTAAAACGCCGTCCACTGGAATTTTCTCGCCAGGCCTTACCACGACGATATCTCCCTCCACCACCTCCTCAATAGGGATGTCGGCCTCGCTGTCTCCTCTAAGGACTCTCGCTGTCTTTGCCTGCATGCCTATTAACTTTTTAATAGCCTCTCCTGTCTGCCCCTTGGCCCTGGCCTCAAAGAGCCTGCCTGTGAGGATTAGAACGATGATGGCAGCGGCCGTGTCGAAGTAGACCTCTGATGAGTGACCGGCAACATCAAATAGAGAAGGGAAAAAGGTGACAACCACACTGTAGAGATAAGCAGATGACGTACCTATGGCAATGAGCGTATTCATGTCGGTCGTCTTGTGCCTCGCGGCCGCAACCGCCCCCCTGTAGAACTGAAGGCCACACCAGAACTGGACGGGCGTGGCAAGGATAAACTGGAAAATAAAATATGTCTCTCTTGAGAGGTCGAGAAGGCCGGCAAGGCCAAAGAGGGCCGGGTGGGTAAAGACGAATATGGGTAAGGTAAGAACAATACCCGCTATGAGCTTCCCTTTGAGCCTTCTAAAGGCCTCTTTAGTGGCCCGATCTTTTTCTTCATCGAGATCTGCACTCTCTCTTACCACCACGGCCTCGAAGCCCGCCCCTTTAATGGCCACGACCATATCTGAGAGAGAAACTATCGCAGGTAGGTATTCGATTGTGGCCTTTTCTGTGGCGAGATTCACGGAGGCGTTGATAACGCCATCGAGGGCGGCGAGCGCGCCCTCGATCTTCGATGCACAGGATGCACAGCTCATACCCTGCACTGGGATGATAGCCGTCGCAGAGCCGACACCGTAACCGAGTCCCCTGATAGCCTCTATAAAATCGGCGGGGCTGATGCTGTCCGGGTCGTAGGAGATAGATACCTTTTCGGTAGCGAAGTTGACGGAGGCCTTATCTACGCCAACCAGACCTCCAATGCACTTCTCAACCTTGGCGGCGCAGGAGGCGCAACTCATGCCGGTGATGGGTAGGTCTATCTTTTTCAGAACGGAGGTGGTTGATATTTCGATGGAGTTGTCTTCACTTCTGGGTTCCTCTTCCTCATCCTCGGAATGAAGAAAGGCAGCAGGGTTCGCGTCAAATTTCACTTTACAGTTAGGGTTGCAAAAATAGATGGTCTCCCCCCTGTAAGAGCTGCTGCCAGCAGCCCTTACAGGCTCCACATCCATTCCGCATACGGGGTCTTTGGCCATTCGAATCACCTCATTTTCACATCAGAAAATCAGTGGTCGTGCGACCCCTCGTCGTGACCGCCTTCGTCGTGGTGATCTGTCGGACCTCTATCATCATGGTGATCTCCCTCACCGAGAGCATGGTCGTGACCATCGTCCATTGGTACGGCCTTTACACCAGCGCCGTGCTTATAGACCATGAGTCCGCCCATATCAGCGCCAATGGCCATAACCGCTACCATTACTGCGGCAACGACTATGTGGATCCCCCTTTCGGTTGTCTTAAAGTGTCTCTCCCTTAGAATTCGCCAGACGGAAAGAGTGGTTGCCAGGATAAGTACAGTAAGACCAAACTTCTCGTGCCTTTCGAGAATCACGTGGATCGCTCTATTATGGAGCAGGGTGCCTTCTGCCTTGAGACCAAAGGCCACAGCCGCTACAGCGCCGAGTGTGCCGAGGTAGAGCATCCACCGTGCGGCCGTCCTGCAATCCTCACTCATGAAGAGAGCGCCAAGCACCTCCATAAGGAGAAAACCGTTCAGGAGGGCTATCGGAAAGTGGACCACCAGGGGGTGGAGGTTCTGCATCTCGGCTACGCCCGGCAGTAGCGCCCCTATCAGCTCCATGTCAGCGTCCAGGGTAGGAGTTGTAGAGATAGGTTGAACCGTCCTTGCGAATGGCGAGAACATTGAATCTGTCCCTGCGGTTTCCCTGCTCCATGCCTGGGGAGCCGATCGGCATTCCAGGGACGGTCAATCCCTTGATGTCGGGACGTTCCTTCAGCATACGCTTGATGTCAGAGAGCGGCACATGGCCTTCGATGATGTAGCCGTCAACTAGGGCAGTATGACACGACCTCAGATGAATGGGTATTCCATGGCGGGCCTTAATCGCATCCATGTCATCTCTCTTCTCAGTGGATACTGCAAAGCCACCACTCTCCAGATGATCAGACCAGCTTGTGCAGCAGCCGCAATAGGGGCTTTTGTACATCTTGACATCTGCCGCCAGTGTTGTTGATGCCAAAATGAGCATGACAAAAAAACCAACGATACTTCCTTTAACAATTTGCGTCATAACAGTATCCTCTCCGTTCTTTATTGGTTAATAATCAACTGTTCTCTTCCCACATTCAATGAGAAGCAGAGGAGTAAGAATACTACACTATGCTCTCCACTTCAATCGTCACACATCCCCACCACCATTGAGGTAATCCATGAATAGCGGGCCTACTCGTACTCGAACCCTTCAGGGTTCGCTTGTGCGAGGGCTGAAGCCCTCGACTACGTTACGTCGCGGGGACATCGGTTCAGTCAGTTTTCCGGAGGAGCAAGCGCCGCCTCGCCTCGCTCCTGTGTCCTTATCTGTACGGCACAAACCACCTCGCTTACGAATATCTTGCCGTCACCCTTGTGGCCGGTATATGCGGCGGCGGTTATGATATCGACCAGTCGATCCAAATCCCCGTCGTTGCAGACAACCTCAAGCTTGGTTATGGGGCTCATTGGCTCGCCGTATTCGATGGATAGCTTCTCATCTTCCGGAACGCAGGCCGCTCCGAGGGCCTTTACCTCTATGATCGTAAAACCCGGAACACCCGCCTCCTCAAGCGCGTCTACCACCTCCTCCGCCTTTTCCAACCGTATATAAGCCTTTATCTCCTTCATGATTTACTCCTCCTTATCGCTGTGGGTAACCGGCAGCGTTTTTAAACCCTGCCCCTTCCATACCGCGTAGATAACCGGTATCACTATAAGGGTCAGTACTGTTGTAGTGACCATGCCGCCAACCATGGGAGCGGCAATCCTCTTCATTACCTCGCTTCCCGTGCCCGTGCCCCAGAGTATGGGAAGGAGCCCGCCAATGATGGCGCATACGGTCATCATTATGGGGCGAATCCTCTTGCTCGCCCCATAGGCTATGGCCTCATAGAGGTCTCCTCTACTCGTCAATTTGCCGTGGAGGAAGCGTTCCTTATACTCCATATCGAGGTATATGAGCATAATGACACCTATCTCCGCTGACACCCCGGCAAGCGCAATGAAGCCCACGCCGACGGCCACGCTCATGTTGTAGCCGAGTATGTACATGAACCAGACACCGCCTACGAGTGCGAAGGGCAGAGAGAGCATGACGATGAGGCTTTCGAGCACACTTCGGAAGTTAAAGAAGAGGAGGAGAAATATTATGCCTAAAGTCAACGGCACAACAAGTTTCAGCCTTTGTGCTGCCCGCTCCATATACTCGTACTGCCCGCTCCAGACGAGGGAGTATCCCGGCGGCATCTCTACGCTCTCGGCGAGCACCTTTTTGGCGTTCCTGACGTATGTGCCGACATCTATGCCCTTGAGATCCACATATATCCAGGCATTAAGACGGGCGTTTTCGCTCTTGATGCCGGGCGGCCCTTTTTTGACGCTTATTGCGGCCACCTGCGCTATGGGAATTTGCGCGCCCGTCGGGGTGGGGATGAGTATGCGCTTCAGCTTGGTAAGGTCATCGCGAAGCTCCCGTCCATAGCGGAGGTTTACCGGGTAACGCTCAAGGCCCTCGACAGTTGTCGTTATATTCATCCCGCCTATGGCCGACTGGATTATATCCTGTACGTCGCCGACGGTAAGGCCGTATCTTGCGGCCTTGAGGCGGTCAATATTATAGTCGATGTAGTTACCGCCGACGACCCGCTCCGAGAATACGGACAACGTGCCGGGGATATCCCTGACAACGGCCTCGATACGCCTGCCGAGCTCTTCGAGTGTTTGAAGGTTATCGCCCGCAACCTTTATACCGACCGGCGTCTTTATGCCGGTGGATAACATATCGACCCTCGTCTTTATCGGCATGGTCCATGCGTTGGTCACACCTGGGATATGTACGGCCCTATCAAGCTCCTCTATTAGCTTCTCGGTGGTCATGCCCTCGCGCCACTCGCTCTCGGGCTTGAGTAGTATCGTAGTCTCAAGCATTGATAGGGGCGCCGGGTCGGTCGCCGTCTCGGCGCGCCCCACCTTGCCGAATACGCGCTCAACCTCCGGGAAGCTCTTTATTATGCGGTCGGTCTGCTGCATAAGCTCGCGCGCTTTGGTAATCGATATGCCCGGCAGTGTTGTCGGCATATAGAGGAGGTCGCCCTCGTTAAGGGGCGGCATGAACTCGCCGCCCAGCCTCTTGAGGGGCACGACCGTAGCCGCGAGGACGAGGAGGGCTATTACTATGACGCCAATCTTGAACCTCAATACGAACCTGACGACCGGCCCGTATAGGAAGAGGAGGAAGCGGTTTATTGGGTTCCTCTTCTCCGGCAAAATCTTTCCGCGTATAAAGTAGCCCATGAGCACCGGCACGATCGTCACGGCAAGGAGCGCCGAAGCCGCCATGGAGTATGTCTTGGTAAAGGCGAGGGGCGAGAATAACCGCCCCTCCTGCGCCTCCAGAGAGAAGACCGGCATAAAGGAGAAGGTTATTATGAGGAGCGAGAAGAATAGGGCCGGCCCCACCTCCTTGGCGGAGTCGGCAACAATTTGCCAGTGCTCCTTTGTGCCGCCACTTTCGGCGTTATGCTCTATGTGTTTGTGGGCGTTCTCTATCATGACGATCGCGCCGTCTATCATCGCGCCTATGGCTATGGCTATTCCCCCTAGACTCATGATATTGGCGTTGATGCCCTGGTAACGCATTACGATAAAGGCTATCAGGATGCCTACAGGGAGCGTAAATATAGCCACGAGGGCGCTTCGGAAGTGGAGCAGGAAGATCACGCACATGAGGGCAACTACAATCGATTCCTCTACGAGCTTCTCTTTAAGGGTCTCTATGGCGCGCTCGATTAAGCCGGAGCGGTCGTAGGTTGTCACGATCTCCACACCCTCGGGGAGCCCGCTCTTTAGCGCCTCAATCTTCTCCTTTACCTTATCTATCACCTCGAGGGCGTTCTCGCCGTAGCGCATGATGACAACGCCTCCGGCAACCTCGCCCTCTCCGTCAAGCTCGACTATTCCGCGTCTGAGTTCGGGACCAAGATGAACGTGGGCTATCTCCCGGACAGTCACCGGAGTGCCCTTTCCGTCAATGCCCACGACTACATTCTTGATATCCTCTATCGACTTTATATAACCGAGTCCGCGAACCATGAACTCCGTCTCGGCCATCTCGACGAGACGACCGCCAACGTCGTTATTGGATCGTTTGATTGCCTGTTTGACCTTACCTAGTGGGATGTTGTAGGCAAGAAGTTTATTGGGGTCTACCTCTACCTGATACTGCTTAACGAATCCGCCGATGCTTGCAACCTCGGCCACGCCCGGCACGGTCTGAAGCTCGTAGCGCATATACCAGTCCTGTATGGAGCGGAGGTCGGAGAGGTCGTTTTTGCCGCTCTTATCGACGAGGGCGTATTCGTAGACCCAGCCCACGCCTGTGGCGTCGGGTCCCAGTGTAGGGTTTACGCCATTCGGCAATCGCCCCTGAACAAAGTTAAGGTATTCGAGAACGCGGCTCCTTGCCCAGTAGATATCCGTGCCGTCCTCGAAGATTATGTAGACGAATGAGAAACCGAAGAAGGAGTAGCCGCGAACTACCTTTGCGTAGGGGACGGAAAGCATGGCAGTCGTCAATGGATAGGTGACCTGGTCCTCGATTACCTGCGGGGCCTGACCCGGAAACTTGGTGTAGATGATTACCTGCACGTCCGAGAGGTCCGGTATGGCGTCGAGAGGGGTCTTCTTCATCGAGTAAATACCGAAGCCGATGACGGCAAGCGTAAAGAGTATTACGAGGAACCTGTTGTTGATGGAGAGTTCGATTATTTTCTTTATCATTGGTCCATCTCCCCATGCTCCATGGAACCGTGATCCATGCCCTCCATACCGGAGTGATCCATGCCCTCCATGCCGGAGTGATCCATGCCCTCCATATCAGTGGAGCCACTATCCTCTTTATTAAGCTCAAGCATCTTCGATATCGCTTCCTTGAGTCTGCTCTCGGAATCTATAAGGAAGTGGGCGCTGGTGACGACCTCTTCACCCGCTTCGATCCCGCCGATAACTTCATAGTAGCCACCGGCCTCTACGCCTAAAGTGACCTCCTTCGGTGTGAACTTGCCACCGCCCCGCGCAACTATCACGACGCTCCTCTCGCCGGAGAGGAGCACGGCCTCTGTAGGAACAGTGACGGAGGAGTTGTCGCGGCGTGCTTTCAGCGAAACGTTTGCAAACATATCGGGCTTGAGCAAGCCGTCCCTGTTATCAAACTCAATCCTTACCTTGACGGTCCTCGTCTTTGGCTCCATAAAGGGGTTGATGAAGGATACTGTGCCCCTGAAGAGCCTGCCGGGGTAGGCCGCAAGGGTCATCTCGGCCTCCTGACCGAGCTTCACCCACTCCATCTCGTATTCGTAAATATCGGCATAGACCCATATCTTGGAGAGGTCGGCTATGGTATAGAGGTTTACCCCCGGCTTGACGTACATGCCCTCCTTCACATTCTTCTTTACTACTATCCCGCTGGCAGGGGAGTGGACGTGGATACTCTTCTTTATAACTCCGCTCTCTTCGAGTTCCCTTATCTGGTGTCTGGGAACGTCCCAGAGTTCGAGCCTCTTCCTGGCAAGCTCCAATACGGAGCCGCCTCCCGGTAAGCCTGTGGCTACCCCTGCCTTTTCCTGATAGCTCTTTGCGAGCAGATACTCTTCCTGGGTGGCAACAAGCTTGGGACTGTATATCTCAAGGAGGTAGTCATCTTTGTTGACAGCCTCACCTGTAAAGTCGACGTAGAGCTTTTCGACCCAACCCTCTATCTTGGTATTTACATGGTGAACCCGCTTTTCGTCATAATCGACCCGACCTACGGTCCTTATGGTCTTTGTAAGGACCTGCTTTGCAACTTTAGTCACTCTTACGCCGATATTTTGGGCCGTCACCGGATCTATCCTCACGGTACCGGCTTCCATCTGTTCGTCATCACCCTCATAGACAGGTATAAGATCCATGCCCATCGGGCTCTTTCCGGGCTCGTTCCTTATGTAGGTCGGATCCATGGGCGCCTGCCAGTACTTGACCTTTTTACCGGCTTTTTCCATCGTTACGCCATTCCCGGTGCTCGTTGTCGGTGATGCCGCACCAGGGAGCTTTCCTTTTGAAAACAGAAACCACCCCCCCGCCCCGCCAACGCCTATGCCTACGATCAACAAAATTATATAAAGGAGCGGTCTCCCGCCGCCTTTCTTATCTTCAATCATTATACAATTCCTCCTTCAACAAGCGTTCCAAGTCGGCCAACTCTCTATCTTCCAGGGCGAATCCGGACGTAAGCCTCTCAAGATCGGCTCGATTCTTAAGATAGTTCGATGCGGCCCGATGATATGCGAGAGAAAAGTTTATCCACATAACTTTGGACTCGAACAGGTCTGCTATCGAGCCGTTACCGTTCTTGTAGTTGATCTCCACTGTACTGATCAGCTTCTCTGCCTTGGGCAGGAGTGAATTAGAGTAGAGCCTTACAAGCTGGTAGTTGCTTTTCAAATCTACGTAGGCCTTCTTGACCTTTGCGTTCAGGCCGTCATCAAGCGCGCTTTTTGTCTGTGCACTCTTTAGATGGGCAAGGTTTGCCTCTGCCCTTGCCGCTCGATTCTTTTTTCCCCAGAGAGGCAGAGTGAGACCGAAGGTCACGGCGACGGCGTCCCTTCCACCGTCGCTTAAGCTGGGCATCGCAGCATTGCCTACTTCGGTATACTTGAAACCCACCATGAAGTTCGGTTTAGAGGAGAAGGTGGAGAGCTTCTTTTTAAGCTCGCTCTTTTCAATCATGATCTCGGCAGCCCGGATATCTTCATTTTCCCCCGCCAGCCGGTAAAGCTCCTCAAGCACGGTCATATCCTCCTCTATGACCGGCTCGGCTACGGTCGGCACAACGAATTCGGGATCACGACCGAGGAGGGTATTCAATCTGCTCGCTACCCCACGCCTCAACTCCGCGAAGAGGATCAGGTCATATTCGGCGTCGGCGAAACGTGTCTCCGCGCTTACCACGTCAGAAAATCTCGCAGCTCCGACCGAGTAATCGTTCATCTCGGCTCTGCTGAAGTGATCGAAAAGCTCTATCCTCTCTCCGGCGAGGGCCTTGGCCTTGTCGAGATAGTAGAGGTCGTAGTAGGCCTTCTTCACGTCGAGCACAAGATCCCTTGTGGCACTATCGAGAGCAATTCTTGCGATCTCGACATCCTTGTAGACAACCTCCCCCTTTAAGCGTAGCTTGCCGGGGTATGGCACTCTCTGACTGAGCATGAAAGAGCGCCTGATTGGACCCAGCCGCGTCTCAATCTCCTGGAAGGGTTGGGTATAGGTCAACATGGGATCAGGCAGGGATCTCGCCTGGGGGTACCTCTCCTTGACGCTCTCCCAGGCGAGCCTTTTAGCCTTAATGGCCGGACTATCTCTCAGCCCCGCGGCAATGAGGCCGTCCAACGTAACTGCTGTTGCCGTCCCTACAGAGGTGTTTATCTCTCCCGCCTCCGCCGCAGCTAATGAATTGACTGGCGAAGCAAGAATGACGAGCGCGACGAGTGAAAAAAAGAGCCGAAGCCCCAATAATAGTGTAAAGAAAAGATACATGATAACTCTCCTCGCCGGGCGTAAGCGCAAAAACGCACTACCCCGATAAGATATTAGAACAAGGTTCGGGTTCTAAAGGGATCTAGGAGAGTTGTTTTGGTGGTTGGGGAATTCTTGTGAGGAAGACTATAGTAAGGTTAATTTCTTTTTCGAAGTAAAGGCCTATGGTAGAGTTATAGAGGCCGGACGTCGAGGGAACGGGCGCGAGGCTCTGGCCATGACAGAGGCTTCCGTCGCATTCGAAACAGTTCGATGGGTCGCTCTCTCCGTCATGGGCGCTATGGTCGTCGCCAACCGTTGTCATGCCATCATGCTCCATCGCACTCATAGTGCTATGGGCAACGCCGCCAAGGGTGCTTGTCATGGACATACTGTCGTGATCAGCCCCGCAATAGGCCATTGCAGTTGCGGCCAAACTACCGGTCGTAAAGAGGGCAAGAAGAATGATTACGCATATGTGCCTGACCCGATTCATTATTTAATAATAGCAGGAAAATTTATTTTAGCAAGGACTTTATCACTCACTGTTATCACTCCCCTCACCCCAGCCCTCTCCCCGGTAGGGAGAGGGAGTATTAATCTGGTCTCTATTTTTCAGGTGATTTGTAAGCAAAAATCTGATATACTGTCTTCAATCTTTCCAGTCTAACATTCATGACGCAATGAGATGTTCGGGGAGTAATCTCCGTTGCTGATTTTGTCGGCTTTTTGCTTTCTTATCGTGCCTTAAAAAATCATACCACCCATTCTCTCTCAAGGTGGTAGAGCGTCAGGGGGCGTCAATTGATGGACAAAAATAATCCGATCAATATCCCCTATCCCCTCTACCTGGCTCTCGCCCTCCTTGCCCTGCTCATTATCAGCGGCATGTTCTATGTCATGGAACGTGGCAGGCATATCGGCACGGTCCATGGCGCGATGATTGAGTCTGCCGAAGCAATCATCGGCCACACCAGTCAGGCTCATCTCTGGCTTGAAGAGAACATCATACAGGCAAAAGAGACGGATGACGCCGCTATATTGGGCCATATCGAAGTCGCCGGGCAGGACAACCTCTTTATCAAAAAAAAGGGGAGACACACCCACATATTCAACGAGCATCCGGAGCTGGCGGCTCTCCAGGATCAAAGCGCAGATGTGGATAAGCTCTTGGAGGAGTTCCGCCTCTTGACGCGTCGCAGGCTTGCCTCTCCGCGCCTTTCAGGGGTTGGAACCGACATAGATCAACAGTACGACAAGGTATTCCGCGACATGGTGGATGATGTCGAGACGATGAAGGCTATCCTGACTCTGTCGCGTGATATCCATCTCAAGTATTTCAGGGCAACTCAGATCCTCCTCATTGTAGTGGTCGTCTCTCTTCTCCTCCTTCTCTCCATCATGCTTGTGGCGCGTAATCGATATCTGCGAACAATCATAAAGTCAAGAATAGCCCAGCGGAAAAGCGAGGAGCGATACCGGAATCTCTTTGAGGATGCGCAGGATATGATTCATCTTGTAGACAGAGACGGCAGGATCGTGGACGCAAACCGCGCCGAACTGGAGACGATGGGGTACTCCAGGGATGAGTATATCGGGAAAGCCCTGACTGAGATCATCCACCCCGACTACCGGGCCACGACAAAAGAGGCGGCGGAGCGCGTCTTCAGTGGAGAGCGATGCCGTTACGTTACCGCGATGGTCACAAAGAGAGGGGTCAGGGTTGATATAGAGGCACATGTAACGCCATACGTGGAGAACGGGACAGTTGTCTCTACGAGAGCGATTGTCCGGGACATCACAGAGCGTAAAAAAAAGGAGGATGAACTCCGCCACCGCCTCGCCCTTGAAAAGGCCATCGCAGCGGTATCGAGATACTTCTCTACATCTGCGGAGGTCGATCTGAATGTTATTTTACGATTGCTGGGCGCAGGGGTAGAGGTTAATCGTGCCTATATTTTCAGGCTCAGTGACGGAGGCAAACAGATGAACAAACTCTATGAATGGTGCTCGCCGGGGACAGCGCCGCAGATTGACACCCTGCAGGAGTTGGACACTGGCCTCTACCAGTGGTGGATGGAGAGAATGGAGAGTGATAAATATATAATAATACCCAACGTTGCCGATCTCCCTGCCCACGCCGCAGCTGAGAAGGAGCTTCTCCAGGCCCAGGGTATCCACTCTCTTATCGCAGCTCCCCTTCATACCCACGACGGCGACCTCTTCGGCGTCATCGGCCTTGACGATACGGTGAAGCGCCGCAACTGGTCTAGTGATGACGGCAGAGCGCTCCGCATCACTGGAACAATGGTCATCTCCTACATGCGGCGCAGGCGGGCCGAGCATGAGGTGCGTCAACATACCTTCTTTCTCAAAGAGACACAGCGGGTCGCAAAACTCGGCACCTACTCCTTTGACGTTACAACAGGGCTCTGGACAGGCTCGGAAGTTTTAGATAATATTTTTGGAACTCCTGAGAATTACACGAAGGATGTTCAAGGGTGGTTTAACATAATCCACCCTGACGACCGGGACCGAATGGAGCGCTACCTGACCAAGCTCATGGCACGGCAGGAACCGTTCAATCAGGAGTACCGCATTGTCAGGGTGAATGACAATGAGACGAGGTGGGTTCATGGGTTGGGGGAACAGGCCTTTGACGGCGCAGGCAACCATGTGAGGATGATAGGCACCATACAGGACATCACTGAACGCAAGACGCTGGAGGCGACATTGATTGAATCGGAGCGCCAGCTCCACACTCTCTCATCCCACATACTGACGGTTCAGGAGAGGGAGCGAAGACGACTCGCATTTGAGCTTCATGATGAGTTGGGCCAGTCACTGGCCTTGCTGGGGCTACAGTTGAATAACATTTCAATGAAGCTCGGCGACGACCAGCTATCGCTGAAAAAGGAGTGTGAAGAGAGCTTACACTACCTGGATAAGGTTATCGAAAATACCCGCCGTCTCTCCCGTGATCTGAGCCCCGCTATACTGGAAGATCTAGGTCTATCCATGGCCGTTACTCAACTGATTGAAGATTTAACGAACCATTATGACGCGGAAATATCGATTGATTTAGCGGATATTAACAATCTCTTTACAGAGGATCGGCAGATAAGCATCTACAGGATATTTCAGGAGAGCCTTGCCAACATAGTCAAACACTCCAAGGCAACCCGTGTGTCAATAGTTATCAGGAAGATGGCCGATAGTGTCTATTTCTCTATCGAAGATAACGGCATCGGGTATGAGCATAGCGCTCCATTAGAGTCCGGCGGAAGAGGCATGGGGCTCTTCACACTTAAGGAGCGGTTGCGAATGGTGAAGGCCTCATTTGAGATGGACTCTCAAGTGGGAGAGGGCACAAAGATATCTTTTACCGTTTCAACAAACAAGGCGGGAGGCTGATTATGTGTCCATACAGCATTGTATTGACTGACGACCACGCCATGTTTCGTGAAGGAGTCAGGAAGATTCTTGAGATGAGAGATGAGATAGAGGTAGTCGGAGAGGCGGACAATGGGATTGAACTCCTTAATCTTCTGAAAGAGGGCGCCCCCGATATGGTTATCATCGATATTACGATGCCTGCACTCGGCGGGATTGAGGCAACTAGGAGAATCAGGTCGGCCAGCTCCACTGTGAAGATACTGGTTCTGAGTATGCATGACGACAGGGAGTATCTGTCGCAGGCTATCGCCGCAGGGGCTGACGGCTACCTCCTTAAAAGCGCAGCTGGGAAGGAGCTGTTCACGGCCCTTGATACAATTATTGATGGAGCGTTTTATATATCGCCAACTCTGGCGGAGAGATTGCCTGACGATTTCATCAACATCTGCCGGGCAAGGGACCAACCCTTCTCCAACTCTCTCACTCTACGGGAGCGGGAAGTGCTAAAGCACATCGCCGAGGGGAAAACCAGCAGAGAGATTGCCGACCTGCTCTATATCAGCCACAGAACGGTGGAAAAACACCGTTCGAATATTATGATAAAGCTTGATCTCAACAACCTTCCCGCTCTGGTCAGATACGCCATTCACAAAGGGTACGCCACATCCAAGTATTAAAGGTCGCCCCTGCTCACCCCTGTGACCCCTCACCCCTGCCCTATCCACCGAGGGGAGAGGAGAGTTCAATTGAGGGGCTGACAGAGCGTAAACGCCGTCACTCTCGCCACCGGTCAATCTCAAATATACGTGTTTCTACCCATTTACTTAACTATCGTATTATCTTACAATGTGCCGTATTGATGGGATCGGCTCACCACATCCAGTCATCAGGCTCCACGCACTTTTTCTCAAGAAACTTATGGACAGTTTGTCTATGAAATATCTGGAGAAAGAGCCTTACATTACGAAGGGTCTGAACCAATCAGCCCCTCCCGCACACCAGACATTGGAGGAGCAAACAGATTAAATCCCACCAACTACATTTAAAGAGAAGCAAGCCATGAGAGAGGAGCCCAGGCAAGGCGTTGCGTCCCTGACATGGCGCGGCAGGCTCACCTGGATCGGTTTGGCAGTAGCCGCAAGTTACTGGCTTCTCGAATCGCTAATTCACGTCACAGTTTTCCAGTCAGGTCCCTTCCTCGAACAGCTTATCACCCCTACTGCAAATGAGTTCTGGATGCGGTGCGTTACGGCGGCCCTTCTCATCCTCTTTGGCATCTTCGCCCAGGTGATGGTGGCGCACCGGGAGCTTACAACCAAGGAGCTACTGGCGAAGGAGAGGAAGCTCCGCCGAATCATCGACAACCTCCAGGACACCTACTACCAGACCGACGCCGACGGCGTCATTGAAGCCATCTCTCCATCGGTAGAGATCTTTTCAGGCCATACCCAGAGAGAGGTCATCGGCAAGAAGATTGCAGATTACTATGTCGACCCTGACGGCCGTGAAAAATTTCTAAGAGCGCTGAGTGCAACGGGGGTGGGCAAGATATTTGACTATGAAGCGGAGGTAGTACACAAAAGTGGTCAACACAGATGGGTCTCCAGGAATGCGCAATTGCTTTATGATGAGGATGGGCAGGTCATCGGCCTCGAAGGGACAATCAGGGATATTACGGAGCGCAAAAAGGGAGAGGAGAAGCTAAGAAATCTGAGCGCCGCCATCGCACAGAGCCCGGTCTCTATAGTAATCACGGATGCTAAGGGCACCATTACATATGTTAATCCCAAATT